>JAFQAX010000004.1 GCA_017399785.1 Oscillospiraceae bacterium | reverse complement strand
CCTTGCCGCTTTAAAGCTTTCCGACTGGGATAAACCTGCGACCGCTCAAAAAAGACCGCTTGAAGATATCCTTAAGGAAATTCTCGACTGGGCTTGTGAGCAGGGCATAATCGAAGACGACATCACCTCCCGCGATCTGTTCGATACCGAATTGATGGGAATACTCACTCCCCGCCCCTCGCAGGTAATCGGCGAATTCAAGGCGAAATATGCCGAAGCTCCCGAAAAGGCTACCGACTGGTACTATAAGCTCAGCCAGGACACCGACTATATCCGCCGCTACCGCATTGCAAAGGATGTTAAGTGGGTATCCTCCACCAAATACGGCGATCTGGATATAACCATCAACCTTTCCAAGCCCGAAAAGGATCCCAAGGCCATCGCCGCTGCCAAGGCTGCTCCCCAGAGCGGCTATCCCAAGTGCCAGCTTTGCGCCGAAAATGAAGGTTACTCGGGCAGAATGAACCACCCTGCCCGCCAGAACCACCGCATCATGCCGATAACCATCGACAATAAGGACTGGTTCTTCCAGTACTCCCCCTATGTTTACTACAACGAGCACTGCATCGTATTTAACGGTCAGCACGTTCCGATGAAGATAGAACGCTCCACCTTCCGCAAGCAGCTGGATTTCATCAAGATATTCCCCCACTATTTTGTCGGCTCCAACGCCGACCTGCCCATAGTCGGCGGTTCTATTTTGAGCCACGACCACTTTCAGGGCGGCAAATACACCTTTGCGATGGAGAAAGCCCCCATTGAACGAGAGATCTCCTTCAACGGCTTTGAGGACATTGAGTGCGGAATAGTAAACTGGCCGATGTCGGTAATCAGACTTCGCAGCGATAGCGATGACCGCCTTGTAGAGCTTGCCGACAAGATTCTGCTGGCATGGCGAGGATACACCGATGAAGCTGCCTTTATCTTTGCCGAGACCGACGGCGAGCCGCACAACACCATCACCCCCATCGCAAGAATGAGAGATGGAAAGTTTGAGCTTGATCTGGTGCTGAGAAACAACATCACCACCGAAGAATTTCCGCTGGGTGTATACCATCCCCACCCTGAGCTGCACCACATCAAAAAGGAAAACATCGGTCTTATCGAGGTAATGGGTCTCGCCGTTCTTCCCGCAAGACTTAAAAACGAGCTTGCATCCCTTGCCGAAGCACTTGTCAACGGCAGCGACATCAGAGCCGACCAATCGCTTTTAAAGCATGCTGACTGGGCTGACGAAATGAAAAAGAAATACAGCTTTACCGGCGAAAACGTAATGTCTATCATTCAGGATGAGGTCGGACAGATTTTTGCCGAGGTTCTGGAGCACGCAGGCGTATACAAATGCAGTGACGAGGGCAGAGAGGCCTTCATGCGCTTTATCAAATCGGTTTGAGGAGGAAAAATAACATGAAAACTATTCTTGTCGCCGGCGGTGCCGGTTATATCGGAAGCCACATGGTAGCGCTGCTTGCAGAGCGCGGCATTGACACCGTTGTTGTTGATAACCTTTGCACCGGTCATCAGCAGGCCGTAAAGGGCGCCCGCAAAACCTATATCGGCGATCTTCGCGACGGCGATTTTCTCGACACTGTATTTGCCGAAAACGAAATAGACGGTGTTATCAACTTTGCCGCTTTTTCGCTGGTTGGCGAAAGCGTTACCGATCCGCTTAAGTATTACGGAAACAATGTTGCAGGTTCTATCTCGATGCTGGGCGCCATGAGAAAGCACAACGTAAAGCGCATCGTTTTCTCCTCCACCGCCGCAACCTATGGCGAGCCGGAAAAGCAGCCCATCGAAGAGACCGACCGCACCGATCCCACCAACCCCTACGGCGCAAGCAAGCTTGCCATCGAGGGCATGCTCAAGTGGTGCGATCAGGCACACGGCATCCGCTATGCGGCGCTGAGATACTTTAACGCCGCAGGCTCCAACACCGACGTAACTATCGGCGAGGATCACAACCCCGAATCCCACCTTATCCCCCTTGTAATGAAGGCCGCACTCGGCCAGCGCAGCCACATCGGCATTTTCGGTGACGATTACCCCACCGCCGACGGCACCTGCATCCGTGATTATATCCATGTCCGCGATTTGGTTGAGGCGCATCTGCTTGCTCTTGAATACCTCGAGCGCGAGGATAAGAGCGGTATCTTCAACCTTGGCAGCGGCGACGGCTATTCGGTAAAGCAGATCATCGAATCGGCACGCCGCATCACCGGCAAGGAAATCCCCGCAAAGATAGAGCCCAGACGTGCGGGCGACCCTTCGGTGCTCATCGCATCCAACAAAAAGGCTGCCGAGCTGCTTGGCTGGACTCCTAAGCGCGGACTTGACGAGATAATCGCCGACGCATGGAGCTGGCACAGCAGCCACCCCAACGGCTACGAGGGTTAAAATATGGTAAGCGTTAAGCCTTTCGGAACGGTTGACCTTATCACTGTTACCGCTGGCGAAATCACTGCGGAGTTCATACCCTTCGGCGCTGCGGTGCGTTCTATAATTATCCCGGACAAAAACGGTGATCCCGTTGATATTTGCCTTGGCTATGACTATTTAGAGCAATACAAAAATCTCGATGCCTGCTTTGGCGGCACTATCGGACGCTGCGCCAACCGAATCGGCGGTGCAAGCTTTGAGATAGACGGCAAGCGCTATATTGTCACTGCAAACGAGGGCGCAAATCAGCTGCACGGCGGCATCGAGGGATTCCACAAAAAGCTTTGGGATTACAAAATCGGCGAAAACTGCGTAACCTTTATGCTTGATTCGTCCGACAGCGATGAGGGATTTCCCGGAAATCTGCACGCCGAAGTGACCTACACAGTTAAGGGCAGCACTCTTTTCATCGATTATTCGGCGGTTTCGGATAAGGATACTGTAGTCAACCTGACCAACCACGCCTATTTCAACCTCGGCGGACACAATTCCGGCAGCATCGGCAATCACCGAATTACCATCCGCGCCGAAAGCTATACCCCCGCGGGCGAGGGCAACGTCCCCACCGGTGAGATAGCTTCGGTTGAAGGCACTCCGCTAGATCTGCGAAACGGCGCTTTGATAGCTGATCGACTTGGCCATCCCTTTTTGGAGGGTAGCCGCGGATTTGACCACAATTTCGTGCTTGATAAAACCGAATCGGCTGAAGCAGAGCTTTTCTGCCCCGAAACGGGAATTGGTCTGGAGATGTTCACCGATCTGGAAGGAATGCAGCTTTATTCGGCGGGATTTCTCACCGAGCGCATCGGCAAGGATGGTGCTGTTTATAACCGCGATCACGCCATCTGCCTTGAGACGCAGCATTTCCCCGATGCGGTAAATCACCCCAACTTTCCCTCCCCCATTG
>JAFQAX010000082.1 GCA_017399785.1 Oscillospiraceae bacterium | reverse complement strand
GTGTTGCGGTGCATTACGCCGTAACGCACAAAGTTTGCATTTTCCAGTCCGGGTATCATCGAGAAAACACGCTTCTGCTCGCCGAATTTAAGGTTGGTCTGGAATCCGACGATGTTGTAAAGGGTGCCCTCACGGTTTTCGGCGCGCAGCTGCACCACAGCCCAGGGACGGTGTCCCGTTGCAGGGTCGGTAAGTCCGACAGGCTTTAAGGGGCCGAATCTTATCGAATCCTTGCCGCGGGAAGCCAACACCTCAACAGGCATACAGCCCTCGTAAACGGTGAGGTTTTCAAACTCGTGCAGCGGGGCACGTTCGGCATTTGTCAGCTCGGCGATGAAGTTCTCATACTGCTCCTTGTTCATGGGGCAGTTGATATAATCGTCATCGCCTCTGCCATATCTTGCGGCGAAAAACGCCTTGGTCATGTCTATCGAAGAAAATTCAACGATGGGAGCAGCGGCATCGTAAAAGCTCAAGCGCTCGGCGCCCGTCTTTTTTGCAATGGAATCGGACAGCGCCTGCGATACCAGCGGGCCGGTGGCGATTATTACATCGCCCTCGGCGGGTATCTCGGTTATCTCGCCTTCAACAACGGTGATAAGCGGATGGCTTCTCACCTTTTCGGTGGCAAGGCGGGAGAAAACATCTCTGTCCACCGCCAGTGCTCCGCCTGCGGGAACGGCACTTTTGTCGGCGCATTCCAGCAGCAGTGAGCCCATCTTTCTCATCTCGGCTTTGAGCAGGCCCGCCGCCGATTCAACTCTCGAAGCTTTCAGCGAGTTGGAGCAAACCAGCTCGGCAAAGCCGGGATTTTTATGAGCAGGCGAAAACTTCTGCGGCTTCATCTCACAGAGCGTTACCTCTATTCCGCGGTTTGCCAGCGCCCATGCTGCCTCGCAGCCCGCCAGACCCGCTCCTATAACTGTTACCGCCATGGCTCATTCTCCTTTAACGTCATCAATTTTTGTCGGCAGTGCGCTCATATCCGCAGCCTTCTTTGTGGCAGCGGATGCCGCCGTAGCGTCCGGCCTTTTTGAAAAGTCCTGAACCGCACTTGGGACACTTTTCGGTCAGCGGCTTATCCCAGGTCATAAAGTCGCAGTTGGGATAATTTCCGCAGCCGTAAAAACCTCTTCCCTTTTTGGATTTTTTAGCCAGCATCTCTCCGCCGCATTTCGGGCAGGTGCCGCCGGTTTTCTGTACTATCTTCTTGGTGTTCTTGCATTCGGGATAGCCGGGGCAGGCTAAAAACTTGCCGAATCTTCCTATCTTAACGACCATCTTTCTGCCGCAAAGCTCGCAGACCTCGTCGGTCTCCTCATCGGGGACTTTGACGCGCTTGCCTTCCATGTTCTTTTCGGCGGTGGAAAGGGTAGCCGAGAAATCGGCATAAAATTCCTCCAGCATCTTGATCCAGTCCTGATCGCCGCTTTCAACGCGGTCGAGACCGCCTTCCATTCCGGCGGTGAACTTTACGTCGACGATGCTCTTAAACTGATCCTTAAGCAGACCGGTAACGGTATCGCCCAGCGAGGTGGGAATAAGCAATTTGCCGCTGCGCTCGACATATCCGCGGTCGATGATGGTGGAGATGGTGGGAGCATAGGTGGAAGGACGGCCGATGCCGTTTTCCTCCAGCGCCTTGATAAGCGAAGCTTCGGAGTATCTTGCGGGCGGCTGGGTGAAATGCTGATTTGCCGCAACGCTCTCCTTTTTAAGCTCCTCACCCTCGTTAAGCGCCGGCAGAGCGGTCGCCTTTTCGGCGCCCTCCTCACGGCTTTCTTCGTAAAGGACGGTGAATCCGTCAAACTTAACGGTATAGCCGTTTGCCTTAAAGGTATATCTTCCGGCGGCGATATCAACCGAAACGGTTTCCAGTTCGCAGGCAGCCATCTGGCTCGCAATAAAGCGCTCCCATACAAGCTTATACAGCTTATACTGCTCGGCAGAAAGACTGCTCTTTACCTGATCGGGGGTAAGCTCGGGCACGCTGGGACGAATTGCCTCATGCGCGTCCTGCGCATTCTTTTTGCTCTTGTAAACTCTTCTGGAAGATGGCAGATATTTCTCGGTGTAGTGGGTCTTGATATACTGCTCGGCAGATGCGGCAGCCTCATCAGAGATGCGCAGCGAGTCGGTTCTCATATAGGTGATGAGACCGACAGTGCCGTAATCGGCAACGTCAACGCCTTCGTAAAGCTCCTGTGCCACCTTCATGGTGCGGCGGGGCTGGAAGCCCAGCTTTCGGGAAGCTTCCTGCTGCAGGGTGGAGGTGATGAAAGGCGGTGCCGGCTGGCGGCGTCTGACGCTCTTCTTTACCGTTTCAACCGTCCACTTGGCATTTTCGATTTCCTTGAGGACGTCGTTTGCCGACTGTTCGTTGGCAAGCGCAATCTTTGCGCCGTCGCAAAGGGCAAGCGCCGCTTCAAACGCCTTGCGGGAGGATTTAGCTTTAAGCTTTGCATCTACGGTCCAGTATTCTTCGGCTTTGAACTTTCTTATCTGCTCTTCTCGGTCGGAGATAAGACGAACCGCCACCGACTGAACGCGTCCTGCCGAAAGTCCGCGTCTTACCTTCTTCCAAAGGAAGGGAGAAAGCTTATAGCCGACGATTCGGTCAAGCAGGCGTCTTGCCTGCTGGGCATCTACCAGGTCTTTATCTATCTCACGGGGGGCGGCCATTCCGTTTTGAACGCCGCTCTTGGTAATTTCGTTGAAAGTTACACGGTTCTTTTCCTTTTCGGAAAGTCCCAGAATATAGGCCAGATGCCAGGAAATGGCCTCTCCTTCGCGGTCCGGGTCGGTCGCGAGGTATACGGTGTCAGCTTGCTCTGCCGCGCTTTTAAGTTCGGCAATGAGCTCCTCTTTGCCCTTTATCTCCTGATACATGGGGGCAAAGCCGTTTTCAACATCTATTCCAAGCTTGGATTTGGGCAGATCTCGGATATGTCCCATCGAGGCGATGACCGAGAAATCCTTACCCAAATATTTCTGTATCGTTCTTGCCTTGGCAGGCGACTCGACGATAACTAAATTTGACATAAGGGTCAAAACTCCATTCTTCCGCTAAATTTTGATTGAGGAAAAGCTTTCCTCTTAATTTTGCGATCCGCCGCCTGCGGCAAGGCGAGGAATCAGGCCTTAAAGGCATAAATATTTTTAAGACTTTGCATAGTTTATGATATGCGGCGTCTTACCATTCGTCCCGGCAAAATTTCCGCCAGTCCGAAAAGCTCCAGTCCGGTCAGCGCGGTCATTATCTCCGCCGCCGATACCGAAAGGCTGTCGCAAAGTTCATCCAGCTGACATTCGCCCTCAAAAAGGCGGCGCATAACAGCTGCCTGAACGGTATTTAAGTAATCAGGGATCTCGTTTTCGGTGCGGGCGGCCGATTTTTTAACAGGCTGCTCCTCATCGACAAACAGCGTTATCTGCTGGTTGTTGGGTTGATCTATCGGATAGCCGTAAACCGATTCATAGCGGCGCAGTATCGCCTCACCGCTCAGCGCAGGCTCTACTCCCTGCGCAAGCAGCAGATTGCAGCCGTCACCCACAGAAGAAAGTATGCTGTTGGGAACGGCGAACAGATCTCTGCTCTGGCTTATGGCATGTCCGGCGGTAAGCATTGTTCCGCTTTTGGCGCTGCACTGAACTATCACCGTCGCCATCGAAACGCCCGAGATAAGGCGGTTTCTGGTCTGAAAGTGATGTCCCAGCGCAGGAGTTCCAAGCGGATATTCGCTCAACACCAGTCCGTTTTCGGGATTTTGTATCATGCCGCGCAGCACGCGGTTCTTTTTGGGATAGTCTATATCCAATCCGCCCGCAACAAAAGCGACCGTTTTTCCGCCCGCCTCAAGCGCGGCTTTATGGCAAAAGGCGTCGATGCCGTAGGCAAGTCCGCTTACCACCACTCCGCCCAGCGATGCAATCTCGCCGCTTAGCTTCTTTGCAGCAGCAGCGCCGTATTCGTCGGGGCTTCGGGTGCCCACCATCGAGATGAGATAGCGGTCACGCAGCAGCGAAAAATCGCCCATGCCGTAAAGCACCAGCGGTATCGAATGTATATTGCGCAGACTTTCGGGATATTCGGCAGAATCGGGTGTGATAACGCCTGCGCCGAAATCCAGCGTCTTTGCGATAATCTCCTCCGCATTGGAAAAATCGGGGCATTTTACCGCCTCTTTTTCTTCCGCCGTCAGAAAACGGTCGGTCTCGATTCTGGAAAGCGGAGTGGACAAAAGCTCCTCGGGAGAGCCGAAATGCTCATAAGCCTCATGCGCGCGCCGTGTTCCGATGCCGAACAGCTGCTGCATCCACAGCCATTTTACGCTGTTGTCGTTCATCGGCCTGCCCCTTTCTGCCCGTCGGCAGCTTTTTTAAGCTCCCAGGCAAAAACGGTGGCGGCCATTGCGGCGTTAAGCGATTCGCTGCCCTCGCTTATCGGCAGGATAACTCTTCCGGTGCAGCTGTCAGCAACGGCATCGGGCAGGCCCGAACCTTCATTTCCGATGACTACCGCCGATTTCTCCAGCGACACCTGATGCACCGGAACGCTTCTTTCGCCCAGTGCAGCGGCATAAACCGAGATTCCGCCTTGCTTAAGCTCGGTTATCGCCTCTATTGCATCGGCTGCGACGTAGATCGGTATTCTCACCGCAGCACCCATCGAGGCGCGCAGCACCTTTGGCGATGCGGCATCGGGGCAGTCGGAAGTCATAACGACGGCAGAAAGTCCAAAAGCCTCGGCCGAGCGCAGAATGGTGCCCACGTTTCCGGGGTCCTGCAGCGAGCAGAGCATGATTATGCCGTTGTCAGCGTTTTGGGGAAGCCCGGGCAGTTCAAGGCTGCCGCGACAGAGCGCAAAAACGCCCTGCGGGCTTTCGGTCTCGGCGACGGTCAGCGCAACGGCATCATCCAGCAGCAGCGTTTTGCCCGCCGCAGCGGAAAGAGCTTCGAAGCTTTCGCCCAAGCGCTCGATGCCCTTTTCGGTGACCATCAGCGCTTCGATATTGCCGCCGCTTTTGGCATAATCACATATAAGCCTTACGCCTTCCAGAGCAAATTTTCCGGATTGTCTCCGGTGCTTTCTGGAGCCGCAAAGCTTCCTGTATTCTTTTAAAACTGTGTTGTCTTTCGAGGTGATTTTTACCATGGCACCTCCGCAGGGGTAAATCTTTTTGCCGAAAGAAATTTTTCGCAGATACTAACAAACGCCCGGCTTATAAAGTTGAGCCGGGCGTTTGATGCTTGCAATTTAGCGGGCAGCCTTAGCCTTCTCAACGAGAGAAGCAAATGCAGCGGGATCAGCGATAGCGATCTCGGAGAGCATCTTTCTGTTGAGGGTGATGCCGGCCTTCTTGAGTCCGTCCATAAAGGTGGAGTAGTTCATGCCGTTCATGCGGCAAGCAGCGGAGATTCTGGTGATCCAGAGCTTACGGAAATCTCTCTTTCTCTGCTTTCTGCCGATGTATGCGTAACGGCCGGACTTCATTACCGCTTCCTTAGCGGTTCTGAACAGTCTGCTTTTGCCGCCCCAGTAGCCCTTAGCGAGCTTTAATACCTTTTTTCTGCGCTTTCTGGTCATCATAGCGCCCTTAACACGAGCCATATTGTTATACCTCCGTTAGATTGTTCTTTTTGTTTTACTTCTTATTTGTAGGGGATGAGCAGCTTTACTACCTTTGCGTTGGTAGCGTCAGCCATGGTGTTCTGACGGAGTCTGCGGGTACGCTTGGTATCCTTCTTGGTCAGGATGTGGCTCTTGAATGCGTGAGCACGCTTGACCTTTCCGCTCTTGGTGAGATTGAAACGCTTTTTTGCGCCCGAATGGGTCTTAAGCTTAGGCATCTTATATTTCCTCCTAAAAATTATTTCGCGGGTTGTTTTGCGGCGACGAACATAAGCATGTGGCGGCCCTCAAGCTTTGCGGGCTTCTCCAAAACGCCGTGCTCCGAGATAGCCTCGAAGAAGCGATCCATTACTGCGTGACCCAGCTCGGGATGAGCCATTTCACGTCCGCGGAAGCGGATGGAGACCTTAAGCTTATTGCCGTCCGAAAGGAACTTGGTGGCCTGCTTTACCTTGGTGTTGAGATCGCCAACGTCGATGTTGAGAGAAAGTCTGATCTCCTTGATCTCGATTACCTTCTGGTTTTTGCGGGCTTCTTTTTCACGCTTGGCCTGCTCGAAACGGTATTTGCCGTAATCCATTACGCGGCAAACAGGGGGAGTGGCCTGCGGCGCGATCTTTACAAGGTCGAGATTGGCCTCGGCTGCCAGCTTGAGCGCCTCTTTGATATCCATGATACCGAGCTGAGCGCCATCTGCGCCGATAACTCTTACTTCCTTGTCTCTGATGTCCTCGTTAATGAGGAGTTCCTTAATGCTAATGTTCAAGCACCTCCGTTTTCCTAACAAAAAAGTGGGTGCAAAACAGCAGTTTGCACCCACGTCAAGACTCGATAAAAACAGCTTTTAAAGCCGCATCTTTCGGTATTGACCATACGCATATCTGTCATGCGCAGGTGAGAACTTGCCGTTCTGCTTTGTTTTACCGACATATATTATCACATATGCCGCCCTGTGTCAACACCGAATTTACCGATTTTTTCAGTTGTGAGAAGAGAAATAATGCAGCTTGAGATGGTTGGAGATGTATTCCAGCATGTGATAAGAGCAAACGCTGTTGCCCTTTTCATCAAGTCTGGGAGAGAACACGCCGATACCCATCTTGCCTTCGACCGCAGACATCATGCCGCCGCCGACACCGCTCTTGGTGGGAAGACCGACTCTTACTGCAAATTCGCCCGAGCCGTCGTAAAGTCCGCAGGTGACCATCAGTGACTTGATAACGCGCAGTATACTGTTGTCAACAAGGCGCTCTCCGGTAAAGGGATCTACTCCGTCGTTTGCAAGTATCATGCCGCAGGTCGCAAGGTCCTGAGTGGTAACAGAAAGGGAACAAATCTGGAAGTAAATGTCCAGTACTTCCTCGACATTCTGCTCAATAAGTCCCTCGCTCTGCATAAAGTAAGCCAGCGCGCGGTTTCTCATGCCGGTCGCCTTTTCAGAGCGATAAACCGCCTGATCGATCTCGATGGTGTCGCGGCGGCAAAGTCTTCTTGCCAGCGCCAAAAACTGACCGATGGGGTCATCACCCTCGATGCAGCTTACAACGGCGATAGCGCCCGCGTTGATCATGGGGTTGAGCGGCTTGCCGTCCTTAAGCTCCAGCTTGAGGATGGAGTTAAAGGGGTCGCCGGTCGGCTCTACACCGACGTGATCAAACACCTTTTTCGCGCCTGCGGTCTGCATCGCCAGAATAAAGGAGATGGTCTTGGCGATACTCTGGGCGGTAAAGGTCTGATCCCAGTCGCCTGCGCAGTAGTGCTTTCCGTCGGTGGTAACGATAGATACGCCGATCTTGTCGGGATCTACCTTTGCAAGTTCAGGTATGTAATCGGCAACATGGCCTTCTTTAAGATGTACCTTTGCATATTCCAATGCTTCGTCGAGGACTTTCTGTATCATATTTGGACTTCCTTTCGGCTAAAGCTTTATAACATTTTTATTGTAAGGTATATCGCGTTTTATTGCAAGTTAATATCTCTTCACAATTCGATACTTTTTCCCAGTGCAAATGACCATATCACGCAGCGCGTTACCGGCATATCCAGCACCTTTGTCAGCATCTCTTTATAAAGGTCAAGCTGCGGCTTATATCGCTCGACAAGCTCTTCGGCAGATCTTACCCTGTCGGTCTTATAATCGAGCACCGCGGCGCAGCCGTTTTTGATAAATACGCAGTCGGCGATGCCCTGAAGCATGACCGCCTCATCGCCGCAGCTGTACTGCTCCTTTGCCGATGGGCAGTCGGCGGCGCTTGTCATAAAGGCAAATTCGCGCTTTACTTCATCGGCGGCAGCGATTTCGGCGTAAAGTCCGCTTTGGAAAAATTTTTCTATCACCGCAGTATCTATCAGCTCTACTTTGTCGGCTGAAAGAATACCCTTTTGCGCCATCCGCTCAAGCTCCTTCGCCGCATCGGATGCGGCAGCGGCGTAATCGCAGAACTGCATAAAAGCGTGTACCGCCGTGCCCCGCTCGTTTCCCGCCCCCTGACCTGCGGCAAAGGACGGTTTTTTGGCAAAGAGATATTTGTCGTTTCGGCGGTGAGTTATCTCCGATACCGAAAGCTTGGAAGGTAATTTTGCAGCCGCCTCATACGGATAGCGGTAGTTTATCTGCCGTTCAATTATTTCCAGATGGGCAGATTCCTCGGTGCCGACATCGGTCGGCTGTCCGATTTGCGCCGTCTGCGTTAAATCAGCCATTTCTTCCTGCGGTTCGCAAAGCGTCAGCGCCACTCCTCCCAGCGATCCATTTCTCAGCAGCGCATCATCAACACTGCCGCAGCAGCCCAGCGCCGAAAGCACCCAGTCGGCATAGCATTTACAGCCTGCCGTCTGGTAATCGGCAAGGCCCGCCCCTATCGGCGCAAGCGCCATCGCTTTATCAACGGCGTTTTTAAGCGAACCTATCATAATAAGCCGCTCTCGTGCACGGGTAACTGCAACGTAAAGTATGCGCAGCTCTTCAGAGAGCTGTCCCATGGCACTCTGCATTCTCACCGCCTCCAGCTGGGCGGTGGTAAGCTGTATCATTCTGGCTTTGTCACGGCGCACGCAGGCAAAACCCAGCTCCCAGTGCAGCGCAACGGGGCTTCTCGAATCGTGGCTGAGATAGCCGAACTCGCGTCCCATATCGCAAAGCAGCACCACCGGCCACTCCAAACCCTTGGAGCGGTGGATACTGGTTATCGCCACCGCATCGTTTTGCTGCATAACGGCGGCAGGGGCAAGATCTTCGCCCTGCTCCTCTATCTTATCTATCGTTTTCAAAAATCCGTAAAGACCGCGCTTGCCGGAATTGTGAAAGCTTGCGGCGTAGTTTATCAGCATCAGCAGATTTGCAAAACGCTGTTCGCCGTTTTTCATGGCGCGGCAGCGCAAACCGAATCCGGTGAGCTCTATCGCCTGGTTTATCACCGAAACGGCGTCGGCGGTGGCGGCGGTGCGCTTAAGCTTGTCGAAAATATCAAGGAATCGCTCTGTCTGCTCATCCTTTTCGGCAGATAACCTTACCGCCTCGAAAAAGGCGATTTTTTTGTTTCCCGCCCTCATTTCGGCAAGCCGCTCGGCGGTGAAATCAAACATCGGCGAAAGCATTGCGCCGACCAGCGATATCTCGTCGGTGGGGTTTTTGACCGCGCGCAGCAAATCTATCACCGCCCGCACCTCATAACAGCCCAAAAATCCGTTTTCCAGTGCGGCAAACGCCTCTATCCCCGCCTCTTCCAGCGCCTTTTTGTAGATTTCGGCGCGACTTTTGGTGGAGCGCAGCAAAATCGCGATGTCGCCCGCTCTTATCGGTCGAAGAGTACCGTCCTTTTCGGCTACCAGCGTATTGTTATTCAGCAGCTGCTTTATTTTTTTTGCGGCGTACTGCGCCTCGATGACGGCAGAATCGGCAGCTAAGCTGTCTCCCCGCTCGATGACGCAAAATTCCGCGCCCACTCCGTCACAGTCGGGATAGGAGGCCATCGCCTCAAGCTGATGGGTCTCGTCGTAAACGATCTCTCCCACCTTTTTGGAAAAGAGCGGACGGAAAATGCTGTTTGCCGCCTGTGCTATCTCCTTTCGGCTGCGGAAGTTGCCGCTTAAAACTATAAGCCTTCCTTCGCCGTTATCGGGCTGAGCATATCTTTCGGCACGCTCAATAAAAATCTCGGGGCGTGCCTGTCTGAAGCGGTAGATGCTCTGTTTTACATCGCCCACCATAAACAGGTTTTTGCCGTTGGAAAGGGCGGTGACTATCATATCCTGAACGGCGTTTACATCCTGATATTCGTCCACCATTATCTCGTCGAATCGGCTTTGCAGCTCGCGCGCAAGCTCGGTGGGGGCAACGCCCGATTCGGTTTTCTGCATCAGCAGCTGCACCGCCAGCTGTTCAACATCGGCAAACTCAAATATGCCTTCGGCCGCCTTTTTCTCGTCCATGATCCGGTCGGAAAGCACCGCCAGCTCAAACAGCTTTTTGACCCTTGGCGCAAGATAGCGGCTGTCAGACAAAAATCCGTTTGAATCGCAGAAAAAAATTTTCTGCTGCAGCTTTTCGACCGTCTTTTTATATTCTTTTCGCAGCGCCTGAAGATGATCCTTGGTCTGTCCGTCGGCGTTTTTGCCCGCTCTGCCCAGATTTGCAAAGCTAAACTTCTGCGTCAAGTCATAGCATCCGTCCCAATCGTATCTCTTTGCGGAGTTAAAAAGACTCTCAAAAAATTCGTGATCCGCCGAAAAAGCGACGGCATAGCTTGAAAGTCCGCTGTCGTCGGCAATGCTCTCCAGCGCTTCAGTCGTTCTTTCGCTGTAATATGCCGCCTCGTCGGCGACCTGCTCCAGCAAAATTTTGCCCCAAACGCTTTGACCCGCCGGCAGCTCATCGTCATATATATCCGCTTTTTGCTGCAGCCATTCGCGGTAAAACGGATTGGATTTTGCAAATCCAAGCAGCTTTGCGATGGCGGCTTCCAACCCCATATCGCCCTGCTTTTTCTCAAACAGCACCACCAGTTCGGCAAAGCGGTCATCGTGATTTTTATAGCTTTGCTCCAGCACCTCTCCGATGGCGTCGGCATAGATATCATCGATCTCACGGTTGTCGCCCATGCGGAAAACAGCGGGCAGTCCCAGCTTGTGGCGGTTCTGCTGCACTATGTCAAGGCAAAGCGAATCTATCGTGCCGATTACGGCACGCTCCAACAGCCTGCGCTGCCTTCTCGCCGCCTTGTCAGCGGGATTTTGCTCTATCGCCTCGGCAAGTCGTTTCTGCATGCGCTGCTGCATCTCGGCGGCAGCAGCACGGGTAAAGGTGACCACCAACAGACGGTCAGCATCTATCGGATCGACGGCATCCAGCATTCGGCAGACGGCGCGCTCGGTCAAAACCGCCGTCTTGCCGCTTCCTGCAGCGGCGGAAACAAGTATGTTGCAGCCGCGGGCATCTATTGCGGCCTGCTGCTGCGCTGTCCATTTAGTTTTTGCTGCCATCCGGCTCACCTCCCATACCGAGAATCTCCTGACGGCTCAAGGCGGTATGCTGCCGCACCTCGTCTCCTTCTTCAAATCCGCAGGCGGACTTGTAATCGCAGTAGGAGCAGGGCGAAAGCTGATTTTTAACAAGCGGCATCGCCGCGATCTCGCCTGAATAAAGCCGCTCGGCCATCTCCTCTATCTTACCGAATACCAGACTGCGCAGCCTCTGCAGCTCCTCGGCGGTATAAAGCGGATTTTCGCCCCTCGGCTTAGCGCCCTGCTTATAGGGGATAAACCTGCCTTCGAGGTTTTGCTCCATCGCCGAAAGGATGCGCTCGTCATTCAGCATCAGACCGTTCATGCGGTACTGATCCTTTACGCTTTTGGCTATCTCTCCGTCCGATGTGCCGTGTTTTACCGTCACATATCCGCTCTGGGCAGGCAGATAAAGCGCAGCAGCGGCATCGGGGGAATGCCAGCGTCCGTTCTTGGGGTCATTACCCTCTGCGGTCAGCGAAAAGAGGTAGATGAGCATCTGCAGGTTCAAACCGCTGCTTACGTCCTCTATCTCAAACTTTTTCGCGCCCGATTTATAGTCTATTATTCTGATGTAATCCTGACCGCCTATGTTGGCGACGTCGACTCGGTCAACGGTGCCTTCGGCGTATATCTTATTTCCCTCGGCGGTGGTCAGCTCCACCGATTTTACATCGCCGTATCTGCCTATCTTCATCTCAAACGCGGCGGGAATAAACTCACTTTGGGCAAGCTCCTCGGCAAGATTTTTTATCATCTCAAATATCCTGCCGCAAAGCAGCTCGACATTGCCCATCATTCTCGCCGTAACTTCCTCCAGCGAGCCTGCGCACTGCCGCATATAATTGAGCGCTTCGGTGCGGATGGCTGCCATCAGGTCGGCGTCGGTTATTTCGATAAGCCCTCTGCCCTTTTCGGTCACCAGCCGTTCCAGTATCAGGTGGATTATGGTGCCGGAATTGGCGGGAGAAAGCTCCGCCTTGGAAAGCTTTCGTATACCCAGTCCCTTTTGGATGAAAAAGCTGAAGGGACAGCGGTAATACTGTTCCAAACGGCTGGGGGATATTCTTATCTCCCTGCCGAAAAGCGCCTTTGCGGTGTTTCGGTCGGAGATTTTGTGCTGCTGCTTTTCAAATCCGCAAAGCTGTTCGGTCTGCGCTTCACCCAAAATCCGCACGCCCGCCGCACGCAAACTTTCGCGGGTGCTGTCATCGGCAGAAACGATGGCACGCTTTAATCCCTCTTTAGACCAAATTTTGGCACAGGGGTCGTCCTCCCACAAAACGGTCAGCTGTTTGGCGTATTCAAATATCTCGGAGGGCAATAACTCCTCGCCCGAAAGCTCACGTCTGGGACAGCTGACAAAAAGCAGCTTTTGAGGAGCCGTTACCGCACGGTAGCAAAACATCTTTTCGGTATCCTGACGGCGGTCGCCCTCGTTTAAAAGGTCAAGTCCGCTTTCGGCAAGCAGCCTGCGCTCCTGCTCCGAGATAAGCCCCTCCGATTTGGACAGCGCGGGGAATTCCCCCTGCACAGCTCCGATCAAAAATACCGCCTTTGCGTCTTCGGCACGCATGCGCTGCGCCGTTCCTACCGCCACCTGGTCGAGTGTTCTGGGGATGAGCGACACCTCAAATCCGCCAAAACAAAGCTCGGTCAGCTCGCAGACGCGCTCGGGCGTAAAGCTCACCGAATCATCCAGCGAATCGAAAAGCTCCAAAAAGTCGACCAACTGATCCCACAGCAGCTGCTGCTCGTCGATGAAGGTCCTGCGCTCGGTCTCATCGGGGATCTGCTCAGCAAATTCTATTATTCTTTGGTCAGCGGATATCTGCCGCAAAAAGTTCCAGATGCCACGGGCGATCTTGCCGCCGCTGCCGCTTTTTACCGCTTTTGAAAGGGTCAAAATCGGCTCAGTGACAGACGCCCTTGCCTCGTTCAATTCAGTCAGCAGCGCTCTGTCCGAATCGGTCATCTCGCCCGCCATGCCTGAGGGATTTTTTACAAAATCCTTTTTCCACTGGGCAGGCTTAACCGACCAGACATAGCAATAGTTTTCCAGCTTGTTTATCTGATTTCGCTCAAGTCCCATCAGCGGGGAACGAGCCGCATCCAGCCAGTCGGCATCTTTTGCGCCGCAGGCTATCTTTATCGCCGCAAGCAATCCGTTGGTCAAAAGTGCGGTTCTGGCATCGGTTCGGTCATCGACAAAAAACGGTATCTCAAATCTGCCGAAAACCGACTCTATCGCAGCCGAATAACGCCCCATGTCGCGGGCGATGACCGCAATATCGCGGTAGCGCATCCCCTCGAAAACAAGGCGGCGTATCTCGGCGGCAACCGTTTCCAGCTCGTCATATCCGTTATCGCAGATGAAAGCCCTCACCGCACCGTCGTTATCGGCCGTATCGGGCTTTATCTCTTTGCGCTGCGCTTCTTCCATCAGCGCCAGTGCCTTCGATTCAAAAAAGCTCTGTTTTAATACTGTCTTTTCAATCTTTTTGCCGCAGTCGGCAGCCATGCGCACCAGTCTGCGCTCGGTATCCTCCGAAAGCTGCCACGCAGGATAGCTTTGCTCTCCGCCGTAAAGCGCCACCGTAACTTTGTCAGCATAAGAAATAAATACGGCGATAAGCTCCAATTCCGGGGCGGTAAATCCGCTGAAATCATCTATAAAAATTTCTGTTCCTTCAAGAGCGGCGTTTTCCATCAGCTTTTGGGCGGCGTTTTTCATTATGCCGCACTGCGAAAGATAGCTGTGCGACATGACCGCCGTGTAGCTGTCGTATATCATCGCCAGCTCGCCCAGCTTGTTTCGTGCGTCGGGCTGCTGCAGCGAAAGGGCAGCGGTGGAAAGCCGCTGCGGTGACACGCCCGCATTTTCCAGCTCCGAAACGGCGCTTAACATCTGCTCGATAAAGCCTTTGGTGTAGTAGTTCTTTTTGTAGACCTCCAGCTGATCCGAGACCTCGTCGAGTGCGGTGCTCATCAAAAAGTATTCGGCAAAGGTCGATGCCTGCGGCTTGTCGCAGCCGCCGAACTGCTCCGAAATGCGCTGGGCAAATCGGGAAAAGCTCATTGCCTTTGCCTGACCTTTATGTGAACCGAGTTGCTCCAACTTTCGCTCGTTATAAAAGGATGCCTGCTCCGGCACGATAAGCAGCGCCTTGCCGCCATTATCAACTACTGCTTTTATTCTGTTGTAAATCTCGGTGGTCTTGCCGCTTTTGGCGGCGCCCTTAATCAGACAAAGCACAGGCCGCACCCTCTCTATCTTAAAATCACTACATTAAATATAACATAAACAAAACCGCTCCGCCATCCCTTTAAAGAATGACGGAGCGGCACTACTGTTTACTTATCTCATCGCCTGACGCAATTTCAATCTGAGCTTGTCAGATATCATCGCAATAAATTCCGAATTGGTGGGCTTGCCCTTGGTGTTGTGAACGGTGTATCCGAAATAGGAATTGAGGGTATCGACGTCGCCGCGGTCCCACGCTACTTCGATGGCGTGGCGGATGGCTCTTTCAACTCTCGAGGAGGTGGTGTCAAACCGCTTTGCAACGGCGGGATAAAGCACCTTTGTCACCGAATTTATCATATCGGGATCGTTTACCGACATGATTATCGCCTCGCGCAGATAATGATAACCCTTGATATGTGCGGGCACGCCTATCTGGTGGATTATCTCGGTCACGGTGACTTCAAGGCTGATAAATCCACGCGCCGAAGTCAGCGGTGTGACGTTGTCGGGAATTTCGGGCGCCGAAATCTGGACAATGCGCTCCATCATCACCTTCAGGTCAAACGGACGCATAAAATAATACTGCGCACCTTCCGAAAGGACCTCTTTTTCCAGCTTGGGATTGTCAAAATTCGATGTGACGGTAAAAATCGGCTGCGGGATACAGTTGTCCTTTTTTACCTCTTTCATTACGCCGATGGCATCAAGCCTTGGCATAAATACGTCCATCACCACAACATCGGGGTGATGCTCTTTTATGGCATCCAGCACTTTCATGCCGTCTCTGGCGACAAACAGCGTTTCATATCCATGTCCGTGCAGCAGCGCCGCTGACTGGGCACAGATTTCCTTATTTTCATCTGCAATAAGTACTTTCTTCTTCTCGGCCATTGATGGTTCCTCCTATATATGGTAGGCGTTCCGCCTTGTTTTCCATATATTACCATATATTTCCAGCAGTTTCAACCCTGTTTCTGGAAATTTTTGTAAATTAGTTTACAGTATACAAAGAACCGCCTTTAGTTTGCGATTAACGCAAAATCATTCTTCATTTTCCACCGTAATCTGACAAATTTTCATGGCGGAAAGGGCGTTTTTGTGCGTTTCGGGGGAAACTCCGGCGCAGCAGGCAGCGTCAACGATTATCTTTACCTCAGGCAGAAATGCCTTTGCGATCATCGCGTTGGAAATAACGCAGATGTCGGTGCAAAGTCCGATAAAGGTGATGCTTTCGATCTCATCGGCGTCGTTTTCCTTTTTAAGCAGCTCGCCCAGCTCAACCGAACCAAAGGTGGGCTTGTCTATCGGCTCGCTTTTGCAGAAGCCGATAAGCTCGGGGGATATCTGCCAGCCATCGCTGCCCTTTATGCAGTGGCTTACCGGCAAATTTCTGCCTTCCTGACTGTCGAGATAGCTTTCGGGGTGGGTGTCGCGGGTGAAGATCACCTTTCCGTCAAAGCTTTCTATTTTGGCTTTTACGTTGGGCACTATCGCCACAGCCTCTTTGGTGCCCAGTGCGCCGTCGATAAAATCGTTCTGCATATCAACTACAACCAGTATTTTCTGCATAATTTGACCCTCCTGTCCTGATTTTCTTTAATTATACCACACCGTTTTTTCAATTTAAACAAAAAGAACTCCCCCAAAACGGAGGAGCTCTTTTTTAGCAAAGGAAATTTGCGGTTTAAATCAGCTGAGTGCGCCTGCAGCCTTGATCTCTTCGATCTCGGCAGCGCTGTATCCGAGTCCCTCGAGGATAGCATCGTTGTGCTCACCGTAAACAAAGGGAGCGCCGAACTTGATAGCACCCTGAGAACCGAGGCGTACAGGGCAGGTGGGAAGAATTCTCTCTTCGCCGTTCTGGCAGGTGTACTTCTGGATGTACTCGTTAGCCCAAGCCTGCTCATCTTCAAGAACATCCTTGAAGTGGTTAACCTTGCCGCAAACGATGTCCAGCTCTCTGAATATCTGCAGCCACTCGGTGGAAGGACGGGTGATGAACTTGGACTCGAGAACGGGAACAAGCTTGTCAGCCTTTTCCATCATGGTCTTCATGTCGGTGATGCCGATCTCAGCAGCTTCCTTAACAGCGTCAACTGCATTGAAGAACTTATCGCCGTAGCGCTCGTACTCGAAGATGGTGCAGCGGATCCACTCGCCGTCAGCGCACTTGTATGCCAGGTTGGAAGCCATGCCGAAGTTGCGCTTCTCGGGGAACTCGTGGCAGTAGGGCTTTTCAGCCATAACGATAGAGCCGCCGAATGCCCAGATGCCTGCGTTGTAAAGGGACATGGTAACAAAATCGCCCTTGCCGGTCTTTTCACGCTGGTAAAGAGCGGTCATAAGTCCGCCGAAAAGGGTGGTTCCGGCGATGGTGTCGCCCATTGCATAGCGGGAGTTTACGGGATAGCTTCCGGGAGCGTCGATGGTCATGTCGGCAGAGAAGCCGGGGCGGGACCAGAATGCGATGTTGTCAAATCCGGGAGCGTTGCAGTCGGGGCCTTCATAGCCGTATCCGGTAAGGGTAGCAAAGATAAGGCGGGGGAAGCGGTCCTTGATGGACTCATAATCGATGCCGAGCTTTACCAGCGACTGGTTTCTGGTGTTGGTGATGAGGATGTCGGCATCCTCAAGCAGCTTGAAGAGTATCTCCTTGCCCTTCTCGTTCTTGACGTTGAGGCTAAGCGACTTCTTGCCTACGTTGAAAATATCGAACAGGGGGTTCTCGTCGTGACCGGTCTTGGTGTGACCCATAGAGGTTGCTCTCCAGGTGTCGCCGCCGCGGCCTTCGATCTTGATGACCTCTGCACCGAGGTCAGCGCAGATACGTGCAACGATGGGAGCTGCAACATAGTTTGCAAGCTCTACTACTCTTATACCTTCAAGAGGCTTTCTCTGGTTTTCCATAGTAAAAATCTCTCCTGTCTTTATGGCCTTTTTAATAAGGCTCTTGTTTTCCCCTTGGTCGGGCGACAATTCGCCCATACTATTATATTTATATTGTATAGTAACAAGACAGCCATAGGCAAGTGATTTTGCCTATGGCTACCTCGGATTTATTCTTCTTGATTCATAACTTAAAAGTTCTTAATTCCAATCTCACCAGAGATTTTAACTTTAGAACCTTAGCCGCGCTGCCTGTGTCATCGGCTTAGAATTACAGCTCCATTTCGACCAGCGGGGTCAGCTCTCCGGTCACCGAATCCATTATAAAGCCGTTTATTTTTACGTCGTTGGGCAGCAGCGGGTGATGGCGCAGAAATTCCACCGTTTCGGAGACCGAATTTTCAACGGTATCAAATCCGCTGAGCCAGTTGTCAAAATCGACGCCGCAATAGCGCATCATCTCGATGTGATCGGGTGCTACACCGCGGGCGATCATGTGCTTTATCATCTCGTCGCTGTTCATATGCTGAACGCCGCAGTCGGTGTGTCCTATTACCAGTATCTCGTTTACGCCAAGCTCGAATATTGCGACAAGCAGGCTGCGGATAACGCTGCCAAAGGGATGGCAGATCATGCCTCCCGCATTTTTTATTATTTTAACGTCACCGTTCTTAATGCCCAGCGCAGCGGGCAAAAGCTCGGTAAGGCGGGTATCCATACAGGAAAGTATCGCGATTTTTTTATCGGGATATTTTGTGGTCAGATATTTTTCATAGCATCTGTCCTCAACAAATTTTTTATTGTATTTGAGCATTTCTTTTACCATCTGATGTCTCCCTTTTGGTGTTTTTATTATTTTAACATATCAGGTAAAAGCCGGTCTACATAAAGTTTCTTAACGCGAAAAGGCAGCCAATACGGCTGCCCTTTCAATTTACAGTATCAACATCAAAAGCGGAACGGTAAACAGACTCATTACGGTGGTAATGAATATACACTTGGAACCCAGCACCGCATCGGCGCCGTATTTTTCGGCAAGTATCGCCGATGTGGTGCCCGCAGGCATCGCCGCCAATATTACCGAAACGGCGGTTCCCAATTCCGAAAAGCCTATAACTTTTAGTCCTGCGACTAACATAAGAGGAACGGCTATCATTCTGACAAAGCCCAGCATAAGGGCATCCTTATCAAATATTCCGTGCAGGTCAACATCGGCAAGGATGCTGCCCACTATTATCAGTGAAAAGGGAGAAGTGCAGTTTCCAATCCCCGACATCGCCTTGTCAATAAAGGCAGGCAGCTGCAATCCGGTGAGCATTCTTCCCATGCCGAGAAAAACCGCTATCATAGCGGGATTGCTCATCGTCTTTTTTATCCAGCCGCCGCTCTTTGCACCGAAAAGCGATATTCCGGCGGTCCACATAAGTATTCTGCCCGGGATTATATAAATGGAAGCAAGAAACAGTCCCGCCGCACCATAGGCGTCATTTATTACCGGAAGTCCGGCAAAGGTGGCGCTGCTTATCAGCAGCGCATAGCGCAGTATCTGCTGCTTTTTGGCCGGATATTTGCGCCATACAATTATACCCACTATCCATGCCAGCGCGCTTGCGGCAAACGCTACAACAAATATGCCCGCACCTTCCAAGAGCTGCTGATGAGTCAGCTGCTGGTTAAAAGATTCAAACACCATGCAGGGCAGCAATATATAGATCATCATATCGGTTATGCCGGAGCGCAGCTGCTTACTGAGCATGCCCCCCTTGCTCATACCGTAGCCGACCGCCATATAGATAAACAGTGTCGCCTGTATAGACACCATCATATAAAACTGCTGCATAATGCCCTCTCCTCACCGCAAAACATCGTTTTTGCTTGACCAGCATGAATTAATTATACATCTGCGGGTCGTTGTGTCAATTATTCTTGTCGTTTTTTGTTAAAAATCCATCGGCAAAAAAGCAAACAGTTGTCCTTCATTTACAATCAAAAATTATTTATTTTTTACAAAATATGAATTTCATTAGTTTAAATCGTTGCGTAAATATGCAATAAGCGATATAATATTTTCCATATTTATAATGGCGATGTAGCACACATTTTTAAAAAAATAAAAATTAGTAGTGACTTAAATGTCTATCGAACGTTGCCAAGCTTTTATTGAAAGAGATAAAGAAGTAATCGCACCCTGTCAGCACCTTTCCTATTTCCCACTTGTTATTGACAAAATCAAGGGATCCGTTATCACCGATCTTGACGGAAACGAATACATAGATTTCCTTTCCAGCGCTTCCTCGCTCAACCTCGGCAGCTCCAATCCCGTTCTCACCGACGCCATCAACAAGCAGCTTGAAAAGTTCACCCAGTACAGCCAGGTTTATGTATACAACCAGCAGACCATCGAATATGCCGAGCGCCTCGTTTCCGCATTCCCCGGCGGCGTAAAGGCAAAGGTTTGCTTCGGCAACTGTGGCTCCGACGCTAATGACGCAGCCGTTAAGTTTGCCCGCGCCTATACCGGACGCACCAAGATCATCACCTTTATCAACGGCTATCACGGCAGCACCATCGCTTCCTCTTCGATGAGCAGCTGCACCACCAGAATGAGAGCCAAGATGGGTCCCTTTATGCCCGAGATGTACTTCTTCCCCTTCTACGGCACCGACGTTGATGACGAAACCGTAGAGCGCGAATGCGTAAAGGCTATCGAGACCGCTTTCCAGAGCTATATGCCCGCAGACGAAGTAGCTTGTGTCGTTATCGAGCCTGTTCAGGGCGACGCAGGCCTCATCCCCGCTCACCCCATCTTTATGAAGAAGCTGTACGAGCTGTGCAAGGCCAACGGCATCCTCTTCTTTGCCGAGGAGGTTCAGCAGGCATTCTACCGCACCGGCAAGTTCTTCTCCATCGAGCATTACGATATCATCCCCGACGGCATCGTAATGGGCAAATCCATCGGCGCAAGCCTTACTCTCGGCGCTTTCATGGCAAGAGCTGAGATCATGGACTGCCTGCCCGCTCCCGCACATCTGTTTACCCTCGGCGGCAACGCTATCGCCTGTGCTGCAGGCTGCGCTGCTTTTGACTACTATCACACCGAAGAATTCCAGACCCGCCTTTCCACCAACATTTCCATCGCTGAAAAGATGGGCGCAATGCTCAAGGAAAAGCATCCCTCCGTTGTTGGCTTTACCCGCAACCTCGGTCTGTCGATGGGCATCGGCATCTGCAAGCCCGATGGCACCGCAGACAACGATGCCTGCTTCAAGATCCTGTTCCGCTGCTACCAGCTGGGTCTGGTCGTAATCTCTCTTGCAGGCAACGTGCTCCGCATCCAGCCTCCGCTGGTCATCGAACCCGAGCTGCTTGAAAAGGGCTTCAACATCATTGACCAGGCTATGTCTGATTATGAGAACGGTCTTATCAGCGACGACGTTATGAAATATCGCGCCGGCTGGTGATCAAAAGATCAGAGGTGCATTTTAAATGAAATTCCGTGAAACTTATTTTAAAGAAGTAAAGGATTACGCAAGCCACACCCCCGAGGTCGGCCCCGAAGTGCTTGATTGCAGTCAGGGCGTAAATCCTTACGGACCCACCGCTGCCGCACTTGAAGCGATAAAAAACTTTGATCCTATCAAGGTCGCAAATTACCCCCATTCCCATGCGGCAGTTGACGGAATCATCAACTATTGGAAAAATCAGGTCGAGCTTTCTGCCGGCGAGATAATGCTGGTCGACGGAAGCGTCGGCGGACTTTATACCATCAACGGCCTGTTCGCCATCCCCGGTGCCGAGGTTATCGGCTTTATGCCCTCCTTTACCGACATGATAGTAAATGTCGAGCTGCAGGGCATGAAGTATATCGGCATCCCGCCCGCAGATTACAGCACCTATTCTCAGGATGTTGACGCTCTGCTGGCAGCCATTAACGAAAAGACCTCGATGGTTTATATCGATAATCCCAACAATCCCACCGGACAGCTTATGCCCAAGGCTGACATAATCCGCATCCTTGAAAAGGCAAAGCAGTTTGACGTCTGTGTTCTGGTGGACGAGGCTTACGGCGATTTCGTTTCCAAGGACGATTCCGCTATTTCCGAGCTTCACAACTTTGACAACCTCATCGTGCTGCGCACCTTCTCCAAGGGACTCGGTCTTGCGGGACTTCGCGCCGGATATATCGTTGCATCCGCGCAGATAATCGAGCTGCTCGGCCGCGGAAGCAACCCCTATACCGTAAGCGAAGTTGCAAGAGAGGCTATCGGCGGCGCTTTGTCGGATGACGGCTACGCCCTTTCCCACGCAGAGGATTTCGCCGCCATCAAGCAGGCAATGCGCGCCGTTTGCGGCAACGCTCTTTCGATGATGGTCACCGATGACCGCGGTCCGATCTGCACCCTTCGCCACCGCGATGACGTCGATCTTCAGGCACTGCTTATCGAAGCGGGCGTTCTCGCCGTTTCGGGCGCTGACTTTGACTGTATGGACGGCCGCTGCGTAAGAGTAAGATGCCCCAAGGCAGAATATGCCGACCAGCTTATCAATGCCGTTAAAAAGGTCAACGGCTGATTTCCAAGTTATATAACAGATAGTTATGCTGCTGTTTTATAAATCTATTTTTAAGGAGAGTTTCTATGAACGCAAGTAAAAAATGGATGAGATATCTGGTCCCCGGATTTATCTTCCAGTCGGTAGTTATCGGCGGCGGCTACGGCACCGGTGCCGAGATCGCTCAGTATTTCGGAGTTAAAGGCATGATGGGCGGCATTCTCGGAATGATCGTTACCACCATCGTTTGGGCAGTTCTCTGCGCAGTTACCTTTGAATTCGTACGCGTATTCCGCACCTTTGACTACAACAGCATGATGGGCCAGCTGCTTGGCAAAGCAGGCGTCCTCTATGAGATCTGCTACGTTGTACTTATGCTCATCGTTCTCGGCGTTATCAACGCTACCGCAGGCGAAATGATCGCTGACCTTACCGGAATGAATCCCTGGATCGGCATTATCGTTCTTGCTGTCGGCATTTCCGCTCTGGTAATCAAGGGAACCGAGACCATCGAAAAAGTTCTTTCTTTCTGGTCCTATGTTCTTTACGCAGTATACCTGCTGTTCATGATCATCGTATTCGTTAAGTTCGGCAGCAACGTTTCTGCTGAGTTTGCAAAGGGTCAGGTTGAAAGCGGCTGGTTTGTAAGCGGTCTCCAGTACGCATTCTACAACCTTGGCATCGTTCCCGCACTGCTTTATACCATGCGTGACGTTAAGGACCGCAAGGAAGCTGTTACCTGCGGACTTCTCGCCGGCGCTATCGGCGTAATCCCCGCTCTGCTGCTGCTGCTCGCTATGGGCTGCGACCTTGCCGCTGCTTCCGCAGCTGAGGTTCCCGTTACCGTTATCTTCCACATGCTGGATATGAGATGGCTCTACATCCTGTTCGAGATCGTTCTGTTCGGTACTCTTATCGAGACCGGCGCCGGCTTTATCAAGGCTGTTGACGACCGTATCGAGATCTCCTACGCAAAGGCTGGGAACATCGTTCCCACCTGGATGCGTCCCACCATCACCATCACCGCTGTTGTTATCGGCATCTGCATCTCCACCTTCGGTCTTACCGGCCTTATCGCAAAGGGCTACGGTACCGTAAGCTGGGGCTTCCTTGCAATCTACGTTATCCCCATGCTCACCATCGGTGTCTACAAGATCTCCAAGTCCGGAAAGTAATTTTTCAATATGCTGCCGCTCCGTTTGGGGCGGCAGTTTTTTTGGCAAGCCAATACAAACTCTCCTTTATATTGCCAATATCGCCCAAATTTAGTGTTTTAAATTCAGCTTGTATTCTATTTAACTTTGAACACAGACGTGGTATAATATTAAAAGAAGTTTTACCCGTTTTACGGCATTCTCAAATAACGCATCACCCAATTTGAAAGGAGCAGAAACATGGCAGTTAATGTAGGCATAAACGGCTTTGGCCGAATCGGCAGAATCGCTCTCCGTATAATGGTAGAGCGCGGCAGCAACAGCTATAAGATGTGCGGTATCAACCTGCGCAACGCAGACCTCGATTACATGGTATATCAGGTCAAGTATGACTCGGTTTTCCGTACCTTCACCGGCACCGTTGAGCACGACGGTCAGCATCTGATCATCACCGGCAATAAGATCAAGGTTTACAGCGAAAGCGACGCTTCCAAGATCAATTGGGATGACTGTGGAGCCGAGTACATAATTGAATCCACCGGCGTCTACAACACCCTCGAAAAGGCATCCGTTCACCTTGATGGCGGCGCAAAAAAGGTAATCATGTCCGCTCCTTCCAAGGATAGCGTTACCCCCACCTTTGTAATGGGTGTTAACCACAAGCTCTACAC
>JAFQAX010000081.1 GCA_017399785.1 Oscillospiraceae bacterium | reverse complement strand
GGCTGCTTTGTGATGCTTGCAGCGCAGCAGTTTAATATACAGGACACGCTGTTTGAAATATTCTCAGCGATGAGCACAGTGGGATTAAGCACCGGAATAACACGCGACCTTACCGTTTTAAACCGCGCAGTGCTGATTGTGATGATGTTTTTCGGAAGAATAGGAACGCTCACCATGATAATGGCGGTAGTAGAGCGTCCGATCGCCCATATAAAAGACCCTGTTGAGCAGATTGTCATAGGTTAAAAGGAGAGATATTAGATGGCAACATTTTTGGTTATAGGACTTGGCAGATTCGGCAGCAGCTTGGCGCTGAAGCTGATGGAACTTGGCAATGAAGTTATGGTCATAGATCAAAATGAAGAAACAGTTTCCAGAATAGCACCCTACGTAACGCAGGCGAAAATTGCCGATTGCATGGATGAATCGGTGCTGCGTACCATTGGCGTGGAAAACTACGACGCCTGCTTCGTCTGCACAAGCGAACACTTTCAGTCTTCGATGGAGATAACTTCTATGGTTAAGGAACTGGGGGCTTCGATGGTCGTTTCTAAGGCGGACAGTGACATACACACCCGTTTGCTTAAAAAGATAGGAGCGGATGAGGTTGTATTTCCCCAGCTTGACATGGCGCAGCGCACCGCTATGCGTTTCAGTGTAAACGGTGCGTTGGAGTACATCGAGCTTTCGGAAGGCTACGCCATCTTCGAGCTTGAAGTTCCCGCAAAATGGGTGGGCAAGTCGCTGGCCGAATTGGATATACGCAACAGGTACAATGTAAATATCATAGGAATAAAGGTGGACGGTACAGTCACACCAATCACCACCGGCGGATATATCTTTAAAGAAGGCGAGCATATCATGATCGCCGGCGAAAACGATAAAGTAATGAAGATAACGGAATAACAAAAAATAGCCTGTCATTTGACAGGCTATTTTTTGCGCTTATTTCGACATGTTCCAGGAAAAATCCCAGAAAGCTGCCTCATATCTCGAGCAGTTTACAAAAATATCGACCAGATGCTGCTGCTGTGATTCGGTATAATTTTCGATGAGTTTATCCAAATGGTAGAATAATTCGACATTTTCCTTCGAGTATTCTTTGCTGCTGTATCCCTTTATCCATTCTCCGTAAACGGGATGTTCGACAGACTGCGGGAAACGCTCGACAATTTTTTGGGCTATCACCTCATAGCTGTATGCGCAGGCGAGGATAGCGGCAAGTATTTCGGCTTCACACTCTTCATAGGCGATTCGCAGCATATAAGAGGTATAAGATATGTTATCCAGCGCCGCAGGCGTCTCGGCGATATCCTTTTCGGTTATGCCAAGCTGCGGCATATATCCGCGGTGGATGTCCATCTCACCCTCAGTTATCTGTTTGATATAGTGAGCAAAAACTTTTATCATTTCGGGCGATTTTGCCTTTGCTATTCCGACGGCAAAAACCTTTGTGTAATCAATGAGATAGAGGTAATCCTGAATGATATAGTATTTAAACTTTTCTATCGGCAGCGTGCCGTCTGCTATTCCCATGACAAAAGGGTGAGAGTGATATTGCTGCCAGATGGCTTCGGTAGCATTGACCAGTCTTTCTTTAATTCCCATCTGCCACACCTCACTTTTTGCCGGATACGGCAAGCTTAAGGTTTTTAATGGGCAGCACCGAAATAACGGCAATGGAAACGATTCCCTCAGTGACTATCTGAGAGAGGTTGTATACCAGACTGTAACCCCATGCGCTCCAGCCGCCCCATGCGTTGGAGGAGAAGAAAACAGCGCCCGAAAGCAGATGGCTGGTAAACTGCAGCAGCAGAGTCAGGGCGATGCCGCACCACATTTTGCGGCGGCTGTCAGAGCCGAATATTCCGGCGTAACCAAGGCATGAGAAGCAGATCATGTGCTCAACGAATATCTGCGCCCAGTGCACCGGCTGCCATGCCGGCAGCATAAGTACAATGGTGAGAATACCCATAACCCAGCCAGAGACTATCGCAAGGCGAAAATCGCAGACAAGTGCGGTGAGTATCAGCGGTATAGATGAACCTATGATAGCAACCGCTCCGGTAGGCAGCGGAACGACAAAATAGCTGAACACCGCCGTCAGCGCGCAGGCGACTGCGCCGAAAATAAGATCTCTTAATTTGGGACGGTATTTTCTGCACAGGTAAAGTGAAAAAAGCTGATAAGCGACGGTGAATATCGCCGCAACAACAGAAGGCTTCATTCCGCAAAGCCCCCTTCCAGATAAAATAGGTGATCAAGAGGGCCGCTGCCGTGTCCCAAATCCAGCATTGAAGCAAGCGCGCCTGAAATATAATCCTTTGCACGTCTTATCGACTGTTCAAGATCATATTCCTTTGCCAGATTGGATGCAATAGCGGAGGAAAGGGTACACCCTGTTCCGTGGGTATTGGGGTTGTTGATTCGATTACCTTTGAACCAGGTGAATTTTCCGTTTTGATAAAGCAGATCGTTGGCATCGTTTATGCTGTGACCGCCCTTGAGAAGAACGGCACATCCGCAGCTGCAGCCGATCAGCTTTGCTGCCTTATACATATCATCTTCGGTTTTTATCGCCATTCCCGAAAGCACCTCCGCTTCGGGAATGTTGGGGGTGATGACGGTCGCCAGCGGAAGCAATTCTTTTATAAGTGTGTTTACCGCATCGGTTTTCATCAGCGCAGAACCGCTGGTCGCCACCATAACGGGATCCACCACAATATTTTTGGCATTATAGTGCTTCAGCCGATCGGCAATGACGCTTATCAGCGCAGACGACGAAACCATTCCGATTTTTACGGCATCGGGGAAGATGTCCTCAAACACCGCATCCAACTGTTTTTGCAGAAATTCCGCAGAAGATTCCAGAATGCCTGTGACGCCGGTCGTGTTCTGCGCCGTAAGCGCCGTTATGGCGGTCATGGCGTAAACACCGTTCATGGTCATTGTTTTGATATCGGCCTGAATACCGGCGCCTCCGCAGGAATCGCTTCCTGCGATCGATAATGCTGTTCTCATAGTAAAACTCCTTTGCATTATTTTTGTATAGCGACAGAGAGTGGTGCCCCCGGTCTGCCGCTTTTATTATCAAAGCAATTCCGCTTCGATTTTTGTTTTAAGCTCGGCTGCCGCCTGCGCGGGATCGTCTGCCTTCATAATTGCAGAAACAACGCAGACTCCCGAAATAGCGATGCCTTTAAGTACGTCGATATTTTGTATATTAAGCCCGCCGATGGCGTTGACCGGAATCGGCACAGCCTTACAGATATCCGAAAGGGTCTGGGTGGAGGTAAGCACCGTCTTTACCTTGGTGGTGGTGGGATAGATGGCTCCTACTCCGAGGTAATCGGCTCCCTGAATATAGGCCTCGGTAGCCTGAGAAACAGTTTTGGCGGTTGCGCCGATGATGATGTCATCACCTAAAATGCTGCGTGCGGTATCTATCTGCATGTCGCTTTGACCGAGATGCACACCTTCCGCTCCAATTGCCATTGCAACATCGATGCGGTCATCGATGATGAGCGGCACGCCATACTGCTTTGTCAAAGCGTGTACCTTTTGCGCAAGCGCGATATATTCTCGGGTGGTCTTGTCCTTTTCTCTTATCTGAACCAGCGTAACGCCGCCTTTCAGCGCCGCTTCGGTTCGCTCGAGAAATTCTTCCTCCGAAAAGCCGTTGCTGTCGGTAATAAAATAAAGCGTAGGGTCAAATTTTTTCAATTTCGGTCACCTCTATATCCAGATATTTTTTCAGGGCAGCGTCGTCAAGATTTGAAAGATTATCAAAAAGCTCGACCATAAAGCTACCGCTGCCTTTGGCGTTTTGGGTAAGCTGACCGCTTATTCCAAGCATGGCGCAGGCTGTGACCGCCGCCGAAAAATCAGCCGTTACCGACAGACAGCAGCCGCAAAGCGCTCCCAGCATACAGCCCGTTCCGGTGATGGAAGAAAGTCGAGGGCTGCCGTTTTTAATATGAACAAGCGTTTTGCCGTCGGTTACTATGTCCACCTTTCCGCTGGCGAGCACGACGCAGCGGTATTTTTCGGCAAGCTTGGCAGCGATGCTGCTCACCTGCTCAAGCGAAAGTGCTGCATCGGCATCAACGCCGGAAGAGCGGTAGCCTGTTTGATAAAGCGCCGTGATTTCGGAATAGTTGCCCTTTATAACGGTGGGGGAAGCTTGCTCAAAAAGCTCTAAAAGATATTCCAACCGCATTTTGGAGCAGGCCGTTCCAACCGCGTCAACTATCATGGGGATGCCATTTCGTTTTGCCGTTTTTGCCGATATGGCGATAGACTGCATCCTTACGTCGGTTATGTTGCCGGTGTTAAGCACAAGAGCATTAGCGGTTTCGGTTATTTCCGCCACCTCACGTGGGTGCTCCGCCATCATAGGGCGTCCGCCTACTGCCAAAATCGCGTTGGCGCACTGGTTTATCGATATGGGGTTTGTTATACAGTGGATAAGCGGCGAAAGTTTTTTGATTTGGTCTATCGATATCAGCATATGAAATCAGTCCTTTTTAGATTTGCGCATTATATAATAAACGACGGCTATTGCCATGAACAAAAACAGCGAGCAGTAGGCGAGATGCGACCAAACGGGGGATTCAAGCTTAAACATATCCGACAGGATGCTTATCATAACGAAGCATATTCCGCCGAAAGCGGCGATGGTGGCTGCGTTGGAAAGCACGCTGCTCTTGTCGGAATAGCTGTTTTCACCGAGCATGGTCTGGAATTTTTCCAGCAATCCGTTGTCGGCAAGCTTTCTTAAGAAAATATAGGCAATGGAACCGCCGATCAGCGTTCCGCAGATGAAGGAGGGGACATAAAACAGCCAGCTTAGGCCTTCTCTTCCCCAAAGGAAGGTCATGACGGGATAGGACATTACAGCGCCGATAATTCCGGTGCCGACTATCTCACCCAAAACAGCCATAAGCAGCTTGCCCTTTGAAAGACGGTAACAAACTCCCGACAAAAAGGCTCCGAACACCGCACCGGTCAGCGCGATGGGCGGTATCGCCATTGTCACCATGCGGATTATGCCTATCATCGTCGCGCACAAAAGGGAATACCACGGGCCTAAAAATACCGAGCAGACTATGTTGATAAAATGCGCCATCGGACACATTCCTTCAACACGCAGTATCGGCGAAATTACAACGCCCAGCGCAACGAACATCGAGAGAACGATCATCTTTAAAAGACTTTTTGAATTTTTCATTAGAATTCCTTCTTTTCATGTATTATACGGGGCAGATTTTCTGCCTCGCTCGGTCGGAAATCGATTTTTCCCTCTCACCCCGAAACACGGGTTCCCATCGCAAAATACAAGATAAAAGGAGCTCCCCTTCCATCCGCCCGGAGCCGTCCGGGAACAGCCTATGCACATCCTTTCAGACAAACAAAAACGGAAGCCTCCGATTTGGAAGCTTCCGTTAAATACGCTATTACCAGGCATCCCTACGTTGGCATTATCCAAATCAGGTTATCGGTCGGAGGTAAAACCTCCCTCTCAGCCTGTAACACAAGCTCCCGTCTGTTTAATTTTGACCATATTATATCGCTGTGATTTTTAAAATACAAGGGGTAAAGGGCAAAAATTTGAATTTTGTCCTCAATTTTTGCCGTAAGGTCCGTAAAGCTTTTCAAGCTGGGCGATAGGCACAGTATGAGTTACACAGCGGACCGGCTTGCTGCGGTAGATCTTATAGCAGGCGTTGCAGGAAAGGCATTTGCTTTCCTCAACTTCGCCGCGCTCCAGCTTGCCGATAAATCCGGGGTCGTGGATAAGGCTGCGGCAGAATGCGACAAAGGGTATGCCTGCATCCAGCACCGACTGAGCGGTCTGGCGGGAGAACATTCCGCCGACCAGAATAAAGGGCAGGTCGATGCCGTCCTTTGCAGCCATAAGCTCATTGAAATAGAAGGGGGTGCGCACCTTTGCCTTGGCGTTGAAATCAACGCCGCTTATCTCGACCGCGTCAACTCCCGCCTGCTGATAAAGTTCAAGCTGACCGTGCAGATCGCCGCTGCCGTTGCTGTCGGCCTTTACCAGCATGGCAAAATCGCTGCCGCAGACTTCTCTTATAGCTTTGAAGATGCGTCCGGTAAGTCTGAATCGGTTTTCCAGCGAGCCGCCGTATTCATCGGTGCGGTGGTTTTCGTTGGGATTGAGGAAGTTGGAAAGCAGGTAGCCGTGGGCGTTGTGCACCTGAACGCCGTCAAAGCCAGCTTCTTTGCAGATGAGGGCGGCGTCGGCAAACAGCTCGACCAGCTTGTCGAGCTCTTCGACGGTGAAATCCTCCGGCTTCATTGCGGGGCGTCCGTTAACAGATGCCATGCCTTTGATGCCGCTGTGGCTTATCTGTACAAGTATCTTTCCGCCTGCTGCATGCACTTCATCGGCTGCCTTTTTAAACAGCGCCATGTCGATGCCGCGGTCGATAACCGGCTGACCCTCGTCGGCGCGCTGGGTGCGGTCTACCGTCATGTGTCCGGTGATAACAAGGCCTACTCCGCCCTTTGCCAGCTCTATCTGGGCGTTTGCCCAGTCGGCGGTCAGCTGACCGTCCGGCTCGGAAAGATGCTCGTTGGTGGCAGAACGGATGGTGCGGTTTCTAAGCTCAAGCGGTCCCAGCTTGGCAGATTCAAAAAGCTGATATCCCATATTGCTCCTCCTGAAAATTGATAAAGAAAAAGCGGACGCAGCCGAAAACGGCGGCGTCCGCCGAAAATTTTAGCGGAATTTCTCGTCTGCGTATTTTGCAAGCTCATCTCTGAACTGGGGATGAGCTACCGAGATCATTGCCTGAGCGCGCTCGTAAACGGTAAGACCGGAGAGCTTGGCAACGCCATACTCAGTTGCAACATACTGGATCATGGTTCTGGGGGCAGAAACAACGCTGCCGCCGGGGATAAAGGGAACGATGTTGGACTTGAGGTTGCCTTCCTTGTCCTTGCGTGCGGAGTTCAGACAGATAAAGCCCTTGCCGCCCTTGGAGCGATATGCACCCTCAAGGAAGTCGAGCTGGCCGCCGATGCCCGAAAGCTGGCGGGTGCCTGCCGATTCGGCATTTTCCTGACCCATAAGGTCAAGCTGAACGCCGCCCATGATGCCGACAAAGTTGCTCATGCTGCCCATGCGCTCGGGTGCATGAACGTAGTCAACGTCTCCGGGGTGGAAGAGGTGAGGCATGTCGTTGATCCAGTTATAAAGCTCCTGAGAACCCATTGCGAGGTTCCAGGTGGAATAACCGTTGTCAATTTCCTTGCATTTGTTGGTCAGCTTGCCTGCATTGTGCAGCGCAAGGAATGCATCGCTGATGGTGCCGGTCCAGCAGCCGAGATCCTTAAGGTCGGAATCGGCCAGCATTTTAGCAACGGTAAAGGGAACGCCGCCAACACCGAGCGAAAGAACGGCGCCGTCAGGGATCTCCTTAACAACATTCTTTGCGATAGCGATGTCGATCTCAGAGGGATCCTTGTAGCTGCGAAGGGGCAGCGGCTCGTGCTCGCCCTCTACTATGTAGTCAGCTTCGGAGAGGTGAACGCGGTGAGAGCCTTCCACGCCGTGAAGGGTGGGGAGATGCTCGTTTATCTCAAAAACGACGGTGCGTGCGTTTTCAAAAATGGTGCGCCATGCATAGTTGGAGATGCCCAGTCCGCAATAACCCTTGTCGTCGGGCTTGGAAACAGGCACGAAAGCTACGTCAACGCGGATGTGATAGCGGTAAAGGTCGGGAAGGAAACGCAGGATCATCGGCATGAACTTAACGAGACCGCGGCTCTGCAGCTTGCGCTCATAATCGCCGATGTGCCAGCTATAGTAGCTGAAGCTCTCCTGCTCGGGGTCGCATTCAACAACTTCGATGCGGGGACGGATAACAAGGCCGCCGCGGATCTTGACGTCCTTAAGCTCGCCCTTGCGTGCAGCAAGCGCCTTGTCCATCAGTTCGGGAAAGCCGCCGCCAAAGCCATAATCTACCCAATCGCCAGACTGAACTGCCTTTGCGGCAGCAACTTCGGGGGTAACAAATTTACTTCTGTACTCACTAAACATAGTTTTTTCCTCTCATTTCCGGAAAAGTCCGACGGGCCAAAAGCTTGTGCTTTGCCGCGGCTGATAATTTAGTATATCTCTTTTTTACTGACTATGTCAATAAAACTGTTCAGACAGCAAAGTCCGGCCATAAGCCGGACTTTACTGCTTCAAGGAAGAAAAACATGAAAAGAGAAACTAAATGAAAAGATGGATTCTAAATTAATTATCAGTCAGCCCAGATTTCCTCGTCAGAAGGAACATACATGGTGGGAACCTTGTAGGAGATTCTGCTGACGTTCATAAGGTGGATGTACCAGAGGTTTTCGCTCAGGCTGTTGTTGCCCCAGGTGCCGCAGCCGAGGGTGGTGGTGGGGTTAAGGCCGTTGTCCATTGCGCCGCCGAGAGCAGTGCCGCCAACCTGATTTACGCCGTAACGGGAAACATTGATCACGGGAGGAACAGCCTCAATGTGCTCGGTGGTGTTGGAGTGGATAACTACGCTGTGGCCGGAACCTTCCATCTCAAGGTTGGTGCGTGCGATCTCGATGCAGTCTTCCCACTTGTCATAGGTGAAGAGAGCGAGAACGGGGAACAGCTTCTCCTTGGCAAGAACGTCGTCTTCGCCATAGCCCTTGGTGCAGGAAACGATAACCTTAGCATCGGCGGGAACGCCTTCGATGCCAGCCATCTCAGCGATCTTTGCAACAGAAGCGCCGGGATATTCCTTGTTGAGGGCGCCGCCGGGGAATGCGCTGTTTCGGAGCTTTTCAGCATCTTCTTCATTGTCGATGTAGTAAGCGCCGTTTGCCTTCAGGGCAGCGATCATCTCGTCAGCCTTGTCCTTGGGGCAGATTACGTTCTGCTCACAGGTGCAGAGAACGCCGTTATCAAAGATACGGCCTGCGATTACCATCTTAGCAACTTCGTTGTAGTCAACGTCGCGGTCAACGAGAACCTGAACGTTGCCCTGACCTACGCCGTAAGCGGGCTTGCTGGAGGAGTAAGCAGCCTTAACAAGGCCGGGGCCTCCGGTGCAGATGCAGAGATCAACAGACTTCATAAGTCCGGTGGAAAGCTCCATGGTAGGCTCGGGGATGATCTGGATGAGGTTCTTGGGCATGCCAAGCTTATCCAGAGCTTCGTTCATGTATTCAACGGTCTTTACGCCGACATGCTTAGCACGCGGATGGGGGCAAATGATCATAGAGTTGCCGCACTTAAGGCTGCACATTGCGTTGTGCATAAGGGTGATAACGGGGTTGGTGGTGGGAGCTACGCAGCCGATAACGCCGATGGGCTTAGCAACCTTAACGATGCCGTTTTCCTCGTCGCGCTCGATAATGCCGCGGCTGGGCTTATCCTTCATCTTCCACCATACGCTCTTGGACTTGTTGCGGCACTTAGCGATCTTGCTGTCGTAGTTGCCCATGTGGGTCTCGTCAACAGCCATATGAGCCAGCTCGATGGCGTTGTCGTAGATAGCCTTGCCGATAGCCTTTACAGCCTTGTCTACAACTTCCTGCGGATACTTTTCAAATTCTTTCTGTGCCGCTCTGGAAGCGGACACCAACGATTCCAGATACTGTTCAGCAGTCATGAGAAATGACCTCCTTAAAAATATATCTGCATCAGAGCTTCGGCCGAATTGCCGACAGTCTGAGGCTCGAAACAAAATGATAAATCATATGAACGGATAATCTGGTCATCAGACAACTTCGAATATACCAATAAAATCCGTACACTTTTCTAAATTATAGCACCGCAAAAATTTCCAGTCAAGGGTGTTTGTGAAATTTTACACAATCTACAAAATGCTAAAATGATTTTGTATGATTAGATGTAATAAAGGACAAGCGCTCCACAAATCGCTGAGGATTGTGGAGCGCAAATGATTCAATTATCCGTTTTTTGCGGCAACAGCCTTTTGAAACTGGGTGTATATCTCACTGCGGAATTGCGCGTCGTTAAACGTTCTCAGCATAAGCGAAGCAATGATATAAGCACCTTTTTCCATGGCTTTTTGTGCTTTGGGCGTTGTGGTTGCATCGGCAAGCTCGGTGGTGTGCAGCGGATAGGGTTCATCAACTATCGAAAGCAGCGGCTGAATGGCGGGACACCGATAGCTTACGTTGCCCATGTCGGAGGATGCGATGGGAGGAGCAACCTCCAGTACCGGTTCGCCAAGCTCCCCAAAAAGCTCGCATACGGCTTCTTCAAGTCGATTTACCCTCACCATATCAAAGAAATCGAGAGCACTGTCATCGATCTTAACTTCGCAGTCCAGTGCCATGGCGGCTGCTTCGGCGCATTTTCTCACCGCCGAATCTATCTCCTTAAGACTGCCCATCGAGCAGCTGCGAAATTCAGTCATAAGCTTTGCATATGGGGTAACTATATTGGGAACGGTGCCTCCGCTTAAAATTACGCTGCTGCATCTCATGTCGGGATGGAAGCATTCGCGGCGGGCATCAACAAGGTCCATGAATTTTCTGGCGGCGGAAAGGGCGTTTCTGCCCATCCACGGAGCAGCGGCGCTGTGTGCCTGTTTGCCAAAATATTCTATATTGTAGGAGCGGTAGTTGAAAAGATCCATCTGCGGCTGAGAGCCGATGCCGCTGGAGGTATGTATCATCATGACAAGCGCCATATCGTCAAAAATGCCGCCCGCTGCCATATGCACCTTTGCACCGACCAACTCTTCGGCAGGTGTTCCGATTACATAAAGCTTACCTTTAAAGCTGTCCTTTATTTCGGCAAGCGCCAGTCCCGCCAGCACAGACATAGAGCCGTGAAGATTGTGTCCGCAGGCATGTCCGATTCCGGGCAGTGCATCATATTCCACCAAAATAGCGGCAGAAGGGCCTTCGCCGCAGTCAATAACGGCGCGGAAGGCGGTGGGATAACCCAGCACCTCCTCGTAAAAGGGGTATTCAACTTCAAAGCCGTGCTCTCGCAGCAGCTCCACTATCTTTTGGCTGGAACGCAGTTCCTTTTCGCCCGTTTCGGGATGGGCAAAAAGGTCGTCGCTGAGCGCCTTTGCCTTATCTGAAAATTTTTCGACAGCGGATTTTAAAAGAATATTTTTTGCGTTATCCAAGTGATCATCTCCGTTGATGCTGTGCATCGGACAGCGGTTAAAATAATTTGTCCTATTTTATCACATTAAAGCGGATGTGTATATAGCTGTTTTGAAAAAAGCTGTAAACAAGTGAATGAAAATACGGAAAAAGCAAGTAATCTCCGCATTTATGCGGAGATTACTGATAAGTTATGCTTTATTCGGAGCATTCCCCGACAAGGCTGCGACTGAATATTTCGGCAACCTCTGCGGCAGAGCTGCTGTTTCCAAGCGCCCACATCATTTTGGTTACGGCGGCCTCACTGGTCATGTCGCCGCCCTGCAGCACGCCCTTTTTCAGCGCCAGCTGTCCCGTTTCATAGATGGACATGTCGCTTTTTTCATAAAGGCACTGGCTGCAGACCACAACGGGTATTCCGTTTTCGACCAAAGCACCCAGCTCGGAAACAAGGTTGCGGCGGATAAAGGCAAGCCCGCCGGAGCCAAACGCTTCCAGCACCACTCCGCGGCAGTCCATAAGCCGCAGCAGCGGGAAGATTTTGGGGTCAAGTCCGGGGATGAGCTTTAAAAGGGTAACTCGGCTGTCGCACTTGTCCATCAGGCGGCATTCGCCCTGCTGTTTGGGAATAAGGGCATGATTTATCACCAGTCCCTGCGCGCTGACAGTGGCAACGGGCGGGATGTTTATGCTTTCAAACGCCTTAAAATCTGTTGTACGCACCTTTACCGAGCGGCAGCCTAACAGCACCTTGCGGTCAAAGGCGATGAAAATACCGGGTATCTTTGTCTGTGCCATGGCGAATGCGGTGCGCAGATTTTCGATCGCATCCGAAAGAGGATGGAAAATCGGCAGCTGGCTGCCGGTCAGCACGACCGGAAGGTCGATGCCGGGCAGCATAAAGCTTAACATCGAGGCGGTGTAAGCCATGGTATCGGTGCCGTGGGTGAGCACGATGCCGTCATAGTTTACACGCTCTTTAAAGATAGTTCTGGCTATCAGCTGCCATTCCTCCGGCTGCATGTTTGAGGAATCAAGGGTGAGCAGATTTTTTATTGTAATGTTACAGCCGACATCTCCGCCCAGCATCGAAAGCAGCGAAGCACCGTCGGCGGTGGGCTTAAGTCCTTCGTCGGTGGCGGTGGAAGCGATGGTTCCGCCGGTGGTGAGTAAAAGTATTTTAGCTCTCATAACGCATCTCCCCATTGTGGAAATTCATTTGATAAGGATAATCTACCACAGTGCTCCGCAAAAATAAAGAGAAAAATCGGAAACAAAAGGTTCATTTTTGTTTAATATAAATTCGGTTGAAAGGATATTTTTCACCATATTATAATATGATGGCTGATTTTCCGCCCAACCGCAAAATATTGATAAAATATTGGCTAATTGCTGCCCGATGTGGTATAATTACTTGATACTATTTTTAATTTTCATTTGATGACAACAGGGAGGGCGCTTTATGTCCAATCAGTATCTCGATTTTATCCATTCCCGCCGCAGCTTCCGCCAGTTTACCGAGCAGCAGCCCACCGATGAGCAGATAGAGAATATGCTCAGAGCGGCTTGCAGCGCGCCGAGCTCCCGCGCGATCTATCCCTGCCATTTCATCGTCATCAAAAGCAGAGAAACAATGCTCGAACTGAGAAAGGTGCATGAAAAAGCCATCGCCCTTGATACCGCTCCTCTTACCATAATAGTTTGCGGAGAGCCTGCTCTCTCCGAGCTTGCATGGCGCGATGACTGTGCCGCCGCATCCATGAATATACTTTACGCCGCACACGCTCAGGGATTGGGCGCCTGTTGGCATGGGATTTTCCCCAGAGAGTATCGCATGACCCCAATAAGCGCCATTTTAAAGCTTCCCGAAAATATCGTCCCCTATTCGCTGATAACGATAGGGTATGCAATAAAAGAGAAAAAACCTCAGCTGCGCTATGACCAAAGCAAGATGCACATGGACGGCTGCTGGTAACAGGTTTTAAAAATCCAACAAAAGGAGGTGTCCCGATGAAAAAGATAATACCCGCGCTGCTGTCTGTGCTGATGCTGACTTCCTGCAGCGGACTGCAGTTCGGCGTAAACGAGCTTATCACTCCGCCGCGCCTTACCGCTCAGCAGTCGGAGATATATGACGCGATCGAGCTTGCAGTCGGGACCGATGCCTTTAAATTCCGCTATCCGAGAAGAGGCGAAAACCTTTCGGCATGTGTATTCCACGATCTTGACCACGACGGAGACGAAGAGGCGATCGCCTTCTATGAGCTTACCGTAAACGGAACTACCTCCAGCTGGATGAGTATACTCGATGAGGATAAAAACGGTTGGAAAAGCCGCAACCAGATACCCGGCGAAGGCGGCGAAATCGATTTCGTATCCTTTGCCCCTGTCGAAAATGAAAACAGCAGCAATATAATCGTCGGATGGAATGCCTCGGGTCAGGAAGGTAATATCTGCAAGGTCTACGGCTTTGCCAACGATGCCGTCACCTTAAGCTTTGAAGGCGAATACGACGAAGTAATGATAAAAGATGTCGACGGCAACGGCCTTGATGAGCTGCTGCTCTGTACCAAAGGACGCACCAGAAACGGCATCATGTCGCTGGTGAAATACCGCTCCGGCAGAATCGTTAAAACCAGCGAGGTAGAGCTGCCCTCTGCTATGACGGGATTTGAACAGCTGACCTACGGAAAATTCACCTCAGGTCTTTCGGCGGTATTTGCCGATATCTATCTGGGAAGTGATGAGATGACTACCTTTGTTGCTGCGGTGGATGAGCGCCGCTCGGTAATAAGCGAACTGCGCAGCGAGGATATCGGCATATTCGAAAGCTTTGAGCGACCTGTACCCACCCTTTGCAGCAATGATGTAAACGGCGACGGACTCATCGACATCCCAATTTCGATATTGCTTCCCGGATATGAGGAATCGGGCGAGCAGCAGCCGCTTTACCTAACCAAATACAAAACGGTAAAGCAGGGTGAGCTTGAGAACGCCAGCTCCTATATCGTGAACTTTGCGGCGGGATATCAGTTCAAGATGCCTGAATCATGGGATGAAAAAGTAACGGTAAAGCGTCTCTCCGAAGCAAACGAGTGGAGCTTCTGCATCTTCAATAAATCGCTGCACGAATCTACCACCGAGCTTATGAGGATAAGAGTAATATCCCCTTCTTCCTATCATGATAAGCTTGAGACCGCAAAATTTGAAACTGTCGCACAAAAAGGAATCAACAGCTATCAAATATATATTCCATCGGGCAGTTACCCCGGTTATTCAATAACCATGCAGCAGGCCAAAAATCTGCTGGAACTGCTGTAAAGTCGCTTTTAGACAGAAAGGAGCAGCCATGAAAAATATTCTTATCGCCGAAGACGAAGACGCTATCCGCGACTTTGTGGTAATCAACCTAAAGCGTGCCGGATACAATGTGACCGACGTAAACAACGGCCTTGATGCCGTTGCTGTTTACGACAGCGCCCCCGAACCCTTTGACGTGGTAATTCTTGACGTTATGATGCC
>JAFQAX010000080.1 GCA_017399785.1 Oscillospiraceae bacterium | reverse complement strand
GTACACACATTTTTGGAAGCACTGCTGGGCAAAAGCACGCTGCTGACCTCCGCCGCGGCAAGTCAGGTGATAAGCAACGTTCCGGCGGCGGTGCTGCTTTCGGGATTCACCGACCGGTGGTGTGAGCTGATGCAGGGCGTTAACATCGGCGGGCTGGGCACCCCCATCGCTTCGCTGGCAAGCCTTATTACTCTTAAGCTTTATCTGCGCACCCCCGATGCCGATGCCAAGCGTTTTATGGTAATTTTTATGCTGGCAAATATCGCAGGTCTGGCAATTTTGCTGCCGATAGCTGCTTTCGTTTAAAATTTAACGCCTTCCGCTCAGTTTGCGGCGGCGGCGAACGGTTTGCGCCCGTTTGGGCGCAAACCTAAAGGCGCGGTCAGGGAAAACCCTGACCGCGCCTTAACTTTTTATTTTATAAAAAGGTTCGCCGCCTTACAGATCGGACAGCACTATCTCGCCCTTTTTGACCGATTCGGCAGCATTTATCAGCCGCTGGTTTCGGCTTCCGCGGAACCTTAAGGTAAGATCACGCTCTGCCAGCACAAACCTTCCGTCCACCAGCATACAGCAAAGCGAAAGCAGCTCCTTTATGGCGGGGCGCTCCTTGGATTTCTCCATCAGTTGCTCAAAGGTATAGCCCGAAAATGCAACGACGTCCTTGCCCATTGCCACCACCGCTTTGGCAAGCTCCAGCAGCTGTTCCGGCTGCTCAAAAGGCTCGCCGCCCGAAAGGGTGATGCCGCGCAGCAACGGGTTTTTCTCTACCGCATCCAGTATCTTCTGCATCTCGCAGTCATAGCCGCCTGCGGGGTCATGGGTCTGGGGGTTGTGGCATCCGGGGCAATGGTGGGGGCAGCCTTGGGTAAAGACGGTAAATCTTATTCCCGGCCCATCAACAATAGACTCGCGGACAACGCCCGCGAGTCTTATGCTGCCTTTTAACTGGGTGCTCACAGTCTCTCCATGCCGCTGTCAAGTCCGTGCTTAACGCGGTCATTTACCTCAGCGCGCTTAGCGTCGTTGAAGCGGTCGAGAGTTCCTACAAGGTATCCGGTGATTCGGCGGATGCGCTCGAAACCTACGCCCTGGCCTACCATTTCGATGTTTTCGTTTTTCATAATGCTACATCCTTTCTTGTTTATTGTTCCTCACAACGCCGTCGTCCCCGGCGCTTTCGGATCATTGTTTACCGGCTTGCCGGTTTATTACAGAGTGTTGGGGATGCGGTCTGCTTCCTCGTCGGCGTTGCCGCAGCAGCCAAGGGTGGAAGCGTTGAGGTGCTTGTAAACGCCAAGCTTTTTAAGCTTTTCAACCGAAACGGCCTCGCCTTCACGTCTGCCGCAGCGCGGGCAAACGTCGTCGATGATGCCGGTGTAACCGCAAACGGGGTCGCGGTCAACGGGATGGTTGATAGAGCCGTAGCCGATGCCGCATTCCTTCATATAGCGGACAACCGACTCGAATGCATCGAGGTTCTTGACGGGGTCGCCGTCCAGCTCGATGTAGGAGATATGACCTGCATTGGTCAGTGCGTGATAGGGAGCTTCCAATCTGATCTTCTCATAGGCCGAGATGGGGAACCGGACAGGGATGTGGAAGGAGTTGGTGTAATAATCCTTATCGGTTACACCCTCGATCACACCGTACTTTTTCTTATCGAGCCTTACAAATCGTCCCGAGAGGCCCTCAGCGGGGGTAGCGATGAGGGTATAGTTCAGCCCTGTCCGGCGGCTTTCTTCATCCAGTCTCTTTCTCATGCAGCCCACAATGTCGAGACCGAGATTCTGCGAGGCAGCCGATTCGCCGTGATGCTTGCCAACCAGTGCGGTGAGGCATTCGGCAAGTCCGATAAAGCCGACGGTAAGGGTGCCGTGCTTCAGGACTTCGCCGACGGTATCATCGGGCGAAAGCTTGTCGGAATCAATCCAGATGCCCTGGCCCATCAAGAAGGGGTAATTTCTGACTTTCTTGCCTGCCTGAAGCTTAAAGCGCTCGTTGAGCTGGTCGATTACCAGTTCGACCTCGCGCTCCAGCTGCTCGAAGAAGAAGTCCACGTTGTGGTTGGACTTTATCGCGAGTCTGGGCAGGTTGATAGAGGTAAAGCTGAGGTTGCCGCGTCCGGTAACAACCGAACGGGAGGGATCAAAGTTGTTGGCAACAACTCTGGTACGGCAGCCCATGTATGCAGCCTCGGTCTCAGGATGACCGGGCTTGTAGTACTGAAGGTTGTAAGGAGCGTCGAGGAAGGAGAAGTTGGGGAAGAGACGCTCGGCAGAAACCTTGCATGCAAGTTTAAACAGGTCGTAGTTGGGGTCTTCGGGATTGTAGTTGACGCCTTCCTTGACCTTGAAGATATGTATCGGGAAGATGGCGGTCTCGCCGTTGCCAAGGCCTGCCTCGGTGGCAAGCAGCAGGTTGCGGGTCACCATTCTGCCTTCGGGGGAAGTATCGGTGCCGTAGTTGAGAGAGGAGAAGGGGATCTGAGCGCCAGCTCTGGAATGCATGGTGTTGAGGTTGTGTACCAGTGCCTCCATTGCCTGATAGGTGTGGCGGTCTATCTCCTTATCGGTGAACTTGCGGCTGAAGTCATAAGCCTTTTTATAAGCTTCCTCGCCGATCACGGGGATGAGAAGCTCTGCTTCCTTTGCGTGGAAGCCGTTGTCGGCGTTAAGTGCGGGCCAGAGACCGGTTTCAGCCTCTACCTTTTCAAGGGTAGAGCGGATAAGGCTGTCGGCGTCTTCGATACCCTCAAACTCAAGCGCCTTGATCATGTTGTTGCGGTAAAGGGTGCGGTAGCTCTTTGCTACGCCCTTTGCCATGTCGTAATCAAAGCTGGGAACCGACTGGCCGCCGTGCTGGTCGTTCTGGTTGGACTGGATGGCGATGCAGGCGAGAGCGGAATAACTCTGGATGGAGTTGGGCTCACGCAAAAAGCCGTGTCCGGTGGAAAAGCCGTCGGTGAACAGCTTAGTCAGGTCGATCTGGCAGCAGGTGGTGGTCAGGGTATAGAAATCAAGGTCATGGATGTGGATGTCGCCGTCGGCATGAGCCTTGGAATGAACGGGCTTGAGGATGAACATCTCGTCGAACTGCTTTGCGCCCTCAGAGCCGTATTTCAGCATGGTGCCCATTGCGGTATCACCGTCAATGTTGGCGTTCTCACGCTTGATGTCGTTGTCCTTGGCATCACGGAAGGTGAGATCCTCGTAGATCTTCATCAGGCGGGTGTTCATCTCACGAACACGGGTACGGCCCGAGCGGTAAAGAATAAACTCCTTTGCGGTGCGTGCATGACCGTTCTCGATAAGGGTGCGTTCTACCGCATCCTGTATCTGCTCAACGGTGGGGGTCTGAAGATTCTTCTCCTCCAGATACGCCACTACCTGCTTTGCAAGGTCCTCTGCCATGCGGCGGTCGGAACCGCCCAATGCTTTGGCAGCCTTATAGATGGCTTCGGTGATCTTATCAAGTTCAAACGGAACGGTACGGCCGTCTCTTTTAACTATCTGAGTAATCATATTCATCTCTCCTAATAAATGAGCGGCCTACCCGCATTTTTTTAATTACTTTTGTCTCACACTATATATTGTTTATACAATATATAGTGTGGGCTTGGTTATAATAACACAATATGTGTTATTAGTCAATCAAAATAACACAATATATAGTGAGAAAATTCGATTAAATTTTTGTTTGTTTTTTTTGCTGTGAATAAGTCACAAATTTATTGTTAGTTTGTTTGTAATTATATTGATTTTTGGCTTTGCGCCGCAAAAGCCAACAGCGCTGCCGATGCCGCACCCGCCGCCATGCATCCCCACCAAGCGGGATCATAGCTGCCGAATTTGTCGAAGATGACTCCCGCCAGCGGAGCGCCGACCGCCGAGCCTGCCGTGGCGGCAAAGGTGAGCAGCGATGCCGTCGCCGCAAAATTTTGCCGACCGAAAAGCCTTGACGCAAAGGCGTTGGCGGGGATGGAATTTGCACAGGCGCAAAAGCTCAGCAGCAGCGGATAGAGGTAAAAGGCGGCGGGAATTTTGTCCAGCAGCAGCGCAGCGGCGGCGGTAGCCGCGATCGCCGAGCCAAGTGATACAGCGCCTGTCTTTAATCCCGCCCTGTCCAGTGTGATGCCGTAGCAGGGCTTTGAAACGGAGGAGATCAGCGCCGCAAAGGAGAGTACCGCCGCAGCCTTTTCGGGAGCAAATCCCAAGTCGGAAAGGTTTGCCGACGTGTGGTTAAACAGCGCAACGTTAGCTCCGTTTGCTAAAAACAGTCCCGCCGCCGTCAACAGAAATCGGCGGTCAGCAAGCAGCTGCTTTATAGGGAAAGCCTTTTTTCCGCTGTCATCGGATGACAGCGTGGCGGCGTTTTTGATGAGCAAGACCGCCGCAGTCAGCAAAATTGCACCCGCCGCCGACTGCAATCTGTATCCCCACCGCCAACCGAAATTTTCCACCGTTTTTTGTATCAGCGGCAGCATTATAAAGGAAACTATTCCCGCTCCCGCAAAGGAAGCCCCCAAAAGGCTGCCTTTGGCTTTAAGCTGCTGCCGCTCCAGCAGCGCCGCCACCGTCAACAGCGTGATTCCGTTGACAAAGATGCCATTTAGCGCCGCCGCGAGATAAAACTGCCACAGCGCCCCGCAAAAGGAATAGAAAAGCGGCACCGCCGCGCAGACTGCGGCGGAAATTCCGACAGTAAGCCGTATATTGGCGGCTTGCAGCAGCCGCCCGAAAAAGACAAGCGAGATCATCGAAAAGATAAGCGAAACCGAATTTATCAGCGCAAATCCGCCGCGGGCAAAACCCAAATCGGCGCAGACTGCCGACATAAATACCGCCGAACCGTTGGCAAAAACACCCGTCGAGGCGGCCGTCAGCAGCGCCCCCGCCGTTACCGTTCTGATTTTATCCGACATATTCTTCCTCCCTGCAATATATGCTTGACCGCTCATATGTTTATATGCTAATATGTGAATATGTAGATAACAAACGGAGGACACCGACATGAAAGAGCATACTATCCCTGCAATCCCCAACGAAAAAGAGCTGGAAGCGCTGACCGAGATTTTTTCCATCTTCGGCGACAGCACCAGAATAAGAATAATCTGCGCGCTGCGAGGCGGAGAGCTTTCGGTAAATGAGATCTGCGAGGCGGTGCAGATGAGCCAGCCCGCCGTTTCGCACCAGCTGCGCACTTTAAAATCCGCCCGTGTGGTAAAATGCCGCCGAGATGGGCGCAAAAGCTTTTATTCGCTGGATGACGACCATGTTTCGGCAATTCTTGACATGGGCATCGACCATATAAATCACATCAGGGAGGAACACAAATGAGCTGTCACGAACATCACCACGACCACCACGAGCATCACCATCACGACTGCGGATGCAGCTGCACCGGCTGCCGCGAGCATCACGAGCAGGTAAGCTGCGGCCACGCCCACGAGGGTCACGCCGACCACTGCTGCGACTGCTGCGGCGATGACGGCGGCGGGGGAGCAGACCCCGACTCACATCATCACATACATCACTGCGACTGCGCCGAACACGGACACGACCATCATGATTGCGGCTGCGGACATGAACATCATGAGCATGAATCTCACAGCTGCGGCTGCGGGTGCGGGCACGACCACGAGCATGCCGCCGAGGCGCCCTTTTCCAAACAGCTCGCTTGGATAGGCGCGATATTTATTGTTATTTCCGTTTTCCTCCCAAATAAAAGCGCCGCGCCGCCTTTAATGGCGTTAGGCACGGCTGCTGTCGGTTATCCTTTGTTTTTAAACGGTATAAAATCACTTTTAAAGCTTCAATTTGAAGAGCTGGGACTGCTGACCGTTGCGGTTGCCGCCTCCTTTGGACTGGCGGCGGTATCGTCCGACCCGCTCGAAGCGATATTCGAGGCGATGGCGGTAACGGCGCTTTTCAGGCTCGGCAATCTGCTGGAAGCCCGGGCGGTGGCAAAAAGCCGCCGCGATATAGAATCGCTGGTAAATATCCGCCCAGATACCGCCCTTTTGCTGCTGCCCGATGGCAGCAAGCAGACCGTTCCCGCCGAAACAGTCCCGATGGGAAGCCTTATTCAGCTTAAGGCGGGCGACCGCATCCCCATCGACTGCGAGGTGGTTGAGGGTACCGGCTACGCCGACCTTTCCGCCATCACCGGTGAGCCGCTGCCCGTCTTTGCCGAAAAGGGAAGTGTGCTGCCCTCCGGCGCGATAAATTCCGACGGACTGCTGACTTGCCGCACCGTTTCCTCCTTCGAGGATTCGGCGGCATCGAGAATAATCAAGCTGGTGCGGCAATCGGAGGAGGCCAAAGGAAGCACCGAGCGCCTTATCTCCAAATTCGCCGCAGTTTACACCCCCATCGTCATGCTGATGGCGGCGGCGCTGGCAATTTTGCCGCCCGTTTTGGGATTTGGCGGTTTTAAGCTATGGCTTTCCCGCGCGTTGGTATTTCTGGTGGCATCCTGCCCCTGCGCGCTGGTCATTTCGGTTCCGCTGACCTTTTTTGCCGGCATCGGACTTTGCTCCCGCTTCGGCGTTTTGGTAAAGGGCGCCCGCTGCATCGAGCAGCTTGCCAAAGTAAACTGCATCTGCTTTGACAAGACCGGCACGGTGACACAGGGCAAACCCACCGTCGATGAGATGATTTTGCTGCCCGATTCGCTGCCGCGGCAGCGTCTGCTGACGCTGGCTGCCGCCGCCGAGCGAAACTCCTCCCACCCCGCCGCCAAGGCGATAGTGGATTTTGCGGGGAAAGTTCCCGAAGTTGAAATAAGCGAGCTGCACGAGATAAGCGGAATGGGCGTGTCGCTTATCGCCGACGGGCAAAAAGTTCTTTGCGGCTCCGCCCGTTTGATGGGCGAAAACGGCATAACCTGCGACGGCGCAGACGGAATATATCTCTCCGTTGAGGGCAATTTACAATGCCGCTTTACGCTGACCGACCTGCCCCGGCCCGAAGCGGCTGAAGCAATAGCACAGCTTAAACAAATCGGCGTTGACAAGGTGGCGATGCTGACCGGTGATAATGAGATCGCCGCCCAAAACACTGCGCAAGCTGTCGGCATAACCGAAGTTTTTGCACGACTTTTGCCCGAGCAGAAGCAGTTTAAGCTAAACGAGCTTAAATCCGCCAACGGCTGCACCCTTTTTGTGGGTGACGGCATCAACGACGCCCCCGTTCTCGCTGCCGCCGACATCGGCGCGGCGATGGGTCTCGGCACCGACGCAGCGATAGAAGCCGCCGACATCGTGCTGGTAGGCGAAAAGCTGACCGCCCTGCCCAAGGCGGTGACCACCGCCCGCAAGGTGGTGCGCAAGGCAAATCAAAACATCGTTTTCGCTCTTGCGGTGAAGATAACGGTACTGCTGCTGGGCGCCTTCGGTCTCGCCGCCATGTGGATGGCGGTGTTCGCCGACGTGGGCGTAACGCTTATCGCGGTGCTCAATTCGCTGACGCTGCTTAAAGATAGGTGAGCGGCTCATTTGCCTGCGTTTTTAATGCCTCCGGCGGCTCAAACCCTTTTTGAAAAAAGGGTTTGAGAATCCCAAAAACTTTCAAGTTAAGCATGATTTAAGTGGGATTATCAATGGAGAGTAACTTTTGAGGATCAGGATAACGCTTCGGAAGGAATCGACCAAAGCCTCCCCTGTATAAGCGAAACCGGAGGGGTTGTCATATCGGGTGCCCAAGCGCAGCGAGGTCGGAGAGGGCGCAGCCATCTTTCCCGTAAAACCGTCCTTAGTCTTAACGATTTTCTCTCCCTCAGTCAGCTGCGCTGACAGCTCCCTCGTCAGAGGGAGCCTTCCGATGCTTGAGTTGCTCTCCAAGCTTCTCTCTTCGTCGTGACAGAAGCCTTCCTCACCGCCGCGCTAAGAGCCGAGCTTCGCTCGGTTGCGCTTTGTACGCCCGCCTGCGGGCGGGTGTGACTTAGGAGGTGGCAAAACCGCAGGATTTGACGGAGGGAGAGATAAAATCACTTTACCGAAAAGCCGTTCTTCATTCTCAATTATCAATTTAAACGCCCCCTGACGGAGGGGGCGGCGCGGCGGATGCCGTGCGGGGGTTGCGCTTTGAAGCCGACTCGCTTCCCGCTTCTGCCGCAAATATGCTATTTTTCAAACACCGACCGCAAACTAAAAGCAGCTCCCCGATATGGGGAGCTGCTTTTGCGTTATGCTTAAATTATGCGGGGATGACAAGCTCTGCGTTTGCAAATACATAATTGCAAAGCACGTTGGTATGGAATACAAATGCTTCTTCCGCTGCGTCATAGCAGTCAGCCATCTTGGTGACAACGCCGTCGTGGATAACATATGCTGCAACGCCGTCTTCCATCTCATAAACGAATTCTCCCGCACGGTTGAATTTAACGTCGTTAAAGTTTACGAAATTCATCTTTACGCCGGGATTTGCTGCCGCAAGAGCCTCGTTTGCGTCGGTGTTCCAGTTGAGGAATACCTTGCCCTGACCGGAAACGTCAACGGTGAAGGTTCCTTCGTTAAGTCCGCTGTCGGGATCGCCGAACTGGAACTCTACCTCTTCGTCGCAGTCAAACTTGAGTACATACTCTTCGTCATATTCGAATATGTAATCGTCATCGCCGGTGATGAGGCATCCACACTGATTCCAGATCTAGGTGTATTCTTGGAATAAGTTGATGGTAAAATCAACCTTGAGTCCGTCGATTTTGGGGCTTAGCTCATTGCCGTTT
>JAFQAX010000079.1 GCA_017399785.1 Oscillospiraceae bacterium | reverse complement strand
GTCAGCTTCGCTGACAGCTCCCTCGTCAGAGGGAGCCTGCTCATACATTGCCTGACAACACAACAACCCGACCGGTGATGGCAGTCACAGGTCGGGTTAATTGTTTTATGAATCCCTCACTAACAAGCGGGGCTTTGCTGTTTTATTTTTCCTTTGCCAGAATCACTACCGAAAGAAATATCATCAGCATTCCGGAAATTTTTGTCAGAGTAAGCTGCTCCGAAAAAACCGTTACGCTGATAATTGTTGCTACCGCCGGCTCGACGGTGGCATAGATGGACGCTCTGCCGCTTTCGACATAACGAAGGCCCGAGGTGTAAAGCACATAGGGCGCGGCGCAGGTAACCACCGACATCAAAACGGCTATGCCAAGTCCTTTTGCAGTAAATAACTGGGCGGGCAGTAAAACGCCTGTTTCGGCGGCACTTAATATAAGGCTGCCTACAGCGCAGAACATAATGGTATAAAGCGTTACCGTCAGCGAATGGTATTTCGCCAGCGCGTATCTGCCGAAAATGCTGTAAAGCGAATAGCCGAAGCCGGAGCCTAATCCCATAAGCAGCGCCTTGGTACCGATGCTCTGGCCCTGCGAAAGGACACCGCTTACCAGCACGCAGCCGATAAAGGTGACCGCCAGCGCAGCCAGCTTCTTTTTGGTCAGCTTTTCGCCGAACAGCGCTGCCGACATCAGCACCACAAATATCGGCGCGGTATAAAGCAGCACCGCCGCCACCGATGCCGAGCTGGCCTTTATGGCGTTAAAATAGCACCAATTGAAAAACAGCAGGCTGAAGATGCCGGTGCCCAAAAAGTAATACCAATCGCGCGGGGCAATGGCAATAAGCTTTTTATCCATTTTATATAGTATGGGGATCAGCAGAAACGGTGTAAAAAGCGAGCGGGAAACGCTTATCTGCATCGAGGTCATCCCCAATGCGGTCAAAGCGTTTACAAATATACTCATGCTGCCCCAGAGAATTCCGGCGGCAACTATCATAATTGTTCCGGTTTTTCGATCCATCTGTCTTTTCCTTCTTTCGGAAAGCTTAAAACAGCGTCTTGTCAAGTCCGCAGCGCTCTATCGCGGCGGCAACTATCGATCCGCCCACCGTGCAGGCGATAAGCTGTCCCAGACCCACCTGAAACATATTTATCCACAGCAGCGGCGAAAAGATTTTTCCCGTTTCGGCAAAGGTAAGCTCCGCTCCTATCACAACGGCGTTGACCACAATCGGCGGTATCGTTGCCGCTATCGGCATGCCCTTTATGCGGAAATTCCGCAGCCATCTGGTCATCAGCGCCGCGACCAGTGTAGCCGCCGTTCCTATCACGATATCAGCGGCGCCGAGAATGTTAGCGCCCACCGAAACGCCGTAGGCGTTGGTGATAAGGCAGCCGAGCGTTACGCCCCAGACGCCCAGCGGCGTGTAAACTGGGAGGATGGTCAGCGCTTCGGAAAGTCTTACCTGCACCGCGCCGAAGGATATCGGCAGCAGCACTATCGACACCGCGGCATACAAAGCCGCCATCATCGAGCAGCGGGAAAGGTCTTTAGGGGAGATTTTTTTCATCATGGGTGCCTCCAAACATGGTGGGCAGCATAAGCTGCCGGTATTTATTTTTCTTACCCGGTAATGTTAGCTCAATTTATTTCCATTGTCAATTGCAGTGTGGGGTAAAACATGCTATAATAATTAATTATAATGGATATAATAGCGATAGTTGTGTGCTGTTATAGCTTTTTGTAAAGGGGATGTCTGCGATGAAGCTTTTAGTCAGTGCCTGCCTTTTGGGTGCCTGCTGCCGATACGACCAAAAAACTGCGCCCGATGAAACGGTTATCTCGCTGGGCAAGGTACATCAGCTTATCCCCGTCTGCCCCGAACAGCTGGGCGGACTTGCCACCCCGAGAGTTCCCGCCGAGATAAAGGGCGACCGCGTCATCAACAAGGATGGCGTCGACGTGACCGAAAACTATATCCGCGGTGCCGAGCAGACTCTTTTGATAGCGAAACAGCTTGGCTGCCACGCCGCCGTGCTCAAAGACCGCAGTCCCTCCTGCGGCTGCGGCGAAATTTATGACGGCAGCTTTTCCGGCACCAAAATCATCGGCAACGGCATCACCGCCCGAATGCTGATACAAAACGGCATCGCCGTAATAAAGGCATCCGACGCCTCTTCGCTGATGCTTTAACTTCCGTTCATTTTGGCCTTTTGGCCGTTTGATAACGTATAAACAAATTATTTTTAAGGAGAAAACTGCCATGATCAACAAACAGCGCGTACTTGACACCTTTTTAGAGTTAGTACAGATCGACAGCGAGACCCTGAACGAAAAGAACTTTGCCGACCGCATGGTAAAGGAGCTTGAAGCTCTCGGCGGCGTTGTTACAACCGACGAGGCCGGCAAGGCTATCGGCTCCAACGGCTACAACGTATACGCATCCTTTGAGGGCACCATCCCCGGCGATTCTATGCTCTTCTCCTGCCACATGGATACCGTTAAGCCCGGCAACGGCATTAAGCCCGTTGTTGCTGACGGCGTTGTTCGCTCTGAAGGCGACACCATCCTTGCTTCTGACGACAAGTCCGGCATCACCGGCATTCTCGAAGCTATCAAGGCTATCAAGGAAAACGGCGTTGCTCACCGCTCCTTCGAGGTTATCTTCACCATCGCCGAAGAAGGCGGTCTGAGAGGTGCAAAGAACCTTGACTACAGCCGCATCAAGTCCAAGAAGGCTGTTGCTCTTGACTCCAGCGGCAACGTTGGCAAGATCATCAACCAGGCTCCCGGACAGAACAAGATCTACGCTACCGTAGTTGGCAAGACCGCTCACGCAGGTCTCGCTCCCGAGGAAGGCATTTCCGCTATCCAGGTTGCAGCTCACGGCATCGCCAAGATGAACCTTCTCAGAATCGACGCTGAGACCACCTGCAACATCGGCACCATCGAGGCTAAGAACGCTACCAACATCGTTCCCGGCACCTGCGATATCATTGCCGAGGTAAGAAGCCGCGATTACGACAAGCTTCAGGCTCAGACCAAGCACATCGTTGATTCTCTCCAGGCTGCCTGCGATGAGTTCGGCGCTACCCTCGACTGCAAGGTCGACACCGCTTACATCAGCTACAACGTTAACACCGAGGGCGAGCTTGTTAAGTACATCTGCGAGAACATCAAGGATATGGGTCTTGAGCCCAACATCGTTCCCGGCGGCGGCGGCTCCGACGCCAACATCATGAACCGCAACGGCATCGAGGCAGTTGTTCTCGGCACCGGCATGAGCAAGGTTCACACCACCAACGAGTTCATCGAGGTTAAGCAGCTTGAGAACACCGCAGAGCTTTGCTACCGTCTGATGACCAAGGCTTGATTCTAAAAAACTTAGCTTTTTTAAACGGCAGGGCGTTTTGCCCTGCCGTTTTGCTGTTTTTTTACACAGTTTTTTGCAATTTTGAAAAAAATCATATTTCACAAATATTTTATTCGATAAATGTTTAACCTGCTGTATTTGAATTATTTAATTAATGTCAATATCTTTTTTTAACGAAAGTTTAGGTCTGATTAGCAACATTTTAACAATATATTTTTATATTTTGCAGGATTTTATTCATTTTTTTGCCATCTTATAACAAACAGCAATAATTTTATTTACTTTTATAAAGGAATTGTAGACAATTTATTTCGAATCTGTTATAATAAATCCACTAACTGTGCTGTTTTATAATTGGAAAGGCGGTGCCGCTTATTATGAAGGAAGTGTTGCAAAAAGCGTTTTCACTTCTCGACAACGAGACTGAAAACTTCTGCGCCCTCAGTGACAAGATATGGGAGATCCCCGAAACCGCTTTTCTGGAATATGAATCGACCGCTGTTCTGGTAAAAGCTCTCAAGGATTACGGATTTGAGGTCAGCGAAAAGGTTGCCGGCATCGACACTGCATTTCTGGGCAGATACGGCTCCGGAAAGCCGGTCATCGGCATTCTCGGCGAATATGATGCTCTCTCGGGCTTAAGCCAGAAGAGCTGTCAGCTTACCAAGGAACCGCTGGTTGACGGCGGCGCAGGCCACGGCTGCGGACACAATCTGCTCGGCGTAGGCGCGCTTGCCGCTGCCGTTGCCATCAAGGAATACATAAAGGAAAGCGGATGCTCCGGCACCGTTATCTTCTATGGCTGCCCCGGTGAAGAGGGCGGCTCCGGCAAGGCTTTTATGGCGCGCGACGGTATATTCGATGAGCTTGACTGCGCCATCACCTGGCACCCCTGGGATACAAACCGCACCAGTAACGAAAGCTCGCTTGCAAACTATCAGGTGGCTTACCGCTTCAAGGGCATCAGCTCTCATGCCGCTTCTTCTCCCCATCTGGGCAGAAGCGCCCTTGACGCCGTTGAACTGATGAACGTAGGCGTGCAGTTCTTGCGTGAGCATATGCTCGATTCGGCAAGGATCCACTATGCCATCACCGACGCGGGCGGATTTTCTCCCAACGTTGTCCAGCCCAAGGCTGAGGTGCTCTATCTGATAAGAGCAAAGGACAACACCTATCTTGCCGAGCTTTATCAGCGAGTAAACAAGATAGCTCAGGGCGCGGCGCTGATGACCGAGACCGAGCTTGAGATAGACTTTATCAAGGCATGCTCCAACTTTGTCTGCAACGACACCCTTATGCAGGTGATGCAGCAGTCGCTGGAAGAGAATGCACCTCCCACCTATACCGAGGAGGAAGTTCAGTTCGCCCGCGATATCCAGAACAGCCTTGAAAATAAAGCAAATCCCTATCTGCGACAGAGCAGCCGCTATGCAAACGAAGCGGACAGAAAGTTCATTCTTTCCCAGATGGATAAGCCCATCTTCGATTTCGTTTGGCCCTTTGCCAACGTTGAAGGCGATATGGGCGGCTCCACCGACGTAGGCGACGTCAGCTGGATCTGTCCCACCGTTCAGCTTATGACGGCGACCAAGCCCGCTCTGGTCCCCGGCCACTCCTGGCAGATGACCGGCGTAGGCAAGAGCAGCATCGCCCACAAGGGCATGATGTATGCCGCTAAGATAATGGCAGACACCGCTATCCGACTTATCGAAGACCCCGAAAAGATCGAAGCCGCAAAGGCAGATCTTGTGGCAAAGCTTGGCGGCGCCAAGTATGAATGCGCTATCCCCAAGCAAGTTCGCCCCCGCGCGATAGCGCCCAAATAATTTGGTACAGTGCGTTTTGTACAGAGTCGAGTCCTGTGCAAGATGCAAATGATACATTCCAAATTATTTTAAGGAGGATTTCTCTATGAGCTCTACCCCTGCAACCCAGAAGAAGAGCGCAATTGACAAGGCCCTTGACGGTATTGAGAGAGTATGTAACAAACTCCCCCCTCCCGGCATCCTTTTCATCTACCTCTTCGTAATCGTAGCTATCCTTGGCGCGATCGTATCCGCAACCGGCGCATCCCTTGTTAACCCCGCAAACGGTGAGACCGTTGTAGCTAAGAACTTCTTCACCGGCGAAGGCATCCAGTGGCTGCTTGCTAACCTGCTGAAGAACTTCACCGGCTTCGCACCCCTCGGCCTGGTTATCTGCATGACCCTGGCTATCGGTTTCTGCGAGGAGTCCGGCCTGATCATGGCTATGCTCCAGAACTCCCTTAAGAACATCCCCCCCGTACTGGTTCCTTACGTTGTAGCATTCGTAGGCACCTGCGGCAACATCGCATCCGATACCGCAATGGTAGTTATCCCCCCCATCGCAGCAGTTCTTTACATCGCTGCTGGCAAGCACCCCGTAGTAGGCATGATGTGCGGCTACGCTGGCGCACAGGCAGGCTTCTCTGCTAACCTGATGATCGCTGGTACCGACTCTCTGCTTCAGGGTATCACCAACAACTGCATCAAGGCATTCCTTGGTGAGAACACCACCTTCCAGGTTGACGTAACCTGCAACTGGTTCTTCATGATCGCTTCCACCTTCCTCTGCGGCGCTGTTATCGGCTGGGCTTGTAACAAGTTCTGCGATCCCCGCTTTGGCAAGTACGAAGGCGACACCTCCAATGCTAAGCTTGAGGACATCAGCGCTGACGAAAAGAAGGCTCTCAATGCTGCAGGCATCGCAGCTCTCCTTTACATCGCTGTTATCCTTGTTGGCTACTTCATTGGCCCGCTCGCTAAGATCAATGAGGACGGCTCCAGAGCATTCGTAGGCTCTCCCCTCCTTTCCGGTCTTATCCCCGTTCTGTTCTTCTTCTTCTCTATCTGCGGCATCACCTATGGCTTCGTAGTTAAGAAGTTCAAGAACGTTAACGACGTTAACAAGGCAATGGTTAAGCAGATGAACGCTATGGGTTCCTATATCGTATTCTGCTTCTTCTGCGGCCAGTTCCAGAAGCTGTTTGCATGGACCAAGCTCGACACCATGCTCGCTATCTCCGGCGCAAATGCACTCTCCAGCGTAGGCTTCACCGGCATCCCGCTGTTCGTAGCATTCATCCTGCTCTGCATGTTCATCAACCTCTTCATCTCCTCCGGTTCTGCTAAGTGGGCTATCCTTGCTCCTATCTTCGTTCCTATGTTCATGCTGCTCGGTTACCATCCTGGTTTCACCCAGCTGCTGTACAGACTGGGCGACTCTCCCACCAACTGCTTCACCCCCATGAGCCCCTACATCTGGATGGTTCTCGAGGTTGCTAAGACCAAGTACGACAAGGATCTCAAGATCGGTACTCTTACCGCTGGTCTCGTTCCCGTTGCATTCACCCTCCAGTTCGCATGGATCGTATTCATGATCATCTACTACCTCATCGGTCTGCCCATCGGACCTGGCATGACCTATGCTCTGCCCGCAGGCATTATGTAATTAACTTTATTGATCTAAATTACATAATAGTTTAGGCTATTGAGATGCGGCCCCGGCCAACAGGCCGGGGCCGTGTTTACAGCACCGAAAGTTGTTTCGGTTTTGTAAATGCGGCCCCGTTCTTATTGCTGCAAAATCCCGCATGGGTTATAATATTAAGACGCTGTAACAACTGATGACGACGAAAAGGAGCCCGCCTATGAACATCACGCTATCTGCCGACGCTTTAAATTTCGCCAATTCCTGCTATGATGACCTTGTTGCACTTACCAAGCAGCTTTGCGGTATCTGCGCCCCCTCTAACCACGAGGAAAAGCGCGCCGAATTCTGCCTTGAATGGCTGCTTAAAAACGGCGT
>JAFQAX010000078.1 GCA_017399785.1 Oscillospiraceae bacterium | reverse complement strand
GGCACAGCTGGGCAGCTATGTGCGGATCGGATAAACGCTGAAAGCATCTAAGCGTGAAGCCGTCCTCAAGATAAGATATCCCACTGTTTTAAACAGGTAAGACCCCCGGAAGACTACCGGGTTGATAGGCTCAATGTGTAAGTACGGTGACGTATTAAGCTAGCGAGTACTAATCGGTCGAGGGCTTGACCTTAATGCGAACTTTAAGGTTCAAACCGAAAGCAGTTTAGATCATTGTTCAATTTTGAGTGTGCAGTGTTGCATATATAGTCTTGGAGGCGAGAGTCTCTGAGGCGGATTAGTCGGTGTCTATGACGGTGAGGTTCCACCCGTTCCCATTCCGAACACGGCCGTTAAGCTCACCAGTGCCGAAAATACTTGAGTGGAGACGCTCCGGGAAGATAGGACGACGCCGGCACTTAAAAAGCTCCTCAATCTGAGGGGCTTTTTTGTTGTATAAAATTAAATCTGCGCTATAATTATACCGAAAGGGGGCAAGGGCCGTGCAGTATCAAAACGGAAAGCGCTATCGCACCATGTCGCAGTATTGCGGCGAAAAATACGGCGGCAGAATAGTAAAGATTCCGCTTTGCTCAGGTGCCACCTGCCCCAACCGTGACGGCTCAAAAGGTTTTGGCGGATGCAGTTTCTGTTCCGGAGATGGCGGAGGCGAATTCGCCCCAAAGCAGCCCATTTCTCTTTTATTGCAGTATGAAGAGGGCATCAAATTCAATCTCAAATGGCCCGATGCGGTAAAGGTCGGCTATTTCCAGGCCTTTTCAAACACCTATTTGCCGATCGAACAACTTGAAGCGATGCTTGCGCAAACGGCAAAGCTGCCTGACATCGGCGGGATCCGAATTGCTACCCGCGCCGATTGCATTGACGAACGAAAAGCGGATCTGCTTGCAAAATATGCTGAGCAGCTTCCGATTGAAGTAGAACTTGGACTTCAAACTATTCACGAGCAGACTTCTCAAATTATAAACCGCTGCCACAGCCTTGAGGAATGGCAGGCAGGATTTTCACTTTTAAAGCAGCGAGGCATATATGTATGTGCCCATCTGATCAACGGATTGCCGGATGAAACCGAACAGATGATGCTCGATTCCGCAAAATGGCTGGCAAAACAGAGGGTCGATGGTGTGAAGCTGCATATGCTGCACGTCATCCGCGGCTCACAGCTGGCGGTAGAATACAAAACTCAGCCGTTTGAGCTGCTAAGTTTGGAACAGTATGTCGAAATCGTCTGCAAACAGATTCGGATATTTCACCCCGAAACGGTTATCGAGCGGCTGACGGGCGACGGCGCAAAATCCACCTTGATAGCGCCGACATGGACATTAAACAAGCGAAATGTTTTAAACAGCATAGATAAGCGCCTTTCACAGCTTGAAGCATGGCAAGGCGACAGATTTGAGGGATAAATTATGGTTGGAATTTTACAGCTTGCAAAGGACAGACTTGCTCAGAACGCAAATCCTAACGGAGTTTATATTGATTTCACCATGGGGCGCGGACGCGACACGCTGTTTTTGTGTTCGATAGCGCCGCAGGGAAAGGTTTACGCCTTTGACATTCAGCCCTCTGCGCTGGAGCAGACGGCTGACCTTTTGGCTCAGCACAACATGACCAACGCTGAGCTTATACTGGACAGCCACCACAACTTTGCAAAGTATTATGGCGGTGAAATCGACGGCGGACTTTTCAATCTCGGATTTCTCCCCGGAGGCGACAAGAGCATCACCACCCAGCGCGGCTCCACTATTTCGGCAGTTAAGGATTCGATGAAGGCGCTGAAGCACGGCGGCGCCATCGGAGTGGCGGTATATCCCGGTCACGAGGAAGGCAGACTGGAGGGAGAAGAGCTGCAGCAGTATTTTTCCACCGTTGACAAAAAGGAATACGACATCTTCATCTACCGCCTGCTCAACGTTCCTGAATCGCCTTATATGATGATAATCGAACGACATTGAGTATAACAAGCGTGAAATTATACGAATAGAAATAAAAAATCCGCTCCGATGAACAACATCAGGGCGGATTTTAGTTTGGCGGATAAAAGGGAGTTTTCAAAAAAGCATCTATTTCGGATTCCAATTCGGGATCAGGCTCGCAGGTTTCGATGTAGATGTCCTCGCATTTAAGCTGGGCCTGGCGCAGCGATTCAAATATGGTGTAGTATTGCTGGATGAGTGAGAAATACGCTTTGTCTTTGTCGGAGTCGTAAATTTTGCGTGAGGATAAAACTGCATCGTCCAGATTTTTCATTGCGCATTCAACAGCAACGAAAAGTTCGTAGTACATAGATTCGTAGTCAGCCATAATATCACCTCTTTATATAATCCTACTTTATCCTACTTAGTAAGAAAAGTCAATAATTTTTCTTACCGATGGGTATTATATAATCAGAGGTGAGAAGATGAGTGAGAACATAAGACCGTTGAAAGAAAAGGTTAGTATTTCATTGGACAGTGATTTGGTAGAAAAGGTAAAACAGTTAGCTGTATATGATGACAGAACCTTTTCTCAATATATAAATATTGTTTTAAAAGCTCATGTGGCGTGTATAGAAGAGCAAAACAATGGGAAATTGTTTAAGTAATGATAAAAAGGCTGGGGATACGATGAAAGAGAGCATCAGCATAACCTTAGATAAAGATATCCTTGAAAAGGTGAGAAAGCTGGCGGAGTATGAGGATCGCTCGGTATCGCAAAGCATAAACTATATCCTAAAAATGCATATTACACAACGAGAAAAGAAATACAACGGAAAACTTTTTCCCGATTGATAATCAAAAGAGCGGCACATCAGATGTGGCATCATAAAACTGTTAACCCGACCTGTGCTTATTGCATAGGCCGGGTTTTGGTTTAAAGTAACGTATGAAAAGGCTCCCTCTGACGAGGGAGCTGTTGAGCGTAAGCGAAACTGAGGGAGAGAACCCCAAACAACTGATAAAATATTTTCTCTCCCTCCGTCAAAACCTGCGGTTTTGCCACCTCCCTCGTCAGAGGGAGGCTCAGGTGCACTTATTAACTGTTTTACAAGCACTCGTCATTTGTTCCGCCCTTTTATTTATGGCGCATTTTCCGAAGCGTTATCCTAATTCTCAAAAGTTGCTTTTCACTGATAGAAATACTTACACCATGCTTTAATTGAAGTTTTTTGGAATTCTCAAAACCTTTTGTACACAAAAGGTTTTGAGCCGCCGGAGGCAAAAGCAAAAGCGCGCAGTTTTCTGCGCGCTTACAAAGTCATTTTTCATTTTTTTCTTCAGCCGTTTTAGGGACAGTTTGTTCGACGGTGCCTGCCTTAAGGGTGACCAGCTTTAAATCGTCGCTGTCCGATGCGGTGATGCGCTTGATGCCGTAATATCCGTCAGCCAGCTCGCTTTCGTTGATGACCGTCTTTCCATATGGAACAAGCTGCTGAATGGCGGTTTCGCCGGTGATAAGAAATTCGGTGCCATAGCGGCTGTTGGATTCGATGATCGGTGCGGTAACGCCGTCGAGCGTTACATGTCCGCCGCCGTTAATTACTATTTTACCGCGCACCACGATGTTGCAAAGCTCGATATCGCCTTTACCAGCTTTGGGGGTGACGGTCAAATCTCCAAGCACAGTTTTGTTCTTAAGCACGACCGCCCCGGAATCGACGGTGATATTTTGATAGCTGCCCCGTTCAGAATGGGTGACGGCGGCACTTATCTGCATATTGTAAAGCTCTTTGGGCTCGTCGGATATGCTGACGCCTGAAAGACTGCGCTGTGGAAACAGCGTTTTTGCAACGGCGTTTGCATATCGGCTGTCACCTTCGCCCCACATCAGCCAGAGAAAAACGCCGGAAAATATTATCAGCAGCGAACAAAGCAGAGGAATTGCTATCATCAGCATAGGGCTGCTCTTTTTCTTTTTCAGTTTTTTTGCCTTCTTTTTTGCTGCCAATGGCGTTTCCTCCCTTCCTTGACGATGTAACAGTATTGTATCATAAATCGCTGTGGTTTTCACCTGTCAAAGCCACATTTTTCTGCAATATAATGCGATTTTTCAGGTTGTGTAATTATTCTGTATATGTTAAAATAAAATATTGTGATGAGGTGATGTTAATGAATAAAACCACCGTTTTGATAATCTTCGGAGGCGCTTCCAACGAGCACGAGGTCTCGCTGAACAGCGCATCTTCGATACTGCAAAATCTCGATCCCGACCGCTTTGAGCCTGTTATGATGGGCATTACCCGAAAGGGCGAGTGGAAGCTGTTTAACGGCGATATTTCGCTTATCGCAAAGGATGAGTGGGAGGCTTTTTCCACCCCTGCGATGCTTTCTCCCGACCGAGCAGTCGGCGGAATAGTGATTTTCGGTGAAAAGATCGAAACTAAAAAAATAGATGTTATACTGCCCGCCATGCACGGCCAAAACTGTGAAGACGGCGCAATTCAGGGACTTGCAAAGCTTGCCGGAATTCCGGTAGTAGGCTGCGGAGTTACCACCTCGGCAATAAGCTTTGACAAGGCGTATACCCACATCGTCTGCGAACAGGCGGGAATCCCGATGGCAAAGTGGCAGCTGGTCACCGCCGAGCAGAGTTTTGAGGAGATCACCGCGCAGATTAACAATGGCGTCGGATTCCCCTGCTTTGTAAAGCCGGCAAATTCCGGCTCTTCGGTCGGATGCTCGAGGGCAGATGACGCAAAACAGCTTGAATCGGCACTGAAACTTGCATTCAACGAGGACCGAAGAGTTATAATTGAAGAACTGGTCACCGCACATGAAGTGGAGTGCGCCGTAATCGGCAACACCGATCCCTTTGCCCCCACCACCGGCGAGATAGTTTCTCCCACCGGATTTTACGATTACGATTCCAAATATAAGGTCGGCGCTTCGCAGCTGTTCATCCCTGCCACCGTTTCGGAAGAGAGCCGCAATAAGGTCAGAGAGCTCGCGGTAAAGATTTTCAAGATTCTTGACTGCCGCGGACTGTCCCGTGTCGATTTCTTTGTCAAAAAGGATGGCAGCGTGCTGTTTAATGAAATAAATACCTTCCCCGGATTTACCGTTACCAGCATGTACCCCAAAATGATGACCGATTCGACCTACAGCTATCCCGAACTGGTCACCAGGCTTATCGAGCTGGCGTTTGAAAATTAACACGCCGCAAAGGAGAAAAGATTTGAAAAAAGATGCAATGATAACCATTAAAGGTATCTATGATGTCGAAGGCAGCAAAGATACCATTGAGCTGCTTACCTGCGGAAGGTTTTATCGCCGCAACAACAGCTATTGGGTCACATATGATGAGACCGAAACGACAGGATATGAGGGACACAAAACCACTCTTCATATCGAACCCGACAAGGTCACCATGCGCCGTTCCGGCGCCAGCGAATCGCAGCTGATAGTGCAAAAGGGTGTACGTCATCAGTGTATGTACAACACCGGCTTTGGTGCCATGACGGTCGGTGTCAGCGGAAAAAATGTTAAATCCACACTGAGCGATCTTGGCGGTACGGTCGATTTTTCCTATTCGATGGACATAAACACCGCGCTTACCAGTGAAAACCGCGTTATCATAAAAGTAGCACCGCAAAACGATATAACCGAAGAAAAGGGAAGTTAACACCCCATTTGAGGAGGACATAAAATGTTAGGACCTATAAGCATAGCATCCGAGGAGCTGCGCTCACTTGTTACCGCCGCCATCGAAAAGGCGGTCGAAAAGGGCGAGCTTGCCGCTCCCGCTGACGGACTGCCTAAATTTCTTATCGAACAGCCGGCTGATCCCACCCACGGCGACTTTGCGACCAACGCCGCTATGGCGGGCGCAAGAGCTTTCAGAAAGCCGCCCCGTGCCATCGCCGAGGCGATAATCGCAAACCTCGACCTTGAGGGTACTCACTTTGACCGTGCCGAGGTCGCAGGCCCCGGATTTATCAACTTCTTCGTTTCCGATCTCTGGTTTTCGGAGGTCCTCACCCGCATCATCGCAGAGGGTGAAAACTACGGCCGCACCGATTACGGCAAGGGTCAGAAGGTCATGGTAGAGTTCGTTTCCGCCAACCCCACCGGCCCCATGCACATGGGCAACGCCCGCGGCGGCGCAATCGGCGACGGACTTGCAGCAGCGCTTGACGGCGCAGGCTACAACGTTACCCGCGAATTCCTCGTAAATGACGCAGGCAACCAGATAGAAAAGTTTGCAAGATCGCTGGAGGCAAGATATCTGCAGCACTTTAAGGGCGAAGAGGCTGTTCCCTTCCCCGAGGACGGTTATCATGGCGCTGATATCATCGAGCGCGCCGAGCAGTACATCGCCGAGCACGGCGACGACCTGCTCAACGCAGAAGAGACCGACCGCAAAAAGGCGCTGGTTGCATTCTCGCTGCCCAAGAACATCGAAAAGATGAAGGCCGACCTTGCAAGATACCGCATCGAGTTTGACAACTGGTTCTCCGAGACCACCCTGCATGAGTCGGGCGCTGTAATGCGTGCCATCGATGAGCTGACCAAGCGCGGCTACACCTATGAAAAGGAAGGCGCCGTCTGGTATAAGAACATCGAAGTTCAGACCGCGGCACTGCTGGCTCAGGGCAAGACCCAGAAGCAGATCGACCTGCTTGAGCTTAAGGATGACGTTCTCATCCGTGCAAACGGATTCCCCACCTATTTTGCTGCCGATATCGCATATCACGCCAACAAGTTCGTCGACCGTGAGTATGTAAAGTGCATCAACATCTGGGGCGCCGACCACCACGGTCACGTTGCAAGACTTAAATGCGCTCTCGACGCTCTCGGAGTTGGCGGCGACAAGCTGGACATCGTTCTGATGCAGCTGGTACGCCTTACCTCCAACGGCGAGCTGGTTAGAATGAGCAAGCGCAGCGGCAAGGCAATCACCCTTTCCAACCTGCTGGATGATGTGCCCATCGATGCAGCACGTTTCTTCTTCAACATGAGAGAGCCCGGCTCTCAGCTTGATTTCGACCTCGACCTTGCGGTGGAGGAATCCAAGCAGAATCCCGTTTACTACGTTCAGTACGCTCACGCAAGAATCTGCTCCATCATCAAGAATCTCGCTGCCGAAGGCGTTACCGCACAGCAGCTTACTGCCGAGCAGCTCAACATCCTGACCCACAACGACGAGCGCGAGCTTATCCGCACCCTTGCATCCTTCCCCGAGGAGATCATCGCTGCGGCTAAGAACTACGACCCCGCAAGACTTACTCACTTTGCCTCCGAGGCGGCTACCCGCTTCCATAAGTTCTACGATTCCTGCCACGTCAAGTGCGGAGATGATGCGCTTATGCAGGCAAGACTTACCCTTTGTAAGGCTTCCGAGATTGCTATCAAGAACGTTCTCGCAATGCTTAAGATCGACGCGCCCGAATCTATGTAATGACGCAAAAATCCCGTTTCGTCCAAGACGAAACGGGATTTTATCATTTAAGCAGTTCTTTTATTACCTCTCCCGCGACCTTTAACCCCGCGACCGAGGGGACAAACGATATACTTCCGGGGGAATGCCTGCCGGGAGCGGGGTCTGCCGCCTCAAATTTAGGGGTAAGCGGCGGCTCGGTGGAATAAAGCACCTTCAGCGAATAGATACCACGAGATTTTAATTCCTTGCGCATAATGCGGGCCAGCGGGCAGACGCTGGTCTTTGAAATATCGGTTATCTCAAAGGAAACATCTCCCAGCTTGTTGCCGGTGCCCATACAGCTTATTATCGGAACGTTCAGCTTTTTGGATTCGGTTATCAGCACCAGCTTGCAGGATACAGTATCGATGGCATCCACTATATAATCGAACTGCGCAAGATCAAAATCCGCGACGGTATCGGCGCTGAAAAAATCCTTGCGTACAGTAACCTCGGCGTTGGGGTTTATGTCGGAAATGCGCTCCGCCATCACCTCGGCTTTATATCTGCCGACGGTGCTGTGCAGCGCAATAAGCTGGCGGTTGATGTTGGTTATATCTATCTTGTCAAAATCGACAAGGGTAAGCTTTCCCACTCCGGCACGGGCAAGCGCTTCGGCACAAAAGGAGCCGACGCCGCCTATTCCGAATACGGCGACGTGCTTTGCTGAAAGCTTTTCAATGCCGTCATAGCCTATCAGCATGGCGCTGCGGTCAAACTGGCTTTTCATGCGGTTTCCTCCCATCATTCGGCGGAATCAATGGTGCCGCCGCCGAGCATTACGTCACCATCATAGAAAACGGCCGCCTGTCCGGTGGTCAGCGCCCGCTGCGGTGCGTCAAATTCCACCACAACGCCCTTTTCGGTGGGATGGATCCACGCCGGCTGCGCACTCTGACGGTATCTTGCCTTTACCTGTGCCCTGATGGATGCGGAGGGCGGGGCAACAGATACCCAGTTTACATCACGGACCGCCATTTTGCTTTTGAAAAGCAGCGGCTCATCGCCGAGAGTGATGGTGTTTTCCGCCATGTTTTTAGAAAGGACAAACAGTCTGCGGTCGGCCGAAACGCCCAGTCCGCGGCGCTGACCGAGGGTGTAGCGGATAAGTCCCTCGTGCTTTCCGAGCGGCTTGCCATCTACATCGACAAAGCTGCCGCCGGGCGAAATCACCCCCAGCTTTTCGGTCAGAAATTTTCCGTAATCGCCGTCGGGTATAAAGCAGATGTCCTGACTTTCCTTTTTGTGGGCGGTGGAAAGGTTGTGTGCCTCGGCAATGGCTCTGATCTCAGACTTGCTCAAACCGCCAAGCGGAAACAGTGTTTTTTCTATCTGGCTCTGGGTCAGCACATAGAGCACATAGCTTTGATCCTTCTGCGGATCGACCGCACGGCGCAGTATATAGCGTTTTGCGGCGTCATCATATTCTCTGATAACATAATGACCCGTTGCTATCATGTCAAAACCCAGCTTTTCGGCAATATACAAAACGCCGGAAAACTTTATATTTCGGTTGCATTCGACACAGGGGTTTGGCGTTTCGCCCGACTTGTATCCCGCGGCAAACCGATCTATTACATCGTGCTTAAACTGCGCTTTCATATCGATGATGTGATGCTCTATCCCCAAAGCGGCGCAGACTTCGGCGGCATCACGCCCTGCGGTGTCCTGCACCTGGTCGCTTTCAAAAAGCGAAAGGGTTACTCCGCAGATGTCGTAACCCTGCTGCATCAAAAGCAGCGCAGCAGCCGAGGAATCAACACCTCCGCTCATTGCGGTCATAACTTTTTTGTTCAAGGTCTGCACCTCCTCTGTTAAATATCGCTGATAACAGTATAATGTCCAAACGCGGTTAAATCAAGCGCTATAAATTGTAAGGCATCCGGCATAATTTTTGTCGGCTGCATTTTCTTTGACTGTATTTTGTGGTATTATAATTTGTACAGCATCTTTCAGATCCATGGAGGAAAGACCATGTCCTTTGATCAACAAAACGGCGGCTGGTACCGCCCGATAAATCCTAACGAGCATACATATACCGAGGGCTTTGGCTTTGAGCCTCATCCGCCCCACGTCATCGAGCGCAAGCTCATCTCGCGCTACAGCTCAGCATTGGTGCTTGCACTGGTGGGCTATATGTTTATGCTTTCTTTTCTTCAGCACTTTTTTAACAGCGCTATTTACAGCCTGCTGCCCTATGAGTTTTATCCCAGCCTTTCGGATATAGCAGCTCAGGTGGCGGATATACTTTGCTATATGATGTCGCTTACCGTTCCGTTTTTTATCTATGCCCTCAGCATCAGGATTCCCGTATCGGCCTATCTGCCGCTTAAAAGGGTATCGCCAAAGCTGGTGGTCGGCGCGGTGCTGGCATCGCTTGCGGTGGCGGCGGTGGCAAATTACAGTGCCGATGCGGTTTATATGGTCTTTTCCAACATCGGTCTGCCCTTTTACGAGCCGTCACAGGTGGTTCCTTCCGGTGTTGCTGCACTGGTGCTTTATGTTATCAATATTTCGGTGGTGGCAGCCATTTTTGAGGAGCTTGCCTTCCGCGGAGTGATAATGCAGTCGCTGCGCCGCTTTGGAGACGGATTTGCGCTTGTCACTTCTTCCATTCTTTTTGCGATGGTGCATATCTCTCCCGTTTCGATTCCTCATGCATTCATAATGGGACTTATCATCGGATATTTCACGCTTTTTACCGGATCTATCCACGTCGGAATGATAATCCATTTTGTCTATAATCTTTTCACTTTTATCGTTTCTCAGTTTACCACCATCGATTACCGCATCGGCTATCTGCTTTATTTTGCTTCAAGAACGGTGCTTACTCTGCTTGGCATAGCTGCCATCGTTTGGCTTGTCAAAAATTATCAGAATATGTTCTCGCTCAAAAACAGTGATACCATAAATCCCTGGGGTGAGAAGATGCGCTGCTTTTTCGGCACGGTACCTTTCCTGCTGTTTACCATAACCATCGTAGTACAGGCGGTGACTTACCTTTTATGATAACTCAGACCGATCTTGATATGATGGCGCTTGCCATCGAGGAGGCAAAAAAAGCGGGAGCGCTTGGCGAAGTGCCGATAGGCGCCGTGATAGCCAGAAAGGGCGAGGTCATTTCAACAGGGCACAACCTGCGCGAGACCGATCATAACGCCCTTGCCCACGCCGAAATTCTGGCGATAGACGCCGCCTGCAAAAAGCTGGGAGGCTGGCGGCTTTCGGGCTGCACCCTTTATGTAACGCTCGAGCCCTGCCCCATGTGCGCCGGGGCGATAATCAACTCCCGCATCGACAAGGTGGTTTTCGGTGCGTTTGATCCAAAGGCAGGCTCTTTAGGGTCGCTCATCGACCTTTCAAAGGTAAATTATAACCACTCCCCCCGTCTTTCGGGCGGAGTCATGGCGGAAGAATGCAGCGAGCTTTTAAGCGAATTTTTCAAATCGCTGCGCAAAAAATAAGCAGAAGGAGGGATAGCTTTGCAGCAGTTTAAGGTTGCGATAACCAATGTTTTGGCAGCACCGCCAAAGGGCACAGACCTTGTCATCTTTGCCGACCAGCGCAGTTATGTTGCCGAGCTGGATTCCCACCAGATGCTGGCTTCGGCGGCAAGATACGCCGTTCGAAACAAGGTTTATGTGGTGCCGGAGCGCTTTGTGGCTGCCGACAGCCTCTGCCTTTGTATGCTTGCGCCCGACGGAAGCGTGCTGGGCGTTCAGCGCGCCTGCCACCACAACGTCGGCATGCGTGAAAACAATCTGATGCGTGCCGATGAGATACAGCCGTTTGATACTCCATTCGGAAAAATGGCGCTGATAGTCGATGTCGACATCAATATGCCGCAGTGCGTCCGCTCGGCGGTGATGAAGGGCGCCTCCTTTATCATATCCAGTCAGTATCTCCCCCTCTACGATTTTTACGAGGATCGGATAAATTACAGCGTTGTCGACGCTGCCGTTACCAACGGCGTACAGATAGCCGCAGCCATTGGAATGGGCGGCGTTATAACCGACGCCAAAGGTGATTTCATCTGCGATTACTCCGACGACCTGCCGATAGCTGCCGTTATCGAGCCGCAGCAAACCATCATAAATAAACGAGATATGCAAAAGGCGTATAAATTGATGCTGGCTCATCGTGAGTTAATCGACCAACCGGGCGAAGGAGGGGTAAAGCATGAATAAGCTTAATCTCAAGACCTCCGCCTTTGCCATGAGCTATATCTCCAACGAGGAAAAGGTAAGGGATATGGTGCGCGCGCTGGATATAAAGATGCGCCGCCAGCCGCTTTCTCACGACCCCAACGGAATAAAGGTGACAGCGGTCTGCTTGAGACCGCAGCGCTGCAAAAATCTCAGCGATTACATCGAAAAGATGAACCGCTACGTCGCCGAACCGGCGGCGCAGGGCAGCGCACTGGTCGCATTCCCCGAGCTTATCGCATTGGAAACGATGTCGCTGATGCCGCGCTTTTCTTCCATACATGCTGATTTACTGAAACTTAGAAAATCCGACATACAGCAGCAGCGAGAAGCGTTTTTCACCGTCTGCGAAACGGTGCAGGGCTTTGTCGGCGAGATATTTTTAAACACCTTCTCCCAACTTGCCCGCAGCCACCGTATGATTATTGCGGCGGGCGGAATGTATCACCTTGAAAACGGCAAAATTTATAACCGCCAGTACCTCTTTTCGGAGGAGGGCGACGTCATCGGCATGCAGGATAAACTGTTTTTGTCCGAGACCGAAAGGCGTTTGGGGGTGACCGCAGGCGAAAAGCTTACTCCCGGTGTATCCCGTCTGGGAAAAATCGCGCTGCTGTCCGGAGCAACGCTTGGCCACTATGAGCCCTACTGGATTGCCTCCCGCATGGGCTGCCGCTATGCGGTGGCAGCTTCTTCGCCCCTTGGACGCACTCACAACAAGCTGGCTCGGTTTCGTGCTCAGGAGGAAAAGCTTTGTGTCATAGTGCCGGGCCTTTGCGGCGGCAAGGAGTATGGACTTTCACTTTCTTCGGCGGCGGGCATCTACATGCCGCGCGCCGCAGCACCAGAACAGGGCGGAGTTATGGCAGAAACGGTCACCGAGCCGTTTGTCACCGAGCGCGTTGACCTTGCATCGGCAGCGCAATATTTTGACATGTATTCCGATGACAAGAATATGCGCTTTTTCCAAAAGCTTATATCGGAAGAATGATTTTCAAAACCGTCGAGAAAGGCGGAGCCGAATAAGAAAACATTGATTAAGCCCATCTGTGTTTTGCAGATGGGCTTAACGCTTTATTCGCTCAGTAAAGAGCGGTTTTTGTTTCAGACAAGGCGTTTTTTCGCAGCGCTGCTTTGTGTAACGCAAGAAAAAACAACGCAGTATTAAGCAAAAACCGACTTCGATGAGGCTATGTTTTCTTATGAGGGTACGCCTAAACTTCGGCGGTTTTTGTTTACTAAAAAACCGATAGATACTATAATTAACTAAAGGACTTTCAAAGGGGGATGTGCATGAAGCTATTTCATCTTTCCGACCTGCACCTCGGCAAAAGGGTGCACGGATTTTCACTGCTGGAGGATCAGCGATATATTTTAGAGCAGATTCTCAGCATTATAAAAGAAAATACGCCTGACGGAATTATGATAGCGGGTGACGTCTACGACCGCAGTGTGCCCTCCACCGAGGCGATGGAGCTGTTTGACCGCTTTATTTTTGAGCTTTCCAAAATCGGCATTCCCGCCTTTATCATATCGGGCAACCACGATTCGGCTGAGCGCCTTGCTTTTGCGTCCCGACTTATCAAAAAGAGCAATATTTTCATTTCTGATGCATATAACGGTAAAACTGTGCCGCTTAAGCTTGCCGATGAATTTGGCAGCGTCAATATTTTTATGCTGCCCTTTATAAAGCCTGTTCAGCTGCGCAGATACTTTCCCGAAGCGCCGCTCGAAAGCTATTCCGATGCCGTTGCCGCCGCGATCGGACAGATGGATATAGACATCTCCGAGCGCAATATCCTCATCACCCACCAGTTTGTTACTGGCGGACTTCGCTCCGATTCGGAGGAGGCTTCGGTCGGCGCGCTGGATAGCGTGGATTCTGAGCTTTTTGAAAAATTCGATTACGTTGCGCTGGGGCATCTGCACCGTCCGCAGAATATCACCCCTAATATCCGCTATTGCGGAACGCCAATAAAGTATTCCTTTTCGGAGGCCAACAACAAAAATTCGATAACGGTGGTGGAGCTTAAAGAAAAGGGCAGCCTTGAATTAAGCTTTATTCCGCTTGATCCGCTGCGTGATATGATAGAGATAAAGGGCAGCTATAACCAAGTTATGTCCCATCGAAGCGACCATTACGCCCGAATCATTCTGACCGACAATGAATACATCCCATACGTAATGGAAAAGCTGCGCACCGCATACCCCAACATAATGGCGCTTGATTATGATAACTCCCGCAGCCGTGTGAACGATTCCGAGCTTCAGCTTGCAGCCGCCGAACAAAAGCAGCCTATCGAGCTGTTTGCGGATTTCTTCAAAAAACAGAATAACCGCGATATGACCGAGCAGCAGCTAAAATACATAAGCGGGATAATCGACGAAATGAGAGGTGATAACAGATGAGGCCTTTAAAGCTTACCCTTTCGGCGTTTGGTCCCTATGCCAAAACCACCGAGATCGACATGCAAAAGCTTGGCCACAGCGGACTTTACCTCATCACCGGCGACACCGGAGCGGGCAAAACCACCATTTTCGATGCCATCACCTATGCGCTTTATGAAAAAGCCAGCGGCGATAACCGTGAATCGGGTATGCTGCGCTCAAAATATGCCGATAACATCACCCCGACTAAGGTGATATTTACTTTTGAATATGCGGGAAAGCAGTATACGATAGAACGCAACCCCGAATACGAACGCCCCGCACTGCGAGGGGACAAAATGGTAAAGGAGTCGGCGGGCGTTTCGCTTACGCTGCCAGACGGCGACGTTTTGACCAACCGCAGAGAGGTCAACAGCTATATCGAAACACTGCTTGGATTAGACAGCAGTCAGTTTTCCAGAATCGCAATGATAGCACAGGGCGATTTTTTAAAGCTGCTGCTGGCATCAACAAAGGAGCGTCAGGAGATTTTCCGCAGCCTTTTTAAGACCGATTTTTACAGCAGGCTGCAGGACCGTCTTAAAAAAGACGAGCTTTCCGTCAAAAGAGAATTGGATGCGCTTTACGCATCCTTAAAACAGCATATCTCGGGGTGCAGCTGTGATATGCAGAGCGAATATGCCGAGCAGCTTGAAAAAGCCAAAAAGGGACAACTGCTGCCCGCTGATGCCGCCGATATTATCCTCGCGGTGATAGATGAGGATAAAAAGAGCGAGGCGATTCTCGCCGAAGAGTTTAAAAAAGCGGATGCCGAACTTGCGGCGGCAAATGCACTTGCCGAGAAGCAAAAAAGCAGGCAGGCGGCAAAGCTTGCATTGAACACCGCGCAGCAAAAAGCTGCATCAAATCTGATTTTAAAAGAAACACTTAAAGCCAAGCTTGAAAAAGCGGAATTTGAAAAGAGTGAATCCTCTAAATGGGAGAGCGAGGCGGCGGTAATAACCGCCCAGCTGCCCGAATATGACCTGATAGATTCAAAAAAATCCGAACTTAAAGATGCCGAAAAGTTTTGTGTCAGCTGCGTTCAGACAATCAACCAAAACGAGCGCAAGCATTCCGACCTGACTGATGAATTGCAGAAGCTTAAAGACGAGCGGCTCAATCTGGAGCAAGCGGGTCTGCTTAAAGAGCAGCTGCTGCGTCAAAAGGAACAGACCGAACAGCGCCGCATCGGATTTGAACAGCTTTATAACGAAACCGAAAAATATCGTCTGCTGGTAGCTAAATACGACACCGCAAAAAAGGACTATAATTCCGCCGTCTATGACTATGAAAAAGCAAAAGCTGATTACGATTTAAAAAACCGAGCTTTTTTAGACGGTCAGGCGGGCGTTTTGGCAGAGCAGCTTGAAGCGGGAAAGCCTTGCCCCGTCTGCGGCTCGGTTTCTCATCCGAATCCCGCAAAACCACTGCAATCGGCACCCACCAGGCAGCAGCTTGATGATGCAAAGGCGGAATATGACAAGGCGCAGGTCAATGCATCGCAGCTTTCAAGTCAGGCGGGCGCCGCAAAAGGCGAAGCAGTGGCGCAGAAAAGCGTTGTTGAAAACAGTATAGGCAAACTAATTGGCGAATGTGAGATAGGACAGGCCTATCAAAAGTGTAAAGATATCATCCCTCAGCTCAAAGCTGAGCAAAAGACTCTTGCGCAAAAAATTGCGGCAGAGGAGAAAAACCTTGAGAGAAAGGATCAGATAGACCAATTGCTGCCCCAAAAGGAACAGCTTTTAAAGCAGCTGGAGCAGGAACTGCTCAAAATAAGGGAGCAGTACACCGCCGCCGCAGGGCGCTGTGACAGTTTTGCCGCACAGATAGCTGAACTCGTCAAAAAGCTGACCTTTGCCGAAAAGGCGCAGGCGACCGCTAAAATAGCCGAACTGACTGACAAAAAGCAGCAGGCGGAACAAAATTTTGCAGCAGCGCAGCAGGCGTTTTTCGACTGTGAAAAGCAGATAACCGCGGCAGAAAGTGAGATGGCGGCTGTACAAAAACAGCTTGAGGCGCTGGGCGAAGAGGATGGCATTGACGCAGCGGAAGAGTGCCAGCGGGCATCCGAGCAAAGAACAGCGGTGCTTGAAAGTCAGAAAAAGCTGCACGCCAGAATGGCTTCCAACAGTGCTGTACTGCAGCGGATAGAAAAGCAGCTGCAGCAGCTTTTCGGGTTAGAACAAAACGCCGCCATGATAAAGGAACTTTGCGACACCGCCTGCGGCAGCCTTACGGGAGCGGACAAATTCTCGCTGGAGACCTATGTTCAAACCGCCTTTTTCGAGCGCATCCTTGCCCGTGCCAACGTAAGATTTCTTGAGATGACCTCGGGACAGTATGAGCTTATGCGCCGCAAAACTGCAGCTAACAAGCAAAGCCAAAGCGGACTTGACCTCGACGTTGTCGACCACTACAACGACACGGTGCGCAGCGTAAAGACTCTTTCAGGCGGCGAATCGTTCAAGGCTTCGCTTTCGCTGGCGCTGGGCCTTGCTGATGAGATACAGTCGACGGCGGGCGGCATAAGGCTGGATTCGATGTTTATCGACGAGGGATTCGGATCGCTGGATGACGAATCGCTTTCGCAGGCGATAAAGGTCCTGCACGGGCTTACCGAAGGCAGCCGCCTTGTGGGAATATTCTCGCACGTCGGAGAACTGAAAACCCGCATCGACCGCCAGATAGTGATAACCAAACAGAAAACGGGCGGCAGCACCGCCAACGTAATAGCATGAAAATACCCGCCGATAGCTTAAGTTCTGTCGGCGGGACTTTTTATTGGTTAAATCATACAAAAGTGGTGTGAAATATTTGTGCCTACCATGCCAAAAACATACTTGACTAAGTTTGTCCAGTTTGATATATTTAAATCATCAAAAGGAGGTGACGACGGTGATGATAACAAGAGAAACCGATTACGCGTTAAGAATACTGCAAAGCCTGCTCAATGGCGAAAAAAAATCTGTCGGTGAGATATCCGAACAGGAATTGATACCACAGCAGTTTGCATATAAGATTATCAAAAAGCTTTCTCAGGCGGGATTTGTTCAAATTCTGCGCGGCGCCGATGGCGGATGCCGACTGGCTTGCGACCTGGATAAAGTTTCGCTTTTCGATCTGATGGCAGTCACCGAAAGTCACTATGCCGTAAATGCCTGCATGGATCCCGCTTATTACTGCCCCAGAAAGGAAAAGAAGGGATGCTGCACCATTCATTGCCGATTGGCAAACGTTCAGCAGCGATTGGATGATGAGCTGAGATCCTATAATTTAAAATCGCTTATTAAACAGGAGTGATTATTTTTTACCTTTAAACTGGACTAAAATCATCAAGTATCGAATTACAACAAATTTCAAGGAGGTACCCACATGCTGTTTCAGACCAACAATCAACACGAAGAATTGCGCGCCAAGATCCGTGCGTTTGCAGAAGAAGAGATAAAACCGATAGCTTTTATGCTTGACCAGCAGAATGAATTCCCCGATGAGGCGGTTAAAAAGCTCGGTCAGCTTGGCTGGATGGGCATCCCTTTCCCCAAGGAGTACGGCGGCGCGGGCGGAGACGCTCTCAGCTATGCCATCGCGGTAGAAGAGCTTGCAAGAGTTGACGGCGGCGCGGGCGTTATCCTTTCGGCACATGTATCGCTTGGCAGCTGGCCCATTTTCGCATACGGCACCGAGGAGCAGAAGCAGAAGTATCT
>JAFQAX010000077.1 GCA_017399785.1 Oscillospiraceae bacterium | reverse complement strand
GTGGGATCAGGGGTAAGTCCGCGAATAGGGGTCAGTTTGGAATTTCGGTCACTCATATTGGGGAGCGAGTTGAAAAGGCCCTCAGTATAGGGGTGTTTAGTGTTTTTGAACACTTCGCGGAGCGTTCCCTGTTCAACAATACTTCCCGCATACATTACAGCAACTTCGTCACAAATCTCGGCAACTATGCCAAGGTCGTGGGTTATCATAATGGTAGAGGTTTTGTATTCCTCTTTAAGGTTCTTCATAAGTTCAAGAACCTGCGCCTGAATGGTAACGTCCAGCGCGGTAGTGGGCTCATCGGCGATAAGGATATTGGGATGGCAGGCAAGTGCTATTGCGATAACAACACGCTGTTTCATACCGCCGGAGAACTGGTGAGGATACTCACCGTCACGGTCGCCGGAAATACCAACCGTTTCAAGCGTTTTCTTTGCCAGTTCATAAGCTTCGCTCTTAGTCACCTTTTCATGCAGCATGATACTTTCGGCGATCTGATCACCCACAGTCATAACAGGGTTAAGGCTGGTCATCGGATCCTGGAATATCATTGCAACTTCTTTACCGCGCATCTCAGAAAGCTCCTTGGCGGAAAGATTTCTTACATCTCGTCCGTTTACAATAATCTTTCCGCTGTCGATGACACCGGGAGGATCGGGTATAAGGTTGAGTATTGAAAGCACGGTAGTGGTCTTGCCCGCTCCCGTTTCTCCTACCAGACCAAGCGTTCCCTGACGCTTTAATTTAAGATCAATATGGTTTACCGCATATGTAGTTGCATCGTCGGTAACATATCGAATGGCAAGATCCTGTATATCCAGTACGATATCCTGTTCTGCGGCAGCATTTACTGCCATATTCTCGTTTTGATTCATGTCTGCTCCCCCTTATCTCTTGAGCTTGGGATCAAGCGCATCTCTGAGTCCGTCGCCTACAAGGTTTATGGCGAGAACGGTAAGCATGATGGCAAGTCCGGGGAAAATAATAAGATGCGGATATTCGCGCATATAAGGACGTGCATCGGAAAGCATCGCACCCCATTCAGGCAGCGGAGAAGGAACACCAAGTCCGAGGAAGCTGAAGGTTGCGGCAGAAATGATAGCGCTTGCTACACGGGTAGTAGCCTGAACAAGTATCGGAGAAAGTGCATTGGGCAGTATGTGCTTGAATATGATTTTGAAATCCGAAACGCCAAGAGCCTTTGCTGCCTCTACATACTCGTTTCCTCTGACGGTCATAACAGAAGAACGACCCGTTCTTGCAAAGTGAGGAACGGTAGAAAGACCGAGCGCCACCATAAGGTTGGTAAGGCTTATGCCGAAAGCCGCTACGAAGATAATACCGAGCAGGATGTTGGGTATCATAAGGAAAATTTCAACAGCTCGCATGATAAAGGTTTCAGTTTTTCCGCCGTAATATCCGGCAAGTGCGCCGAGAAGAGTTCCCAAACCGGTAGAAACGCTTACTACTACGAAACCGATAAGCAGCGAATATCTTGCGCCGTAAAGAACACGGGCCATAACGCTTCTTCCCATATGATCGGTTCCAAACGGATGCTGAAGGCTTGGGGGAAGCAATCTTCCGTTTCTTGAAAGCATGCAGATATCAGACTTGAAGTCATAGATGAATCCTGCAGCAAATGCAACGACCAGTATAATTATCAGCAAAACAAGACCGACTACAGCGCCCTTATTCTTTTTAAACTGATGCCATATCTCCTGTGCTTTGCTTCTTTTCACATATTTATTTTTTGCAGCTGTATCGGAAGCTTTTTTGGTAAATACACTCATGCTATATCCCTCACTTTCCGGTGTATCTGGCCTTGATTCTCGGATCGACAAACGCATAAAGAATGTCGATGCCCAACAGTATCAACGCAACAAATACGGTCGTGCAGATAACGCATCCGGTAACCATGTTGAACTCATTTCCGCGGATAGCACTTACGATGAGATAACCTATGCCCGGCCAGGTGAATACCGTCTCAACCGCAACGGCACCTGCAAAAATGGTGGAAAGCTGGTTGCCGACAATGGTGATTATCGGGATAAGCGCATTGCCCATTGCATGTCTGAGAATTACAGTGCGCTCCGGAACGCCTTTAGCACGTGCAGTGCGCAGAAAGTCTGCGCTGAGGCTGTCAAGCATAGAGGTTCTGGTGGTTCTGGTCAGAAGAGCGGCATGGCTGAGACCTGCACAGATTGCAGGCATGATGATGCTCTTCCATCCCTCAGCGCCCGAAACGGGAAGCCACTGCAGCTTTACCGCAAAAAGCAGTATCAGCATAAGACCCATCCAGAAGTTTGGAACCGACAGCGCTGCGATAGATATTGCCGAAAGTCCGGTATCTATCCAGCTACCGCGCTTAAGTGCCGCCAAAATACCTAATGGCAGCGATGTAACTATCAGCAGCAGCATTGCCGCAAAAGTAAGAACGATAGTATAAGGCAGTCTGGCAGTAAATTCAGTCCAAACATCTTTGGAACCATTTAAGTTGGTGCCAAAATCACCGCGCAAAACTCCGCTCATATAGTCAAAGTAACGCACGAGGAAAGGACGGTTGAGGCCCAATTCCTCACGGATCATTTCAATCTCGGCTTCTGATGCGGTATCACCCGCCATGGTAAGTGCGGGGTCACCCGAAAAGCCCATCAGGAAATAGACAATGAAGGAAACGGCGATAATGCAAGGAATGAGATATAAAAGCCGCTTTACAACATATTTCCACATATATATTCCCTCACATTTACATAATTACAATATTTGAGAAGTAATATCGATTTTAAAGTTAAAACGGAGTGTCTCACGCAAAAGCAATGAGACACTCCGCGTTTTTTAGCTTAACTGTCTGCTATTGATTTTTCAAAACCGCCGTCAGATCAGCGCTTGGGGATGCGGATGGTAGAGAAGTTCATATAGTTGGTGGAAGGAGCAAGGGTTACGCCCTCTACGTCCTTCTTAACAGCTGCGATCTGATTGCCTGCGGAGATCGGAACGATGGGAAGTTCCTCAGCAACGAGCTGCTGGAGATCTGCAAACTTCTCGATCATCTTCTCGAAGCTGCCTGCGGTGAGAACTTCATTCTCCATAGCCTCGTAAGAATCAGACTTAAAGCTGAACATATTGGAGCTGCCTGCGCTGTGGAAGAAACGGTTGAAGTTGTAAAGCAGAGCACCCTGATATGCTGCATAGTCGGTGAAGAGATCGTACTCGTCAGCCTTCTTGAATGCGGTCCAGTTGGAAGCGTCAACCTGACGGAGCTCAACATTTACGTTGATCATCATAAGGTTAGCCTGGATTACTTCTGCAATAGCCTTGGTGGAGGAGGTGTGACCGAGAACAAGAGACATATTCTCCTTGCCTGCAGCCTTAAGGATCTCCATTGCGCCGTCGGGATCGTAACCAACGGGCTCTACTTCAGCATAACCGATGCCGGAGGGAACACAGAAGTTGTAGTTTGCCTTGCCGCCAACGCCGTTGTTGTAAGCGATAGCTTCAACGTCTTCGCGGTTGATGCCCATTGCAAGGGCCTTTCTGATCTCGAGGTTAGCCATATCAGCCTTGCGGTGGTTAAAGCCCATGTAGTAGGAGTTTGCACCGCCGCGGGAAAGTACGTTAAGGTTGCTGTCCGCCTTAAGGGTATCATAGTAGGAAGCGGTTACGTTGAAGATCATATCAACGTCGCCTGCCTGAATAGCTGCAACGCGGGTATCATCATCAAGCAGAACCTTAAAAACGATGTTCTTGGTGGGGTAGTTCTCAAGACCAGCCCAGTACTCTTCGTTGCG
>JAFQAX010000076.1 GCA_017399785.1 Oscillospiraceae bacterium | reverse complement strand
TTCATTCCATCGGCGTCCAAATGCCTTTGGAATGAAGCGGCTTGCTTCGGGAAAATAATTTTTGGAAAACGCTTGACGGGGCTGTCCTTATATGGTAATATTACAGATACCTCGAAAAGGGTCTATTTTTTTGTGCCCAAAAACGAGGGCACGAGCCCCTGAGGGAGGCAAAAACAATCCGATTTACAGGAGGTGCCGAAGAATGAGAGTAAAGATCACTTTGGCTTGCACCGAATGCAAGCAGCGCAACTACAACACCATGAAGAACAAGAAGAACGATCCCGACAGACTCGAGATGAACAAGTACTGCCGTTTCTGCAAGAAGCATACTGTTCACAAAGAGACCAAGTAAGACGAAGAAAGGCAGGTTATCCAAATGGCAGAAAAGCCTGAGAAGAAGTCCTTCTTCGCCCGGATCGGCAAATTCTTCCGCGACCAGAAGGCAGAGGTCAAGAAAATTGTCTGGCCGTCCAAGAAGCAGGTCATCAACAACACCATCGTCGTAATGGTAGCAGTTGCTATCTTTGCGGTAATCACCGGCGGCTTTGATTGGCTCGTTGGTATACTCGTTAAGGCCGTCTACGGTTTTTAATGGAGGCGTAAAATGTCTGAGTTAGCCAGATGGTATGTGGTACACACCTACTCGGGATACGAGAACAAGGTGGCAGACAGCATTATTAAGGCGGTTGAAAACCGCAAATTTCAGGAACTGATCTGTGAGGTCAAGGTTCCTACCGAAACGGTCACCGAGATCACCGAAAAGGGCAAGAAGGAAGTCGAGAGAAAGGTATTCCCCGGCTATGTTCTTATCAAGATGGTGATGAACGACGAGACCTGGTATGTCGTTCGCAATATCCGCGGCGTTACCGGCTTCGTTGGCCCCGGTTCCAAGCCCGTTCCGCTCACCGATGAGGAAGTTATGCGTCTCGGCGTTGAATCCAACGAGATCGAGATCAACTTTGCAGTGGGCGACAGCGTTTCCATCACCGACGGTTACTTCGGCGGATTTATCGGCCGCGTAAACCAGATCGACAAGGAAAAGGGCATCGTAAGAGTTACCGTTTCCATGATGGGCAAGGACGTTCCCGTCGAGCTTTCGCTCGATCAGGTCGCCGCGCTCGGTTAAAAAATTGTAAGCAATGCGCAATGCGCAGATGGGCCGTTTGAAAGGCGGCCTGTGGGAGGGGTACGAGAGAGACCCCGCACATTAACCACTAATTTGGAGGGCAAAGTATAATGGCACAGAAAGTTGTAGGCTATATCAAGCTTCAGATCCCCGCCGGAAAGGCAACTCCGGCACCCCCTGTTGGCCCCGCACTTGGCCAGCACGGCGTTAACATTATGGCATTCACCAAGGAATTCAACGAGCGCACCAAGGGCGATATCGGCATGACTATCCCGGTAGTTATCACCGTTTACGCTGACCGCTCTTTCTCCTTTATCACCAAGACTCCCCCTGCTGCTATCCTCATCAAGAAGGCTATCGGCATCGAGAGTGGCTCCGGCGTGCCCAACAAGACCAAGGTTGGCAAGATCACCCGTGAGCAGCTTGCTCAGATCGCTACCACCAAGATGCCTGACCTCAACGCTTCCAGCCTTGAGACCGCTATCAGCATGGTAGCAGGCACCGCTCGTTCGATGGGCGTAGAAGTAGTAGACTGAGAGGAGGATGCAAGATGAAGCACGGAAAGAAGTATGTTGAAAGCGCAAAGCTTGTTGAATCCCTCAAGCTTTACGAAACCGAAGAAGCACTTGACCTTTGCGTAAAGACCGCTAAGGCTAAGTTTGATGAGACCGTTGAGATGCACATCCGTCTGGGTGTTGACTCCCGTCACGCTGACCAGCAGGTTCGTGGCGCCGTAGTTCTCCCCAACGGCACCGGCAAGAAGGTTCGCGCACTTGTATTCTGCAAGGGCGACAACGTTCAGAAGGCTCTCGATGCAGGCGCTGATTACGCAGGTGCAGATGAGTACGTTGCAAAGATCCAGCAGGAAGGCTGGATGGAGTTCGACGTAGTTATCGCAACTCCCGACATGATGGGCGTTATCGGCCGTCTCGGTAAGATCCTTGGCCCGCGTGGCCTCATGCCCAACCCCAAGGCAGGCACCGTTACCCCCGACGTAGCACGTGCTGTTACCGAGGCTAAGGCTGGTAAGATCGAGTACCGTCTCGACAAGACCAACATCATCCACTGCCCCATCGGCAAGGTTTCCTTTGGCGTTGAGAAGCTCCAGCAGAACTTTGATGCTCTCATGGGCGCTGTAATCAAGGCTAAGCCCGCTGCTGCAAAGGGTCAGTACGTAAGAAGCTGCGTAGTTGCAACCACCATGGGCCCCGGCGTTAAGATCAACACCGCTAAGTTCCAGGGTTCTGCAGTAGTAGCTGAGAAGTAAGAAATCATTTTTCCCCGCGGATTTTATTCCGCGGGGATGATTTTTGAAAAAATCGCTTAAATATCGCAAAAAACGGCTTGACAAAGCCATTTGTCTGTGATATATTATCAGAGTTGTCACGATCCAAAGACAGCAGGTGCTTTATGCGTAAGGTTTTGCCGCCTGCCGAGGAATGAGTGCAAACATAATTTGTGTTTGACAAGCTCTTTCCCGCGTCTGTGGGAAGGAGCTTTTTGCTTACTTTGGATTTGATATCAACCTATTACAGGAGGTGAATCAAATTGGCAAGTGAAAAGGTATTAGCTCAAAAGAAGGAAGTTGTAGCAGGTCTTGTTGAGAAGCTTCAGGGCTCCGCAGCAGGTGTACTGGTTGACTACAAGGGCATCTCCGTTGCTGATGACACCAAGCTTCGTAAGGAGCTGCGTGAGGCAGGCGTTGAGTACTTCGTAGTAAAGAACACCCTTCTCGAGCGCGCTGCTGAGCAGGTAGGCTTTGATGCTCTTAAGGAGCACCTCAACGGCACCTCCGCTCTCGCAGTAAGCAAGGAGGATCCGGTCGTAGCTGCTAAGATCCTCACCAAGTATGCAGACTCTACTAAGGGTAAGTTCACCGTTAAGGCCGGTTTCGTAGATGGCGGCGTTATCGATGCAGCTAAGGTTTCCGAGCTTGGCAACCTGCCCAACAGAGAAGGACTTCTGTCCATGCTGCTTTCCGCTCTTACCGGCAACCTTCGTGGTCTGGCTTGCGCTCTTAATGCAATCGCAGAGAAGAGCGGCGAAGCTCCCGCAGAGGAAGCTCCCGCTGAAGCTGCTGCTGAGGCACCCGCTGCTGAATAATTCGATTCCGCAGTATCAATTTTAAAAAACAACTAACTAATTAATATTTACAGGAGGTAAATTGATCATGGCTTCTGAGAAGATCGTAAAATTTGTAGAAGAAATCAAGACCCTGACCGTTCTCGAGCTCAACGAGCTCGTTAAGGCAATCGAAGAGGAGTTTGGCGTATCCGCTGCTGCTCCCGTAATGATGGCTGGCCCCGTTGCTGGTGGCGCTGCTGCTGTTGAAGAGAAGACCGAGTTCGACGTAATCCTTGTTGAGGCTGGCGCTTCCAAGATGGGCGTTATCAAGCTCGTTAAGGACGTTTGCGGCCTCGGCCTCAAGGAGTCCAAGGAACTCGTTGACAACGCTCCCAAGCCCCTCAAGACCGGCATCTCCAAGGCTGACGCTGAGGCTCTTGCTGCTCAGTTCACCGAGGCTGGCGCTAAGGTAGAGGTTAAGTAATTTAACCGTTACTAACGCTTTTAAAAAGCCGCTTTCCAAACGGAAAGCGGCTTTTTTGCGTCTTGCGGACTATAAGTCTTTGTGTTAAGGGAAACGATCGAGCATGAGAGAACCGGCAGCCATTGGCGAAATCACCTTTCTTAAAGCTGTTCTTTTCCTTTAGCGGAATAAGCCCCCTCCGTCAGGGGGCGGCGCGGCGGATGCCGCGCGGGGGTTGCGTTTTTCTTCATTCAGCGCCCAAAACCCTTTGAATAGCAATACTGCGATGCTTGGTGTATATTTTCCTATAAACGATAAAACCCGACCTGCAGATACTGCAGGTCGGGTAGTTCTGCTTTTTGCAAATTTATAGATCAACTATCGGCGCGCATCTCGATGGTGCCCTTGATAACAGCGCCGCGGGCAACGATCATGCTGCCGGTGGTGATATTTCCTATCACACGGGCGCTGCTGTCAAGCGAAACATTTTCTTTGACAACAACATCGCCGTTAACTTTGCCGGAGCAAGAGAGCGAATTGCCCTTTATGTTTCCGTTTACAACGCTGTTTTCGGTGACAACAATGTCTCCGCTTGCGCTGAGATCACCGGTAACACAGCAATCAATGAGCGTGATTGCCGATGCGGTTACATTGCCAATAACGCTGGAGTGAACGGTTGCGGCACCGCCCGAAACAAGATTGCCTTTAAGCTCACCCGCCATTTCGATATCGCCCTTGGCGGTGATGTTGCCTTCGATAACGATGCCTTCTGCTATGTAGGTAGCCTTTGCAGCGGGAGCAACTTTTACTACAGCGGGAGCTTCGGTTTTGACAACTGCTGCCTGTTCCTTTACAGGAGCGGTTTCCTTCTTTTCCTGTTCAGGAGCTTTACCGACTCCGAACATATCAAACATAGCCTTGTTGAGATTGTTTTTATTATTGTTATTGCTCATCATTTCCATCCTCTCAATTACTCTTTATATTTGTATATAACCGGTACGTCGGTAGGCGTCAGTCGGTCAAAATTAAAGCCCATATTTTTCAGCCGTTCGATCGCTATCGGAAGCGCTTCAACGGTATTAAATTTGTCGGCGCTGTCATGCATAAGCAGCACGCCGCGCTTGGTCTTGGAAGCTCCGTCCACAACGTTTGCCACCAGCTGAGAGATCTCCAGCGGAGGATTTGCGGCATCCTCCATCGACATATTCCAGTCAAACGGTACAAATCCGCGGCGTATCATCTCAGAGAGCATCTCCTGATACAGCGTGGCATTGTAAACGTTTATGCTTCCGCCGGGGAATCTGAATATTGTCGGGGTATGTCCGGTGGTCTCCTTTATCTCGCTGAATATCTTGTACATATCCTCAAGGAAAGTTTCAACCGAATCATATATCTTAGCATAATCGTGGATATAGGAATGCATCGCTATGGTGTGTCCTTCATCTACGATACGCTTGAGTCGTTCTGCTGTTCCGGTATCATTGTGATGCACCACAAAGAAGGTCGCTTTGATATCGCGCTGTGAGAGTATGTCCAAAATCTCGTCCGTCCTTCTGGTTGGGCCGTCATCAAAGGTGAGGAACATGGTGTTTTCTCTTCTCTTTGATGCCGAATACTTTTGCGGTGCATAAAAATCGGGGTAAAGCTGCTGATATGCGGGAGCATCGGCAGATGTTTCGCCCTCTGCCTTTGGTTTTTCTTCTGTTTTCTTATCAGTTGCCGCAACAGGCTGCAAATCGGTCAGCTGCTGCTGCGTTATGGCGATCTTTTCATTTGCCCTTTTCAGTTTAGAGCGGTAGCAAAAGGTCGTTGCAGTGGGAATCGCAATCATTACGACCACCAAAAGCAGAATGATATTTTTAAAAAAACGCACACTTCCTATGTAAGGCTCTTTTTCAACTTCTGCCTGCTCATTTTCCGGGATATTATTTTCCAAGCGACCGTCCTCCTGTCTGTCTTAAAAATGTCATCGGTCGTTATACAAAAGTTATGCTGCCGGTGAGGAATGTATGCCAATTTTAGGAGGCCGCCAAAACTTCAGTGCACGCAAAACGATATATATAGTTATTATATCACACTTTGACGCAAGGTGAAGCTACAAAATCACTTAAAAACGGATATTTTATCAAAAAATGTAGATTTTTATTGCTGAAAATGAATACTATATGCTGTTTTAAGCATTTAACATAGCCAGTGCCGCCAAAATAACCGCTAAAGCCGCCGCTTGACGGGTGGTAAGGCGTTCTTTAAAGAACAATACGCCGGCAGCGGTGACCGTCAAAATAGTTCCTACGCTGAAACTCGGATATACTATCACCGCGGGAAGCTTTCCAAGCGCAAGCAGCAAAAATTTGGAGCTGAAAAAGTTCGGCACGCCGATAAGCAATCCGAACAAGATGTCGTTTTTGCAAAGCGGCTGTTTTTTTACCGCCATGATCGCTATGCAGAGCAGAAACGCCGTGAAAAAGGTGTAGAACAAAAACATGTCACCCTGTTCGGCGGCGCCGTGGCGCTCAAAAACTTTTGACATGGCATCGCCGCAGCCACCCAAAAAAAGCAGCAGCAAAAGCTGTGGTATATTAGCCTTTTGCGTTCCGCTTTGCTTTTCAAAATTCATGAGGATTATCGCCGCAACCGCCGCCGCAAATCCGACAAGCTGAAGAACGGTAGGCGCTTCACCGTATACCGCTATCGAAAGCAATATCGGCACCAGCAGTCCCAGCTTCATAAAGAGAGATGACAGCACCACACCGCTGCGCATAATATTAAAGCGAAGCAGCAGAAAATTTATCAGAAACAGCGCGCCGCAAATTGCTCCTATAACTATTGTTTTGCCGAATTCCGGGTGGTTCGGTGCCGCAATTTTAAAATCGGCATAAAATATCGCCATTGCCATACAAACGGTGTAATTGCAGCAGAACATGCCCATGCCACGGCTGCCGCCCTGCGAAGAGATACGCATAAAAATCGATATTGCCGCGCTGCTTAATATGGCGAGCAAAAGGTATATCATAAACCAAAACTTCCTCTGTCGTTATTCGTGTATCTCCAGCGGCTGTCCGTCGGGATCAAAAAAGAAGGTCATCTTTTTATCGGTGAAGGGGTCGATGCGGACAGGCTCGGTTTCTATCCCCTTTTGATTAAGCTCCTTTGCCGTCTGCTCGACCGAATCGACATAAAAGGCAAGGTGGCGCAGACCGTATGCCTCGGGATAGCTGGGACGTTTGGGGTGATCGGGAGCGATAAACAGCTCAAGTTCCATATCTTCGAGCTTTAGGTCTATCTTCCAGTCGTTTTTCTCGGGACGAAAATTCTCTCTTATCACTTCAAAGCCCAGCAGGTCGACATAAAAATGTCTGGATCTTTGATAATCGCTGCCGATCACGGCAACGTGATGCACTTTGGAAAGATTCATACGATCGCTCCTTATCATTTGTTAATTTTTGTTTTGCTCTGCCGCTTTTTCAAGCTGTTCGGCATCGGGGATATAAAATTCCGCTTTGCCGCAGCTTTGGCAACGCAGAACCTTCATAGTGAGCGAACCGCTTGCAAGGCGATTCATATCGCTGAAGAAAAAGGTCTCTTCGCCGAGCTTAAAGGTGACGTCACCGTAATCGAGCATATCAGCGCCGCATCTAAGGCAGCTTTTCCCCGATTTTCTCTGCTCATCTTGTGCCTTTTGCTTCTCTGCCTTTGCCTTTTCCATCTCTCTTATCGGGTCGAGGTATTCTCTGATCTTCTCCTCGTCCTCTGCCCTGCCGGTGTTTAACGCAGCCTCGGCTCTTTCCACCGAATTTAGCTCTTTATACCGGCGGTAGCAGTCGGCGCAAACCGTCTGGGTACTGTGTCCGCAATAAAGCTTTTTCTTTTGCATCATATTGAGCTCTTTTTCGCAGAAAATGCAGTTATCTTTCATTTTAGTCACCTCTTACAGCGCTTCTATCGGAAGCATCGAAACGGCATCGGCGCAGTCCTTTTCAACAAAAACCTTGTTGGGATCTCTCGTTTTTTCAAACTGCTCAAAGTATCTTATGCCGAACTCATAAAGCGATTTCGCGTTAAAATGCAGCTGATCGGCGTTGGCGGTCAAGCCCTCTGCCGAAACAAGCGCCGTCATGGGATTTGTTTCGGCGATCTTTTCCAGTGCGTCGTTTACATGGTGGTAATTCTCCAAGTGCTTTATTCTGGGGTGATCGCACTCCGCCAGAAAATCGCCCAGCTTGCCAAGTACAAAGGGAACGTCGTAAAGGTCAAGTTCCTTTCGAAATGCGTTCATTATCGCCTCGAATCGGGGCTGATAGGTGGGATAGAGCATGGGGTCGCAGTCCGATTCGCCCTGATGCCACAGCACGCCGGCGATGGTGGAGCTGCGCTGCGCAAGCTTTGCCTGAAAAACGGCGTGGTCAAACAGCAGACTGCCCGGCTCCCACTGGTCAAGTCGGGTACCTCCGTCGGCACAGGGGATAAGGCCAACCATTACGTTATATTTTTTCGCGTAAAGCTCGGCAAATTTTTCGGCAAGGTTTACTCCCGAAAAGGAGCGGTCGTTATTTACGGGGCGATACATCGGCATCCAGCGGCCATTGCGCAGCACCGAGATGCGGCTGCTGTCGACCTCTATCGCCTCATCAAAAAAGCCTCTGCCCGCCATGTTGGACTGTCCTATAAGTAAAAAGGAATGAATCATCATATCACTTATCTCCTTTTTCGGTAATCATTATGCTAATTTTTTATCGTCAAGGTCATTCCAGCCGAACCGCACTATCGAAACTATAATTGAAACAATAGTCATTCCTTCGCTTATTGCGCCGCCCCATGTTTTGACAAAAATATCGTACAGCAGCGTGCAGGGAGAACCGATAAGCTGCGAAAGCCTTATCTTCTGGGCGTTGTCAGTCCAGTAGCCTATGCTGGTCACCGCAACCGATGCAAACGGCAAAAGGCTTAAAGCACCGCTCCAGGTATAGGCAGTAACCGCCGTCAGCAATGCTATCACCGCCGTCAGCGTCCATCTGCTTTTCACCCACTTCCAGTCGTTTATTTTAAGCAGCAAAATATTCCTCAAAATATTGACCAGCAGGCTTACCGCACCGGTATAGGCGCCAAGCAGCAGCATCTGGATGCAAAAAACCACACATCCCATAAGCTGGCACAAAAACAGCACCTTGTTGGATCTTATCTGATAAGAAATTATAAAAAACAGCAGGCCTAAAAATCCTATCGCCTGAATCACTATCTCGCTCATTTTATATCTCTTTTCCAATAAACTTGGGATAAATTTGATTATATCACGCAAAAATAAGAAATAACAGGGGCATTTGTCCCCTGTTATTTTATGTAACTTAAATTTATTCGGGCATTATGCAGCAGAGATGGGCGTAATCTTCGCGGTCTTTATAGCCGGAGCCGTTGTTGTCACTTGCATAATAGGTGCAGATATCCTGATAAGGAAACGCAACTGTATACAGCATATATGAAAAGACAGCAACTAAATTACTTGTTTATTTTATCCAGCAAATCAAAAACCGCGTCCTGCGACAGCACGCCGCGTTTTAAATCACACGGGAGCAGTCCCTTTTCATCAAGTTCATAATCTAAAATCCACTTCCCGCCTTGATAATACTGCGTCAGCAGCCACAGTTGCTCTTTAAGCGAGTCATCCGCTTTTATCGCCGCAGCATCTGCGTTTTGCAGCGCATCAAAGCATCGCTCCATCAGAATTATTCTTTCTATCGCTTGGTTTATGTCAAACAGTTCCATCCGTAATATTTCTCCTTACAGTTCTTTTTTCAATGATACCACAAAACACAAAAATTGACAGGGGCATCGCTGCCCCTGTCAAATCGTTTATCCTGCCGCGTCCAGCATATTCTCGATGAAAATTCCGTAACCCCTCGTCGGGTCGTTGACAAAAACGTGGGTCACTGCGCCGACAAGCTTTCCGTCCTGAATGATTGGGCTGCCGCTCATGCCCTGCACGATGCCGCCCGTAACCTGAAGCAGATCGGGATCGGTTATTCTCACCACCATGTTTTTGGTCGAGCCGCTGTCGGCAAGCGACACCTTTTCTATCATCACGTCATAGCTTTGAGGAGTATTGCCCGAAACGGTACAATATATCTGCGCTTCACCCGGATGCAGCTCGGTTCTGGTAGCTATCGGGACCGGCTTGTGCTGCGCGGGAGCTGTCAAACAGCTGCCGTAGATGCCGGTTTTGTCGTTTTTATTAAGCTCTCCTATCACCTTGTTGGAAGAAAAGCTGCCCTTCAGTTCACCGGGGAAACCGCTGCTGCCGCGGTTAACGCCGGTTATGGTGACATCCACCGCCTCCCCGCTTGACAGCGGCATCATCTCTCCGGTGTCGACGTCGCAGATGGCATGACCTAATCCGCCGAAGCAGCCGCTTTGCGGATCGTAAAAGGTCATGGTGCCTATCCCCGCCGAACTGTCGCGCACCCACATTCCCGCGCGATAGCTTCCGTTTTCATCCTTCACGGGGGTAAGCACCGTTGTCTTTTCATTTCCGTCACGGATATATTTTATCTGCATCGCTTTGCCGTTTGCTACCCCAACTATCTCGCCGACATCCTCGTTATAATAAACCTTTTTGCCGTCTATCGAAATTATAATATCACCCGTTTTTATCCCCGCGTTTTTGGCGGGATTGACATTTTTACCCGCAAGATCAATATCGCTTAATCCCACCACCATGACGCCGTCGGTAAACATCTTTATGCCGAACGGCGTGCCTGCGGGGATGACGGTGTCAGGCTCCACCACCTGAACGCTGACCGTCTTTATCACCGCGCCGCAGGGCAGCGAAAGCTTGAGCGAATACTCATTGCCCGCCCGGGAAAGCAAATTATCGGGCAGGTTGTTTGCCCAGCCGTCGGCTTTGATGTTGAGCCTGCTTGGCGGGAAATCAAACCGCTGCCCTTTTGTGACATAGTATCGGTCGGGCAGCATGCCGTCGAGCACCGCAACAGCTGTCAGCAGGCCTATCATTCCAACGACGGTGATCGCCGCCAATATCCGCAAGATCTGTTTTGCCAATCAACGCACCTCCTTTCCGAAATGAGCGGCATTTTCCGCTCTTTATTATCTTTCCGAATAAGCAGGCGCAAAGCCGCGGAAAATTGCTGATTTAAAGCCATTCTCTGCTGTCTCTTCCATTGGCGGATTTATACTTTAGGCTTGCTTTCGCCGATTTTGTCAGTATGAAAAATTTTTGCTTTGATTTGGAAGCTACTATTTTAATTTACTTGCTTTTATTATGCGCAAAAAAGCGAATTATATTTAAAGCTTAAGTTTCGAAACGGAGAGGTTTTATGTTTATTTCGCTTTGGCGCACCTTCTTTTTATATGTTTTTGTTTCGGTGGCGCTGCGCTTTATGGGCAAGCGCCAGATAGGCGAGCTTCAGCCCTCTGAATTGGTCACCACCATAATGATCTCCAACATCGCCGCGGTACCGATAGAAAACACCGAATCGCCGCTTATAAACGCGCTGCTGGCGGTAATACTGCTCGCCTGCATGGAGGTGCTTTTTTCGGCGCTGGCGCTTAAATCCCGCAGCTTTCGCGGATTTGCCATGGGGCATGCCCGCTGCGTGATCCGTGACGGCATGCTGGACGAAAAGGAGCTGCGGTCGCTTCGGTGGTCGCTGGATGATTTGATGGAACTGCTGCGCACCAACGGTATTTTCGATATCGACGAGGTGCTTTTTGCCATCGTAGAAACCAACGGCAGCCTTTCGACCTATCCTAAGCACCGATTCCGCCCCGTTGATAACGGCGCACTTAACATATCCCTCGACGGCTGCGAGGCACCGCCAATGTTGATAATAAGCGACGGCAACGTCGATTTTGCGGCGCTTAACTACTGTCGCCGCGACAAAAAATGGCTGGATAAGGTGCTCGCCTCCGAAGGGTTAAAGGTTTCCGACATTTTCGCCATGAGCTGTGACCGCGACGGAAAATATAAAATTTTCAAAAAGGAGAAGCGATGAAAAGGATCTATATTTCGGCGGCGCTGCTTATTCTAACGGCAATCGGCTGTCATATGGCGCTTGATAGAATGGAGTCGGCTGTCTTGGATATGACCGAATATGCACAAGCCATCACCGAACAGATTAATCATGAGCGATTTGACCAGACCGAGAGCGAGATACAAAAGATAGAGCGGCTTTGGCAGCGGGAGAAAAATCTTTTCCGCATAATAAACGGCGCCCGCCAATGCGATGAGCTGGAAACGTCGCTTAACCGGGTGCGAATTTTTGTTTTGCAAAAAGAAAAAAGCCCCGAAGCACTTTCGGAGCTTTCTGATTTTATTTTAAGCGCCCAACGGATTCTGCGTTCACAGCGTCCGGGGTTGATAAACCTGCTTTAATTTTTGCTGTTCTTTTCCAGCAGCAGGCGCAGTTCATCCATAAAGGAGTTGATATCCTTAAACTGGCGGTAAACCGAGGCGAAACGAATATAGGCAGGCTCGTCGATGGATTTAAGCTTTTCCATGGCAAGCTCGCCGATATAGGTGGTGGGGATCTCTCGCTCCATCGAATTTTGCAGCGACATCTCTATCTCATCCACCGCTTTTTCGACCTCGGAAAGCGATACCTGACGCTTTTCGCAGGCACGCAGCATGCTGTTGAGCAGCTTGTCGCGGTAAAAAGCCTCTATAGAGCCATCCTTTTTAAGCACCATCACCGGAATGGTCTCGACCGCCTCATAGGTGGTAAAGCGCTTTTGGCAGCTTAAACACTCGCGGCGGCGGCGGATGCGCTCGCCGTCATCTGCGGGGCGGGAATCGACAACTTTGCTTTCATCGCCGGAGCAATAGGGGCATTTCATGGCTGTCCCTCCGTTCTTAAAACATCCTCAATTTGTATAATTTTGTATTCTTATCCTATAAGTATACCTGTTTTTCCAAAAATTTCAATAGCGATTTCTCTGTTTTTCATTTCCAGAACTTATCAAAAAGCTTTATGCCGTCGGCAATTTTCTGCTCGCCGTCAAAATGCCAGCTGTAAAGCTCCAGCATGACGTGACCTTTATAATCGGCGGCTTTAAGCGCCTTGGCAAAGCCCTCGAGGTCAAAATCGCCGTCGCCGGGGGCAAGACAATCGCAGTCCGCGCTGTGGTCGCTTAAATGCAGGTGGGCAAGGTTTTTGCCCATGGTATCCAGCATCAAAAATGGGTCTATACCTGCTCTTATCGACTGCTTTACATCCAATACAAATTCAACATCGGGGATAGCCGCTTTCATATCTCGGATGAAATCGAGGCTGCCGCTGTGGCAGCGTGCTACATTTTCCTGCAGCAGCCGCACGCCAAAGGTGGCGGCATATTCACGCAGGCGGCAGAAACGCTCGAAATAAAAATCCCGCTCCAGCTTTATAAAGCTTCTCGCACCGTGCAACACGAATATGTCGCCGCCAAGCTGACGGCAGGCTTCAAAATATCGCCCATACGCCTTGGCTTCGTCATCAAAGCGGCGGGAATAGCTGCCGAAGAAGCAGACTCCCTCCATCTCGGAGGTATAGGGATGAGAAGAGATTATCTTTGCTCCCGCCGCATCGGCGGCAGCTTTCATTTCTCTGACAAACTGTTTGTCGCACTCCGAGGGAGAATTAAAAAACACCTCTATATTTTTTACACCCAGCGCCAACAGCCTATCGAGCGACTGCTCGGTAAGCATCGGGAAAAGGCAGGAGGTGGATGCGCCCGTTTTCATTTTTATTCCCCCTTGTTTTGTTTATCCAAGCGCCACATCCAGCGCCATCATGACGGCAAAACCCATCATAACACCGTAGGAAGCGACTGTTTTGTTATCTTTAAAAGCCTGCGGGATAAGCTCAGAGCAGACCACCGCTATCATCGCCCCCGCCGAAAAGGAGAGGGTGAGCGGCAATATTGACCGCATGGTCATGGCAAACAGCACGCCGATCACGCCCGCAATCGGCTCGACCATGCCCGAAGCCTGACCGATAAGAAAGCTTTTAAGTCTGCTGCAGCCATCGGCACGAAGCGGCATGGCAACGCAGCTTCCCTCGGGAAAGTTCTGCAGCGCTATTCCCAGCGCCAGCAGCGCCGCCGAAAGCAGCGTGCTGCCCGCTATTCCCATAGCGGCACAGCCGAAAGCCACACCGACCGCCATTCCCTCGGGAATGTTGTGCACCGTGACGGCTGACGTCAGCAAAATGCTTCTCTTAAGGCTGCTGTCGCCCTTTATGTCGGGACTTATTCTATCCATCAGCTGCTCCGACAGCATGACGAAAATCCAACCCGAAAGAAATCCGCCCGTGACGGTAAGCCATGCGTTGGCGCCAAGCTCGTATGCAAGCTCGACGGCGGGCGAAAGCAGCGACCAGAAGGATGCTGCCGTCATAACTCCCGCAGCAAAGCCCATCATGGCATCCATCGCGTTGTTGTTGACAGTTTTAAAAAAGAACACCAGCGCCGCGCCCAATGCGGTAAACCCGTAGGTAAAAAGCGTTGCAAGCAATCCCTGCAGCGGCGGCGAAAGTGATTCGAACCAAATCAGCATCAAATTCCTCCCAATGATAAGACAGTCACTTTCATCCTATGCAAAGGGATATTTTTCTGCTAATTAGGATTTTACTACAAACATTTTAGCTCGGCAAGGGCGGCGGCAAAATTCACATCGCGCCGATCGTCATGTCATACTGCCGTGCTATCTGATACCATGTCGCGGGGCCGACCGCCCCCGTCTGCGGCAGACCGAACAGCCGCTGGAACGCCTGCACAGCGTTTCGGGTCTGGCTGCCGTAATAGCCTGTTATCGGTATTATATCGAGTGAATCAAACTGCCCGCCGATTGCCGATAGATAGGTCTGCAGGTCAGTCACATCCGCCCCTTGTGAGCCTTCGGCAAGGAAATAGCCGGGATAAAGCTTCGCCCGCTCCCGCGCGTAGCCGCTGCTTAGTCCGCCCAGCACCTCGGAATAGACCGACAGCAGCTTTGCCCAGGTTGCCGAGCCGACCACGCCGCTCGGCTCGATGCCGTAAAAGCGCTGAAATTCCCGCACGGCATTTTCGGTGGCTGTTCCGAAATCTCCGTCTATCGGCAGTTTTTCCAAATCGGGGTTAAAATAGGCGATAACGCTTAAAAGATACTGAAGCGAGCTTACTCCCGCCCCGCTTGAACCTTTTTCCAGCCTCTCCGGATAGGCGAGCGCCGCTTCATCAAAGCTTAATCCCTCGGAGGAAAGCTCCGAAAGCTCTTTTACGGCGGTGAAATACCGCTTTATGGCGTACCACGTTGCCTTATCCACCCGCCCTGTGACGGGCAGGTCGAACACCCGCTGAAAATCCTTGACCGCCTGTTCGGTCGGTCCGTCGAAAACTCCGTTTACGTTTTCTATCCGAGAAATTGCGGGATAGTTTTTGGCGATTCTATTCAGCTCCTGCTGAAGGATATTTACCTCCCGATTTGCGATGCCGCGCCCTAATGTATAACCCGGAAAGCTGGCGTAAGGCGCACGGATAGGAGCGTTTTTCTCGATGTTTATGTCATCGCCGTAATAGTACTGCAAAATCTGATAGGGCGTTTTGCCCTCATCGGCAAGCGACACCGTCCCCCACTGCGAAAGCCCGTCACAGGTGGCGGTGGTGCCGTTGCAAAACTGGGTGAAATAAGGCTCGATGCCGCCCTGCTTTACAACGTAATCGTTAAACAGCTCATCGACGATGACGCTGATGTTTTCGAAGATATCTCTGTCCTTTACAAACGCCTGATCGTAGGATGTGGAGTTGGTTATGTCAAAATCATATCCGCGGGAGCGGTACCACTCGGTGTAGATTCGATTGAGCGCAAAGGTGACGATGGCGTAAATATTCGCCCGCAGCGCATTTTCGGGCCAGGTGGGATAGATCTCGCTGGAAGCGACATTTTTAATATAATCGGCAAAGGGCAGCGTGACATTCGGGGCGTTTGAATCGGGCCTGCCCAGATGCACCGTTATCGTTTCGGGGATGTAAGGCTCCGGCATAATTTTGCTCCTTTCTCAAAGTCGGTAGACGGTGTCTTCCTCTATTATCCGAGGGGAATCGTTTCCGTCGGCGGCCGATTTGGTCAGCATATCCACCTTTTGAATGGATGTCACGCCGTCAAAAACCGAAACGCCCTCAGCTATTGCGGTGACATATCCGGAGGACATCACGGTAACGGCATATCTCGCTCTGGCATCTGCTCCGTTCCCCTTTTCGGTCGGAGTAAGGCTCATCGCCCGTGCGGGGGCGGGAAGAAATATCACCGGTGTCTTGCCGCTGATGTCGGTGATGACCGCTGCAATTTCGGCGCCGCCCGCCGATTCGATGTCACTTACGATCACCGACGCGCCCTCAACTGGGAATAATCCGCCTCCGGTCGTGACATTAACGATAAGTCTTCCGCTGCCTTTGTCATCCTGCGGTTTGGGCAATTCGGTTTGGATCTGATATTGCTCATCCTGTTCTATACGCTGCTCAATCTGCTCTTCTGAATCAAATTTTTCTCTTGCGGCGTCGCTTTCAGAAATCGGCGGCTCGGTCGGCATGTCGGTGATCGGCTCAAAAACCTGTTCGGCTTCTTCGGGCGGCAGTTCGGTATCTTTGGAGGAAAAGTCCTCCTTTTCGGTGCCGTTTTCAAGATCGGAGGGGGTTTCATGCCCCAGATTTATCACCGCCGGAGGCTCTTCTTTGGGTTTAAACTGCTCGGTCGGCGGCAGCGATGAGCGCGCCCGCATCCGCATCATCTCGCCGATATATTCATCTATGGTACGCTGATTCATAAAAACTCCCCTTTTAAGCGTTTTAAATAAATATATGCTGCGATACAGTGCTTTTTTCCTCCTCGACAATACAGTTTTAGGTTGTGTAAAAACCGGTTTATTGATATACTTTTATACATATATTTCTAAAGGAAGTGTTCTTAAATGAAATACAGCTTTGCCAACGATTACAGCGAAGGCGCGCACCAGTCTATTCTGAACGCCCTTTGCGAAACCAACTTGGTACAGACCCCCGGCTACGGCGTCGATGACTTTTGCGAACGTGCAAAGGCCGCCATCCGCCGCGCAATGAAGAGCGAAACTGCCGACATCCATTTTTTAGTCGGCGGAACCCAGACCAACTTTACCGTAATTTCTTCGCTGCTGCGCCCGCATCAGTGCGTAATCTCCTCCGACCTTGGCCACATCAACGCCCACGAGACCGGTGCCGTTGAATCGACCGGACACAAAATAATCGCCATCCCCTCGGTAGAGGGCAAAATCACCGCCGAAGCTATCCAAGCAGTGCTGAAGGAGCATGCAGAAAATCCCATCGCCGAGCATTTCCCCCAGCCCGCAATGGTCTACATATCCCAGTCCACCGAGATGGGCACCATCTACAGCAAGGCTGAAATGCATTCGATACACAAGGTTTGTCAGGATTACGGAATCCCGCTGTTTGTCGACGGCGCAAGACTCGGCTGCGGACTTACCTGCCGCAGCAGCGACATCACGCTGCCCGACATGGCAGATCTTTGCGACATCTTCTTTATCGGCGGCACCAAAAACGGTGCGCTGTTTGGCGAGGCTGTCGTTTTCAACGACCCCAAGCTGGGACGTGATTTCCGCTATATGATAAAGCTGCGCGGCGGCATGCTGGCAAAGGGCAGACTGCTTGGACTGCAGTTTGAGCAGCTTTTCACCGACGACCTTTACTTCAAGCTTGCAAGACACGCCAATGAAATGGCGGAGTATCTGGCAGAAGGAATCGCTGCGCTTGGCTATAAGTTTGATGCCGCACCCGTAACCAACCAGATCTTCCCCATCTTCCCCAAAAAGCTTATTGCCGAGCTGGAAAAGGATTATTCACTCACCTTTATCAGCCACGTCGACGACGACCACGACTGCATGAGGCTTTGCACCTCCTGGGCGAGCGACAAGCAGAAGCTTGCCCAATTCCTTGACGATCTCAAAAAGTTAAGTTAATCGGCGATTTATACAATTTCTCTCGCGTATATTTGTGTATTTAACCATGACCACGAATGCCGAATATATTGGCGAAATTTGCGGTTTTATGGTAAAATATATTTATGTAGCGGCTTTGAAAAAAGTTGCTCTGACGCGCCTTTGAAACTCCCGGTCGGAAAAGCGGGTGTTTCAAAAATCCCGCCGTCCGAAAAGGCGGCAAACGTTCTTTCTTTTGCTTATTGCAGGAGCAAGTAACTGCCCACCGCACGGCATATTGCCGTAAAAAACAAAGAAAGTGAGTGTTTACAATGATTGGTTCCCTTATCAGCTCTCTGAGCGGCATTCTCTACTATCCTATCCTTATCATCGTTCTCATCGCAGCAGGACTTTGGTTCACCTTTAAGACCGGCTTTGTTCAGGCCCGTCTTCTCGGCGAATCGGTAAAGGTCGTTATGGAAAAGCCTTCTAAGGAAGGTTCCGTATCCTCCTTCCAGGCTCTGATGGTTTCCACCGCATCCCGCGTTGGCACCGGCAACATCGTCGGCGTTTCCACCGCAGTTTGCCTTGGCGGCTATGGTGCAGTGTTCTGGATGTGGCTTATCGCCATCGTTGGCGGTGCTTCTGCATTCATCGAGAGCACCCTTGCACAGGTTTACAAGCGCCGCGATGAAAACGGCGACAGCTACGGCGGTCCCGCTTACTACATCGAAGGCGCACTGAAGAATCACGGACTTGCTGCTGCATTCTCCGTATTCCTCATTCTCACTTACGCAATCGGCTTTAACATGCTGGCTTCTTACAACCTGCAGTCCACCTTTGCAGCTTACTCCTTCTACAACGAGGCTACCACCCCCTTCATCATCGGTGCTGTTCTCGCTGTTATCGTAGGCTGGTGCCTGTTCGGCGGCGGCAAGCGCGTTATCAAGGCTGCTTCTACCATCGTTCCGATCATGGGCGTTATCTACATCGCCGTTGCTCTTATCATCGTTGTTATGAACATCGGCCTTCTCCCCGGAATCATTGCCAAGATCTTTGCTGACGCTTTCAACTTCACCGCTATCTTCAGCGGCGTTGCAGGCTCCTGCATGATGTACGGCATCAAGCGCGGCCTCTACTCCAACGAAGCAGGCGTAGGCTCCGCTCCCAACGCTGCAGCTGCAGCAGACGTTTCCCACCCCGTAAAGCAGGGTCTTGTTCAGATGCTGTCTGTATTCATCGACACCATCCTCATCTGCACCGCTACCGCTTTCATGGGCCTCTCTTCCGGCATCGAGCCCACTGCTGATCTTGCAGGCGCTCCCTACATCCAGAAGGCTCTCGAGTCCATCTTTGGCGGATTCGGTCCGGTATTCATCACCCTCGCAATGGTTCTCTTCGCATTCACCACCCTTATCGGCAACCTCTTCTACTGCGACAACGCTCTTGCATTCCTTAACAAGGGCAATATGCCCGGTAAGTCCTTCATGACCGCTTACCGTGTATTTGCAGCTCTCGTTATCTTTGTAGGCGCAGGCCTCAAGATGGGTATGGCTTGGGATATCGCTGACGTTCTGATGGCATTCATGTGCCTCATCAATATCCCCGCATGCCTGCTGCTCGGCAACGTTGCAGTAGACGCTCTCAAGGATTATGTTGAGCAGAAGAAGGCTGGCAAGGATCCCGTATTCAAGGCTGCTGACATCGGCCTCGACGCTTCCAAGCTTGATTACTGGAACTAAGCTTTAAAACTTAACACAGTTTTAAAGGGCAGTGCATTATGCACTGCCCTTTTTGTTTGCCCGTTTCAGCTTTCGACGTATAATCCCATCCTCCCTGAGCTAAAATGTTATTTAAACTACCGCTATCGGGGGGAATGAGAAAATGATGATACGCTGTCTTATGCTGGCGCTGACCTTGATGCTGATAACGCTGTCCGCCGCCTATCTCGGACGTGACGAACAGATAAGACAGGTTCTGCAGCGCACAAAAATACCGGTGGAAGCTTCCTCTGCTGCGCAAATCGAACCGCATTTTGTGCAGGCAGAATCGCAGCCTTCCGGCGAGAGCAGCTCATCTGTTGACGAACCGCCGCGCTTTATTGCCGATGAGCCGATGGAGCCTTCTTCTCCGCCAACCGATGAACAAAAGTCTGCTGTTCCCACTGCTCCTCCGCTTGATCCTTCGACCGAAACTCGGCTTTATCCCATTGAGAGCGAGGAGCAGCAATATACCCCCACCTCTCCAACCGAAGAACAGAAGCTATCGGCTGCCGAGCCTTTTGTAAAGGAACTGTTTGAGCTGACCGAAGAAAGCTCAGAGCAGCTTAAATCGGTGATGAATCAGGCTATTTACGACTATCTGTCCACCGATCCCTCCCAACGCAGCGATTCGATAAATGCTCTGATAGAAAAATATACCCCTATCGTACTGGATTTGGAAGCTGAAACCGATAAACAGGCAGAGGCTATCCTTTTGCGCATGACGGCAGCACTTACTGCGATAAACGCCGACGACGGGTTGGTTCAGGACGCACGTGCTGCCTATGAATATTCCAAGCAGCAGCAGACTGAACATTACACCGAATTATTATCTTCCTTTTCGGTAGAATAAAAAAGCAGGACGCTTAAAAAGCGTCCTGCTTTTGATTTAACTCTGATATCAGCCGCCGATGTTAATGGAATTGCCGGCGACAATTCCTTCGCCTCTTGCGTGCAGCGAGAATACGATGCTGCGGTATTTTTCGATGCGCTCTGCGTCATCTTCGGGAACATCTGCGTTTATAGCCATGGAATAGAATTTTTCGTTTACCTCGTCATTGCAGAGGTAAAGGCGCATGGAACGAAGATTGTCCTCAGTGTTTTTATATTCAACGTAGCAAGCATCCCATACATCCTGCTCGGGGAATGCCAGTCCGATTCCTTCCATAACCACCTCAAAGCCTTTGTCGGCATACTCTGCCTTAAGCAGCTCATACTGTTTTTCGGTGGTGAGGAACTCCTCGTTTACTTTTATTGCAATTTCTCTGAGGTCTTCGGTGTTGTAATATGCCTTAAAATCCTTGGGGGCGGTGGTAATGGTAACACTGCCGTAAATATCGGTGCCCTTTTCGTTTATATCAAAATTAGCCTTGGTAGCGTCATCGCCCAGCCAGTTGGTGTCGATGGGAAGTCCGAAATCAAGTCCAAAATGGTTAAGTACGTAAGAATCAACTCTGGGTTCGTAATCCATGGTGAAGGAAGCACCCTCTACACGCTGGAAGTTGAAAACACCGTCGACAAGTACTTCTTCGATAACGTTTGGGGTAAAATCACCTGCCAGATCGATCTCATAAGTAACCGGCTCGGATTTTTCGACAGGCTTTGCACCGCATGCGGCCAGCATCATAAGCGCCATAGCAAGCGCAAATATTCTCTTTATCATAATGTAAATCTCTCCAATCAAAACAGATGTGGCATACTAAATTATTATACTACAAAAAACCACATTTGAACAGAGTTTTTTTGCTTATTATGAAAATTAACAAATGGGCAAGGTGATCATCACCCGCCCATTGTTTTTATCAGTCATTTCCGCGCATGGTGTCTTTAAGGCGCTCAAAAAAGCCTTTGCGCTTTTCATAGTTGCGCTCCGAAAGAGTCTCCTCAAAATCGCGCAGTGCCTGCTTCTGCTTGCTGTTGAGCGATCTGGGGACCTCTACGCTCACCCTTACAAATTGGTCGCCCTTGCCGCGTCCGTTGAGATAGGGCACGCCGCGTCCTTTTAGGCGGAATACCGTCTGCGGCTGAGTGCCTTCGGGAACGTTGTATTTCACCTTGCCCTCCAGCGTAGGGACGGTTATCTCATCGCCCAGCGTTGCCTGAAGGAAGGTTATCGGAATATCGCACCAAACATCGTAGCCGTCACGCTCAAACAGCTCGTGCGGTCTTACCGATACGGTGATATTTGCATCGCCTGCGGGCCCGCCATTCTGACCGGCATCACCCTGACCTCTCAGCGAGAAGGTCTGGCCGTGGTTTATGCCCGCCGGAACGGTAACGCTCAGCTTGCTGTTCTTTCTGACTCTTCCCTGACCGTTGCAGTCGGGGCAGGGCTCCTTGATTATCTTACCGCGGCCTCCGCAATGGGGACAGGTCTTCTGCACCTGCATCATGCCAAGCATGGTGCGCTCGGTGGCACGAATGGTGCCCAAGCCGCCGCAGGTGGGACAAACTTCGGGGCTGGTGCCCTTTTTGGCGCCGCTGCCCGCGCAGGATGCGCAGGTGGAAAGGTGAGGAATGGTAACTTCCTTTTTGCAGCCCAGCGCAGCTTCTTCAAAAGAAAGCGATATGTTAAGAGCGATATCTCTGCCGCGGATAGGTCCATTGGGGTTTCTTGCTCTGGTAGATCCGCCGAATCCGCCGCCGAAAAAGCTGCCGAACAGGTCACCGAGGTCCATATCGTCAAATCCGAATCCACCCGCACCTGCCCCTGCGCCATAGCTGGGGTCAACGCCCGCATGACCGAACTGGTCGTAGCGGGAGCGCTTGGTGGAATCGGAAAGGACTTCGTAAGCTTCGCCGACCTCTTTGAATTTGGCCTCGGCATCCTTATCGCCGGGGTTTACGTCGGGGTGATATTTTTTCGCAAGCTTGCGGTAAGCCTTTTTTATTTCGTCGTCAGAAGCGCTCTTTTCAACGCCGAGCACTTCGTAATAGTCTCTCTTATCTGCCAAAACGCATCATCTCCTTTCTGCCTTTAAACACAGGCATAGGCCTTTGGCGATTTTTCTCCCCAAAGGCCTAACCGTTATAGGACAGTTTATATCAGTCAGCGTTTTCAAAATCAGCGTCAACATAATCTGCGCCGCCGCCGTTGCTGCCGTTGCCGCCGTTATCGGTGGGGCCCTGCTGAGCCTGCTGTGCAGCCTGAGCAGCGCGGTAGATCTTTTCGGACATTTCGGCAAACTTCTTGGAGAGAGACTCGGTAGCAGCCTTGATCATCTCGTTGTCGGTGCCCTTGAGCGCTTCCTTGAGTGCTGCAAGCTTCTGCTCGATCTCAGCCTTGTCAGCGGGGTCTGCCTTGTCACCCAGCTCGGTAAGAGCCTGCTCGGTCTGGTATACAAGCTGATCGGCATTGTTGCGGGTGTCAGCCTCGTCACGGCGCTTCTTGTCTTCCTCAGCAAACTGCTCAGCTTCCTTAACAGCCTTTTCGATGTCCTCCTTGGACATGTTGGTGGAAGAAGCGATGGTGATGTCCTGCTCCTTGCCGGTGCCCTTATCCTTAGCCGATACGTGAACGATGCCGTTGGCGTCGATGTCAAAGGTTACTTCGATCTGGGGAACGCCGCGGCGTGCGGGAAGGATGCCGTCGAGCTTGAAAAGGCCGAGGGTCTTATTGCCGGAAGCC
>JAFQAX010000075.1 GCA_017399785.1 Oscillospiraceae bacterium | reverse complement strand
TGCGCCGGACGGTGCAGCATTATTGCATGCACACCGGAATAAAGCATAAGCACTTCCAGCGTATTTCTCGCCGCCGGGTCACGCTCTTTTACCGCGCGGATATCACGTCTTAATCCTTCAAACACCATAAGCCCTCCTTTTCTAAAAATAATTCTATATCACCTTATCACATTAAATGCCGCAATGCAATAAAAATACACTAATTTAGTAAAGATATTTTACAGATTGACTTTAATTTCGCACGCTAAAAACGCCCCGAGCAATCGGAGCGCTTTTATAAATTAATAATACTGACGTCTTTTGCGGATTGCCTTGCGAACCACTATCGAGATACTGGAGAGAACCGACAGCAGCAGTATTGCCGGAACAAGCCAGAAGGTGAAGTTCTCGTCATCGGCAAGCAACGACTTCCATCCGTCATCCATTGCCTTGTTGAGCTCATCGGGAAGCAGCTCATAATAAGTTGCATTTTCTATAACCTCAACGGGCGGATATGCTATCGGGTTGGAAGTTATTTCCTCATCGAGCAGCTCCATAGATGCAAGGTTGGGGGTGGAATAACCGATGTACTCACAGTTTGCGGCGCCTACTTCAGGCTCGCACATAAAGTTGATGTACATTTCGGCGGCTTCTTTCTGCTTTGCGCCCTTGGGAATACACATTCCGTCAACGAAGATGTTGGTTCCCTCACGCGGGAAAGCGGCAGCCAGATCGGGATTCTCGTCCATCATGGTGATGGCGTCGCCAGCGTAGTAAGGCGCGATTGCAGCCTCGCCCGCTCCCATCTTATCGAAGATCTCGTCCATGACGTAAGCCTGAACGACCGGCTTCTGCTCCTTAAGGGCAAGGGTAGCCTTTTCGATCTGCTCGGTATTCTCGGGATTCAGCTCAAAGCCAATCTTTTTAAGCGCAATACCGTAAGCATCGCGGGGGTTATTGAACATGAGAATGTTGTTTTTATACTTCTCGTTCCACAGCAGTCCCCAGGTTTCTACGTCGGTATCCTCCGAAACGAGCCAGGTGTTATAAACCAGCACAACGGTGCCCCAGGTATAAGGAACGGAATACTTGTTGCCGGGGTCGTAAGGCATGTCGACAAGCGACGGATCGATATTGGCAAAGTTGGGGATGTTATCGAGGTTTATCTCCTCAAGCATGCCCTCTTTTGCCATTCTGGCGATCATATATTCCGAAGGGATTATAACGTCATAGCTTGCGCCGCCCGCTCTGAGCTTTGCGTAAAGCTCCTCGTTGGTGGCATAGAAGGTATAATTCACTTCGATACCGGTAAGCTCTTCAAAAGCCTTGTTTACATCAAGGGAGTCATCTTCGCCGTTGGAGATATATTCGCCCCAGTTATAAACATTGATGCTTATGCCGGCATCCTTAAAGCGGGTGTAGTACTCGGTATCAAGACCTGCGAAAAGCTCTGCATTGTCGTATGCCGCCGCAGAAACTGCGCAGGAGAACAGCATAACCGCCGCTAAAAAAAGCGTAATCACTTTTTTCATCTATCTATCTCCTTTCTGCAACGATATCAATACTCTTTGTTGTTTTCTCTGCGGCTGTCAACTACGTTATAGGCAACAAGTGCCACCAGAACGATGAGGAACAGCAGAGTGGAAAGTGCATTGATCTCGGGAGAGACCTTTTTACGGGTCATCGCATAGATGGTTATAGGCAGGGTGGTAAAGTTGGGGCCGGAAACGAAATAGCTGATGATAAAGTCATCAAGCGAGAAGGTAAACGCCATAAGCGCACCCGAAATGATTCCGGGCATAGCCTCGGGAATAACCACCTTGATATATGCCATAGCGGGATTGCAGCCAAGGTCAAGCGCCGCATCATAGATGTTCTTATCCATCTGACGAAGCTTGGGCAGTACATTGAGAATGACGTAAGGGATCGAGAAGGTGATGTGCGCCAGAATCATGGTGACAAATCCCATCTCGAGCGGAACTCCCATCCTATCGCGAACAAATACAAACAACAGCATCAGCGATACACCGGTTACTATCTCAGGGTTGATAATAGGCATATAGGTGATGTTCAAAATCAGCGCCTGTGTCCACTTTCTCATTGCATTGATGCCGATAGCGGCGAGAGTGCCGATTATGGTCGCAAATACGGTAGAGATAAGAGCGATTATAAGGGTATTCATCAGCGAGCTGAGAATAACCTCGTTGGTAAACAGCTTTTTGTACCAATCAAGGGTAAATCCGGTCCACAGAGCACGGGATTTAGAAGAGTTGAAAGAGTAAACGATGAGCACAACGATGGGGGCATACAGAAATGCCATTACCGCGCCGACCCAACTGTTTTTGATAAGGCGATGACGTTTCATATGATCATACCCTCCTTATCCTCTTCATTGAACTGGTTGAGCATACTCATACAGAGCAGGATAAATATCATAAGTCCGAGCGAGATAGCAGCGCCGAGGTTGGGGTTATATGCATTGCCAAGGAACTGCAGCTCGATAAGGTCGCCTATCATCATGTTGGAGCCGCCGCCGAGCATTCTGGAGATGATAAAGGTAGATACGGCAGGAACAAATACCATGGTGATACCGGTCATAACGCCCGGAAGAGAAAGCGGCCATACGACTTCGGAGAAAACCTTTCTTGACGGCGCACCAAGATCCTGCGCAGCCTCGATAAGGCGATTTTCAATCTTGGTCATGTTGGAATAAAGGGGCAGTATCATAAAGGGCAGATAGTTATAAACCATGCCCAGCACTACCGCGCCCTGAGTATTTATCATTGCAAACGGCCCAATACCTATCATAACCAGCAGTCGATTGATGATGCCGGTATTTTCAAGCAGCGTCATCCATGCATAGGTGCGCAGCAAAAAGTTCATCCACATGGGCAGCATAACCAGAAGCAGATAAGTCTTCTGCTTTTTCTCACTTGCTCTGGAAACAACATATGCCAATGGATAAGCAATAATGAGGCAGATGACGGTTGCAACAAATGCAAGCCAGATAGAACGAAAAATTACTGCAACATAATCCTTTACCTCTGAAATATTAGCCATGGTAAAGGTACCGTTTCCGTCGGTAAAGGCGAAATATGTCACCAGAATCAGCGGAATAACGGTAAAAATTATCATCCATATGATATAAGGCATCGCGGTAGAACGACTAATCTTCATTGCCGTCCTCCTTCTGCTCGGAAAGCACGGGCTCCTCCTCGCGGTCCATAATATGAATATCATTGGGCAGTATATTCATGCCGATAAGGGTGCCGGGTTCGGAAGCAACGGTGCTGTGGATAAGCCAATCTTCACCTGCGCCCTCTACCAGCATTTCGTAATGAACGCCCTTGAATATGACCGACTTAACAACGCCGGATATCATGCCTTCGTCCGCTTCAACTACCTTTATGTCCTCGGGACGGACAACAACGTCGACCAGCTGATCGGGATCAAAACCTGTGTCGACACACTCGAAGCTGTTACCTGCGAACTCAACATGATAGTCGGTACGCATTATGCCGGGGATAATATTGCTCTCGCCGATAAAATCCGCAACGAAAGCATTGATCGGCTCGTTATAGATATCCTGAGGAGTTCCTATCTGAAGGATATTGCCCGATTTCATGACAACAACGCGGTCAGACATGGTCAGCGCCTCTTCCTGATCGTGGGTTACATATATGAAGGTGATGCCGGTGGACTGCTGAATGCGCTTTAACTCGGTTTGCATCTCTTTTCTTAGCTTGAGATCCAATGCACCGAGCGGCTCGTCAAGCAGCAGAACGCGGGGACGGTTAACAAGCGCTCTTGCAATTGCAACGCGCTGCTGCTGTCCGCCAGAAAGTTGGTCGATGCTGCGACGCTCAAAGCCTTTAAGGCCGACAAGTTCAAGCATTTCCTTAACCTTGGCGCTGCGCTCCTTAGGCGGCATCTTTTTGATCTTCAATCCAAACTCAATGTTTTCAAACACGTTCAGATGAGGAAAAAGTGCGTACTTCTGAAAAACGGTGTTTACCTGTCTTTTATAAGGTGGAACATCGTTAATTCTTACGCCGTCAAAAAAAATATCACCCTCATTAGCCTCGACGAATCCGCCGATTATCCTAAGGGTAGTGGTCTTGCCGCAGCCCGAAGGTCCTAACAGTGTGATAAACTCTTTGTCGCGAATTTCGAGGTTGATGCTGTTGAGCACCTGTTCACCATCGAATTTTACGACTATGTCCTTAAGGACTATCAAATTTTCCATTTCGCATCCCCCTTTGCGGAATTTAAAGTCCGGCGGAATTAATTCTTTTCCGCCTGAAAGACCCACAGCCCTTTTCATGCCGCCACCCGCAAAAGGTTTTTCCTATCTTTGCAAAACAATGCAAAGATGTAAGTCAGCACATACGACACTGTGTAAAATATGTTTTAGATGCCTAAACACTCTTTAACTATATCATATACGCACTGTTTGTCAATGATTTGTAGAAATTTATTGTATTTTAAGATTTTTAGGCGAACTGTTAATTTTTCTCGTAAATGCTTTGGTTTTCAAAGTAAATACTCTGTTTTTCTCTATAATACTCGTTTGTCATTTCACCATTTAATATTAAAAACAGGAGCCTTTTATCAGCTTGGCTCCTGTTTATTTTATACATAATATTCAATTTTATAAAAATAAGGGTACTCTTTAAAAAGGTCGCTAAGCTTTACTCTGGTTTCTGATCCGGGGTCGTTTATCATAAAGTCTGCGGCTTTAAGATTGGTGCCACTCCCACTGTATCCGGTCACAACCACCCAATGCATCTTGCCGTAGGAATTTTTTGCTCCGAATATCACCGGCTTACCGCTTTTAAGCAGGTCATATGTTTTCTGAAGATATCCGCTTGAGGTGTAGTTTCGGTAATTT
>JAFQAX010000074.1 GCA_017399785.1 Oscillospiraceae bacterium | reverse complement strand
GGAAGCGGAGAGCAGTATATGCCGATGACAGGTGTGGGCCTTTGCGCATGGACCTCTACCGAGCAGAAAGCAGAAGCGGTTTCGGTATTCGTTCACTGGCTGACCGAGGGCAAGCGCAATTTGGATTTCGTTGTGGAAACGGGATATATGCCGGTCAGCAACGATGCCTTTAAAGCGATAGAAAACTATAACAATTTCCCGAGCGAGGGATACCAAAGCCTGTATGACGCTATCAATACCATGAGGGAAGAGTATACCCCCGTTGTACGACCTACTTTTGGCGGATATTATGACAAAATAAACGCACTGTACGACGGCCTGCGCAATATGCTTCCCGAGTTCAGCAGCCGGGTCAATGCGGGAGAGAATGCCGAAACATTGGCAGAGGAAACCTGGAAATTCTTCTGCTCGATCTGATAAGGCAAGGGTGATTCCATGCGCGTTTTGACAGCAATAAAGTACTCAAAATTGTCGCTCAGGGCAAAGCTGTTTGCGTACATGTTCATTTTAGCAACGCTGCTGCTGCTTGCGTTGGTGTCAGGTATGCTGATATTCGGACAATTTGACAGCATAGGAGAATCGACCTATGAATCGCTGGATGTGCAGATGGAGTGGTTTCAAAGAGATGTATCTACCCACTTTGACCGCCTTGCCGCCGCGGGCATAGACCTTTCGAAACATACAGGATTTCTCATCGACAATTATCTGAGCGAAAAAGGATTATCTTTTGACGATTTAAATGATTCCGCATCCGATATAAAAGCCATACAAAATGCTATGATGCATCCTTTGCAGCAAAGCTTGCGGCAGGAAAACTGTTCGGGTGTCTTTGTGATGCTGGAGGCCACCGTAAACAGCGCGGTAAAAGATGCAGAGCTTTCCAGAACGGGAATATATCTTCAGCAAAGCGGATACAAAACCCCCGATAAAAGCATATTGCTCTATCGTGGTTCGGTAGAAGCGGGCAAAGCACACCAGGCTATGCCGCATAGAAAATGGCAGCTGGAGTTTCGAAGCGACCGGTTTCCAAACTACGATAAGATAGCCGAATTTGCGAAGCATACTCCTGAAAGAGCATATTTTGTCACCGATTGCATCTCTTTGCCGGGAACATCGGAAAGTGCGATGTTTATTGTCTCGCCTGTTGTATCAAAGGACGGCACATTTTATGGAATTTGCGGATATGAAGTCAGTTACAGCTTTTTCAGGACCTATTATGCCCAGCCGTCCAAAATCAAGCATCTCACCTGCCTGATGGTGGAAAATGACGGGGATGTACTGGATACTTCCTCTGGATTCAGCTGCGGCGTTTTTAACGGATATTACCGCGAGCCAAAAGGCATTTTAAATATCAAACAGGAGAATCACGGACTGCTCAGCTTTATAAACGACGATGTTTCGTATATCGGCGTCGCCAGAGAGGCGATCCTTTCACCAAACAATGCGCCTCATATGCTTGTGGTCACTATGCTCAAATCAGATTATGACAGGGCTGTCATTGGGGCGATCGTGCGAAATGTGATATTGATGGCGCTGCTGTTGTTCTTTGCGATAAGCTGCTGCATGATTTTCAGCCGACGCTATCTTTCTCCGATACTGAAAGGGTTGGAGCAGATAAAATTAGAGGACCGTTCGCAGGCTCAGTCGACAATACCCGAAATAAACGATTTGTTTGTCTTCCTTTCGGAACAGGATCAGCGGTATGAAGATTCGCTGAATGCTTTAACAAAGGAAAAGCAGACTGCACAAAGTGAAAAGAACCATTTGCAGGTACAGTTTGAACAGGCGCAGATCGCTTTTGAAAGCGCTCAGGATAAATATCAGCGGGCACAGCAGGAATTAAGTACTGCCAAAACAGAGCTGGACAGACTGGCATATTCCCGTAAAAACGAGATAGACCCCGACGACTTCCAACACTTTAAAGAAGGCCTGGGAACGCTCACCAAAATGGAGCGAGTCATTTTCGATTATTATCTCGACGGCAAAAGCGCACAGGATATACTTGAGCTTACCGGCATCAAGCACGGAACGCTTAAGTTCCACAACCATAACATTATCGGAAAGCTGGGTGTTTCATCGAGAAAGCAGATGCTTCGTTTTGCCGCGCTGATGAAACAGTCGGAAAATGACCAACAGTAAGCTCAGATATCCTTTTCAACATAAAACTGAAATTCGCCCTCGACAGGGTATAAATAAAACGAACCTCTCCAAAAAAGGGAGGCTCGTTTTATTTTGCTGCGGTTTTGCCTTAAACGGCATTAATATTTACCGTTTTCCCTACCTTTTAAAGGTTTGGGTAGGGGACAACGGTGAGAATTTATGTATATATAAATATATACATAGCTGCGCTGCTGCAAAATTCGGCGCATATCTATTCATTGCAAAGACAAAACGACAAGGAGAATAATGCTATGGAAAAAAGAAAAAATATAACTCGTTTACTTTCGTTGGCGCTCTGCCTGATAATGCTTGTCGGAATTATGCCCGTTAATGCATTTGCCGCAAAGGCGATGGCTACGACCATATCTTCTGTCGGCGTCACCGGAATAGAAGAGCCGGTTTACGGCGAAAGACCGGACACCACCGGAAAGGTTGAACACTCGGGAGTATATGAGATAGAGAATATTCGCTGGAAGCAGCAGTACAGCGACAAGTTTTTGAGCGGCAGTTCATCATTCTCCGCCGGCACCGTTTATGAGGTACATATCACCCTCAAGGCAACCGGCTCATATCGCTTTGCGAGACTGCAAAACGGAACGAATAACGTAGAAGCTTCCATCAACGGTGAGGATGCAAACGTTACCCGAGCTGCCGATGCCGAGGATAATACCAAGTATATCGATATTGTTATGTCCTTCCCGGCAACCGAAGATATAGATTATATCGATGAAGTGTCGGTCGATAATCTTGAAGAACCGGAGGCAGGAAAATGGCCGAGCTTTGAGGCGGACACCCCCAACGGCAGCGGATATTACGTTTCCGATATCCGTTGGGTAAAAGCAGGCAACAGTCAGGAGCTTTCTTCTTCCGACAAATTTGAATACAACCAGAAGTATTATGCTTTTGTCGATCTCAAAGCAAGGGACGGCTATCAGTTTTCGGCCTACAACTATATGGAAGGCGAGATCAACGGTGTTGAGGCCGGCTTCAACTCGAGCAGCAACAGCTCGACCGTTACCATGTTCGCCCCGTTTGTAAGCACCGGCATGCCGGTTGTATCGGGTATCGCAATCGACGGCGTAACAGCGCCCCAGGGCGGAAAGTCCCCCGATTATTCCATCACCTTCAAATCGTCCGGAGTGCAGATGACTGCCGAAAACGATGAAGAAACCAAGAACGGAATCTCGTGGTATACCGGTTCCGGAAGATACAGAACCGATGTGCCTGTGAACGGCTTCTTCGGGGCGGATACCGAATACGTCTTTGAGATATTTGTCGAGGCCGCCGACGGTTATCAGTTTTCCACCGATTCCTCCGGCTATATCAATGCCACCGCAACGGTAAACGGGAAAACTGCTTATGTCATGAAGACCAAAAGCTCGACCGAAGCTATCATAACCTATGCTTTCCCCAAAACCGGAAATATTGCGCTCAGCAAGGTAACTGTAACCGACATCGACACACCTGTTGCCAATGAATCTCCCGATTACGTTGCGTCTTACGGCAACGTAAATTACGGCGCTGCAGCCATCAATAATGCAACGACCAAAAACGGCATTTCCTGGTATAACGAAACCGATGGAAAAACTATAGCGACCAATACCAAGTTTGAAGCCGGCAAGGTTTACACCGTTCAGGTAGCCATCACTCCTAAGGATGGCTATGAATTTGACTATTCGGGCGGCGATTACAACGTTTCCGGATGGGTAAACGGCACAGGCAAGGCAGAGCTGATGGGCAGAGATGAGTCTGAGATAATCCTCTGCTACACCTTCCCTGAACTCAAGCATGCACATTCCCCCATGAAGGTGGATGAAGTTAAGGCAACCTGCACCGAAAAGGGCAAAAAGTCCTACTATTTCTGCCCCGAGTGCGGCAAAAACTTTGAGGACGAAAAATGCACCAAGGAAATTAAAAATATCAACAGCTGGGGCGATACCCCTGTAATAGACCACAGCGGCGGCAAGGCCGATTGTCAAACCAAGGCAAAGTGCTCGATGTGCGGCAAGGAATACGGCAAGCTCGGCGATCATAAGTGGGGAACCACGTGGGGATATACCACCACTTCCGGACACGCTCATGGATGCACCGTAAACGGCTGTGATGCCCACGATACCGTTG
>JAFQAX010000073.1 GCA_017399785.1 Oscillospiraceae bacterium | reverse complement strand
CGAAGTCATATAAGCGGTACGAGGCGATGCATTCTGCTCAGTCAAGAAGCTGTGTACCTTTTCGGATATGCCGGTTACATCGGTATTATCCGATTTTATGCTTATATCCATCATCGGGACGTTGTCCTTAACAGACTCTTCAAGGCAGAGCACTCTATCCCATGAAGGTTTAAAGGATTTGTTTTTAACAGAGCGTACGATAAACAATATAATAAGGAATGGAATAGGATTTGCGACAAATGACAACCATAGACCGGTATATTTCATGGTGGGAAGCAGCGCCGCCAGCATCAGCGGGAAGATTACCGAATCGGGAACGATAGAATAAAGCAATCCCATTGTGATTTTTTCGGTGGATTCAAACAGCTGGATAAAAATGCGAATTACAAGATGAAGCGGTATAAACATCATGCAGAACAATACGCCGCTGCTGAAATTGGTGTTGCCTTCCATACCGTAAAATCCGGCAAGTATCGGGCGCAGCGCAACAAGCAAGCCGCACCACACAATAGATGCAGCAAGGCCTATCTTAAAGCTTTCGCTTACCGTTTTCATTATGCCGCTCTTATCGCGGGCACCGTACAAAATTCCCATAAGGGGCGCAGCCGATGCAGCTGCACCAATGGCAGCTACGATTCCGAAGGTGAATACGCCATCGACTGCGGTATAAACTGCCAGCGCGGTGTAATCCCCACCGAATCCGCTTACTATTATGTTGTTGATAACACCCGATACAACGCCATCCGCCAGATTGTTTCCTGAAGTAGGGATTCCCAACCGAACAATTTCCGGGAAAGCTTTGATATCTACGTCTTCCAGCTTAAACTTAAGCGGTATCTTTTTCTTTTTAATGGCAAGGCAGCCTAAAACAGCGGCAAAAAATCCACCCGACCACATACCTGCGCCCAATCCGACAAGTGCCAATTCATCGGGCAGCAGGTTAACGTAAAGTGCCGAAAAAATAACATTTCCTATCATTCCGGTCATCGCAGAGCGGAATACATAACTGTGATATCCGTACAGTGTAAGTATTTTGGTGAAATATATGTTAAAGGAGCCCATTATAATGCAGATGGAATTGGCGCGCAAGAAAAGAGCAGACTGACGCGCCATTTCGGCATTACCGGAGGCGCCGAACGCATTAGCCAAAGCAGTTGCGCACAGCTGGCATACGGCAACGAACAACGCCCCTAAAAAAGCAGTGCCGACTATACCCAGTGAGAATATGCGGTTCATTGCGCGATGATCGCTTCTGCCTGCATAAACCGCAAGCTTTACCGCCACACCGCTGATGACCATCTGAGTAAGTGCCTGAAATATTCCGATAACCGGAGTTCCGATCGCAACGGCAGCGATAGCATCCTTTCCCAACAGGAAACCGGCAAGCATCGAACTGATGGTCAGCGCAATACCTCCCGTCAGGGTAGCAATAAACCCGCTGGGGTACATTTTCATAACAGTTTTCCGTATCAGCTGGTTATTTTTGTATGTTGTCGAAGATAGCAATATGATCCCTCCGTTTATCAACAAATATGCCTTTAAAAATTATACATTTTATAGCAGAAAAATCAATGCCACCCCCCTTGGATCCTTTTGAATTAATATTTGCTTTTTAAGGATCTTATTGCAAAAAGAAGTGATCGCGGATCTGACCACAATCACTTCTCTTTGCAGAAAGGAGCAAATTTTTATTATATTATTTTGATTGTTATAAAGTACTCCGAAGCCCTGATTTTACAGCTCTTCAACTGTAACCACACCGCTTATCTCCGGAAGCATATTCAATAATTCAGATGCTTTGCATCCCTTTGGAAGGCGCAGCGAAAAAATAACACATGCATTTGCGCCTTCATTCTGCACCGCGTGGGTGACTGTCATATTGGATACAGTGATGCTTTTTTCATGGTAGAGATCCAGCATGCGGTTCAGGACATCTACGCCGGTATATTCTATAAACAGATTGATTTCGGGGGTATTAAGCGACAGGCGATACTCAACCTTTGAAAAGACCAGCTCGGCAAACAGAATCAGAGCGGTTGCCAGCAAGCCTCCTTCATAGAAACCCGCGCCGATGGCAAGCCCCACAATAGCCGCCGCCCAAAGTCCGGCTGCAGTCGTAAGACCCTTAACATGCTTGCGGTTAGTCACTATTATGGTTCCCGCACCGATAAAACCGATGCCCGCGATGACCTGTGCACCCAATCTTGTCATATCGGTATAATAGTGCATGACAAGAAAAAGATACTGGCTGGTCAAAGTCGTGACCGCCGCGCCGAGGCAGATCAAAATATGGGTTCTAAATCCGGCGGGGCGCCGCTTAAACTCTCTTTCAATGCCGATCAGACCGCCGCAAACAAACGCAAGTATCATTCTTGCCGAAACAGTAATAAAACTGATTTCCCGAAGCGGTGAAAACTGTTCGATCAATGCGCACTCCTCCTATATCTCATCGACCATATGTATATTATTCAAACCGGAGATTTCAGCCAGAATGCTTGAATGACGCGTTCTCTGTTCCAATCGAACGGTAAAAATGCCGTTTGGACTTTTCATCGTCTTTGCATTGCCGTGTTCCAGCTCTATCTCATATATCTGTGCCCTGTTTGACTTCAGGCAGTCAATAACGCCTTTTACGTCATCCATAGACTGAAATTCTACATAGATGTTCATGTTTCTCGCGTTTTCTATAAAAAAAGCCTCGACATTTCGCATGTAATGGATACAAATATAGACCAGCAGCACACTTAAAATCACACATTCATAAAATCCGGCTCCGATCGCAAGCCCTATACAGCCGGATGCCCATAGACATGCCGCTGTAGTTAACCCTTTAACCTGTTGACGGCTGGTAACCAGAATGGTACCTGCGCCTAAAAATCCGATGCCGTTGATCACCTGAGCGCTAAGGCGGGAAATGTCGGTGCGCGCTCCTATTTGCTGCGCCGCCTCTGCCCAAACTGAATCCAACATCTGCGATATGTACTGACCGGTAAGCATGGTGAGTGTGGAGCCAATGCATACAATCATGTAGGTGCGCATCCCGGCAGGTCTTCTTTTACGCCACCGTTCAATTCCTACCATTCCCCCAACGATCATCGAAAGGCTAAGCCGAAAAATAACCGACAACAAATTCAATTCCCGCATACAGTCAAATACTTCCAGCAAATCAACGACCTCCTTTCATATCGCTGTATAAGCGCTTTTCAGCGCGAAATCTCCTTACTGCTTTGGACGTTTTCTTTATTTAAGATTTAGCGAGCCGCTCTGATTAGAGCAACTCGCTAATCCCATTCCAAATTATATTAAAGCACTACTGTGCCTAGGCTCACTCTCCGCGTACCTTAACACCGACAAATCTGATCGCGCTGCGGGCAATGATCTCGGTCGGATCGATAGTGGGCAGACAGCTATCAATCTCATACTGAGAGAACGCAACCGGAAGTTCGGTGCAGCCCATAATTACCGCCTGTGCTCCTGCGGCTGCAAAATCGGCAATTATTCTGGTGATCTCAACGGTATCCCATGTTTTGCTGCCGGCTTTAACACCGTCGTGAATCATTTGAAGGGTGATCTCCTGATCCTTTTCGTTAAGGGTGAGAACATTGATGTTAAACTTCTCAAGCTCGCGGTGATATACGCCGGATTTGGTAGTACCGTCTGTACACATAAGCGCAACGGTGGTATATCCCTTTTCATGTATGTATTTCGCCGTTTCCTCCAGCATATTAAGGAAAGGAATACGAACAAACGGGATAATATCGTTATAGAAATAATGAGCGGTGTTGCATGCCATTACCAGAACATCGGCACCGCCACGCTCAAGAGTCAAAGCGGAGCGCACCATATCAGACAGAGGGCTGGGGCCGCCGCGCAAAATAGCGGGAGAGCGGTCAGGTCCGTTGGTGTTGCTGTCTATAAGTACGCGCGGATGCTCCAGGTCGGTTTTGCAATCGCAGAGATTTACGATTTTGTTGAACAGATCCACAGTAGCAAGCGGACCCATTCCGCCGATGATACCAATGGTCTTATTCTCTTTTTTAGGTGTATTCATGTATAAACCTCCTCGCCCAAATTAGAGGCTGTCGGGGATCAGAGTGAGGATCTGCTTGATAGACATGCAGTATTCGGAATCAGCCTCGGCCGCACGCTGATGCTCCAAAATAGATTTTGCAGTGTTCATCATAGCCGGATAAGCGCTGCGTACCAGATGGTTAGCATAGATAACTACATTTACGCCGTAGGACTTAAGCTCTTCCTCAGTGATGGTGTTGTAGCTGGTAGGAACAACAACAACAGGGGTATCGGGATGATCGGCCTTAAACTTCTGCAGGAATTCTACAACCTCAGCGGGGCTCTTTTCCTTACTGTGGATAAGAATGCCGTCAGCGCCTGCTTCTACATAGGCGTTGGTGCGCTTGAGAGCATCTTCCATGCCCTGCTTGAGGATAAGACTTTCGCAGCGTGCAAAGCACATAAATTCCTTGGTCATCTGGGCAGCCTTTACCGCAGCGATCTTTTCGCAGAAATGCTCAATGGTATCCTGCTGCTGTACTACGTCGGTGCCAAACAGGGAATTCTTTTTTAGTCCGACCTTATCTTCGATGATGATCGCGGAAATACCAAGGCGCTCGAGGGTACGGACGTTGTAAACCAGATGCTCTATCTTGCCGCCGGTATCGCCGTCAAGAATGATGGGCTTGGTGGTGACCTCGAGTATCTGCTCGATAGTTCCGCAGCGGGAGGTGAAATCGACCAGCTCGATGTCAGGCTTTGCTTTTGCGGTGGAATCACAGAGACTGGAAACCCACATGCCGTCGTATGTAACGGTTTCGCCGTCTTCTCTGGTGGCAGAAACAGTTTCTACAATTCGTCCGGTAAGGCCGTTATGAGCCTCCATGATCCTGACGAATTTCTTTTCTTCCAGCAGCTTTCTCAAAGAGCCAAGACGCTCATTAGGCATGATGCCCTTGAAATTGATGTCCATAGAAAAGCTCCTTTCTTACTTCAGTGCATTTATGCAGCGCTCCATGCGGTCCATGCCTTCAACGATCTCTTCCATCGAGCTTGCATAGGTCAGACGCAGATACTCGGGAGCCTCATATGCAACTCCGGGAACTACCGCGATGTGAGCTTCTTCCAGCAGGTAAGCTGCAAGATCGCTGGAATCCTTGATAGTCCACTTGCCGGCGGACTTGCCGTAAAGTGCGGAAACCTTGGGGAAGGTATAGAATGCACCCTTAACATCAGCGCACTCGATACCGGGCATAGCATTGAGGCGGTCGATCATAACCTTGCGGCGGCGTGCAAATTCATCGTGCATGATACCAACCGACTCCTGAGGACCGCGCAAAGCTTCTACAGCTGCCTTCTGCGCAATAGAAGTTGCGTTGGAGGTGCTGTGTCCCTGAAGGCTGGACATACCCTTGATGGTCTTTGCGGGACCTGCGGCATAGCCGACACGCCAACCGGTCATGGAATAAGACTTGGAAACGCCGTTGATGATGATGCATTTATCCTTTACTTCGGGGCAGAGAGCTGCTACCGAGAAGTGTTCTGCGCCATCGTAAACCAGTGCTTCGTAGATCTCGTCGCTGACAAGCCAGAAATCGTTTTCCAGAGCCAGCTGTCCGATTCCCTTGAGAGTATCGGCATCGTAAACAGCGCCGGTGGGGTTGTTGGGAGAGTTGAACAGAATCGCCTTGGTCTTGTCGCTGACTGCTGCCTTGAGGTTTTCCAGCTTGGGAATGAATCCGTCTTCGCCAAATGCTTCTACCAAAACAGGAACAGCACCGGTCAGCTTTACCATTT
>JAFQAX010000003.1 GCA_017399785.1 Oscillospiraceae bacterium | reverse complement strand
TATCCCCTCAGTCAGCTGCGCTGACAGCTCCCCTTTATATAAAAGGGGAGCCTTAAAGAACGCAAAAAGCCTCCCCTTGTGCCCAAGGGGAGGTGCCGAGCAATTTTGCGAGGCGGAGGGGATGGATAACCGTTTTATGACTATCGCCCATTTGCGGCGGCATTTTTGTTTGCATTGGCGGAAAAATCGTGCAATAATGCTTATATAACACACTTTGTGGGGAATCGGGAAATGAGAATCGAACACATCGCCCTTTACGTTACAGCGCTTGAAGCTATGCGGGATTTTTATATCAAATATTTCGGCGCGTCTTCAAACGATGGCTATCATAATCCCAAAACCGGACTTAAAAGCTATTTTCTTACCTTCTCTGACGGAGCAAGGCTGGAGCTTATGAGCCGCCCCGAAGTGACTGATTTCTTCAATCCGATTTTCAAAAGCGGATTTATTCACCTCGCCTTTTCGGTTGGAAGCAAAGAGGCTGTTGACAAACTGACGGCACAGCTTAAAGACGACGGATTTGAAGTGATAAGCGGACCGAGGACGACGGGCGATGGCTATTACGAAAGCTGTATACTTGACCCCGAGGGAAATCAGATAGAGATAACGGTATAAAGGTGGTTTTTATATGAAATGCTGCATTCTTTTTGCAAGTCCCAGAAAGCAGGGCAACACCGCCGCTCTGCTCTCCCCTTTCTGCGATGAAATGAAATCCCTTGGCTGGGAGATCGAAACGCTCGACCTCTTTTCGATGAAGCTTGAGCCTTGTCTTGCCTGCCGCAGCTGTCAGGTCGATCACAGCATTTTCGGCTGTCCGCAACCCGACGATATGCAGCAGGTTTTTGACGCAGTGCTCAACTGTGACCTTATAGTTTTTGCCACACCAATCTATTCGTGGTATTGCACCCCGCCGATGAAAGCGGTGCTTGATCGCCTTGTTTACGGCATGAACAAGTTCTACGGCGATGTGAAAGGCCCATCCCTTTGGTCAGGAAAAACTGTCGCACTCATCACCACCTGCGGCTACCGACCTGAAAAGGGCGCCGATCTTTTTGTCGAGGGCCTGCGGCGCTACTGCAAGCACTCGCAGCTTAAATATTTCGGCATGCTCGCCGAGCGGCATTTAGGCTACGATGTTCCCTTTATGGATGAGAACAAGGAAAAAAACGCACGCCGATTTGCACATGATATAACTGAATATATGTCGAATCCGCAGTGATGCGGCGTTTGACCGATTTCGACCGCACAAATCCCTTATCTTAACTGATAAGGGATTATTTTTTTACCAAAAGGAAGTGTTTAAATGTGTACCGTTCTTGAATATTCGGGAGACAAGCTTACCGCGCTGCTTTCGGGGGAAATTGACCACCACTGCGCCGGCAAGATACGCGATGAGATAGACACCGCGATAGAACATCACCGCCCTGCCTGTCTGGTGCTGGATTTTGGCGGTGTGTCCTTTATGGATTCCTCCGGAATCGGGTTGGTGATGGGAAGATATAAGCTAATGAAATCGATTGGCGGCGAGGTGCGGGTAGAAAATACCCCCAAGGCGCTGCGCCGCGTTATGAAGCTTTCGGGATTATATCAGCTTGCGAAATTCGATCAGGAGGAAATTGAGCTATGAGACCGACCAACAGCATAAAAATAGAATTTGAAAGCCGCTCGGTAAACGAAGGGTTTGCCCGCTCGGCCATCGCCGCCTTTGCGGCGCAGCTTGACCCCACCATCGACGAGCTTTGCGACATAAAAACCGCCGTATCAGAGGCGGTGACCAACTGCGTGGTACACGCCTATCCCGATCGGCTGGGCAAAGTTTACATATCGGCTGCCATCTATCCCGACAGGCGGCTGGTGATGAAGATAAGGGATGTCGGCTGCGGTATTTCGGATGTCGCAAAAGCGATGGAGCCGCTTTTTACCACCGGCGCGGATGATGAACGTTCGGGACTTGGTTTTTCGGTGATGCAAAGCCTTACCGACAGAGTCCGCGTTAGATCAAAAATCGGAGGACCGACCACCGTCACCCTTGAAAAAAAGCTCAGCTCAAAGGGTGAAAAAGATGGCAGCTTATGAAAACGGGCGGCAGCGTGATGAAATAATAGAAAGCAACATGGGACTGGTTCATTCCTGCGCCCATCGTTTTAAAGGGCGCGGAATTGAATACGAGGATCTGTTTCAGGCGGGCTGCATCGGACTTATCAAGGCGGCGGATGCCTTTGACATGAGCCGCGGAGTGAGGTTTTCTACCTATGCCGTTCCCGTTATTCTCGGCGAGATGCGCCGCCTTTTCAGAGACGGCGGCGCCATTAAGGTCAGCCGCTCGCTTAAGGAACTTTCGATGAAAATTGCCCGAGTGCGTGAGCAGCTTGCGGTAAACGGCAGCGAGCCGACCGTTTCGCAGCTGGCGCAGCAGCTTGAAGTGAGTGAGGAGGAGATAATCGAGGCTATCGGCGTCTGTGCCCCTCCCGTTTCGCTGACCGAAAGCGAGGAGGCAGGCGGCGGTCAGCTTGATCTGCCGGTCGAATCGCCGGAAGAACACACCGGAGATCTGATAGCGCTGCGGCAGACGCTGGAATTGCTTGATGAGCGCGACCGCTCGATAATTTTGCTGCGCTATTTCGGAGAGAAAACACAATCGCAGACCGCCGAGCGGCTTGGCATGACACAGGTGCAGGTATCGCGGCGGGAAAAGAAAATTATGACAAGACTTCGGCAGGAGCTGCTGGGGGTAAGCTGAAAAAGCCGCCATTACGGCGGCTTTTTAATCATTGGGTGGATTTAATGGAAAAGGAATTATCTGCGTTATCAGCGGGTCATCATTTTCAAGGTGCATTTCCTCGCAATCGAGCTGAGCGGCATAAAGCGTTTCATAGGCTAAATCATATTCTTCTGCAAGCAGCGCATCCATAGCATACTCGGTCATGGTAAAAAGATGGAAATACATTTCTTTATATGTTGCCATGTTTTGTCACCTCATATTTGTACGCATAATATGATTGCATTTATGTACATTATATTATGCTTTTTTTGCAATTACAATATGGTTATAGGAGGCGATTGCATGAAACCATTTAAAATCGATGTATCTGAAGAGAAAAATACGTCTGTCAGCAGAACTATTCGAATGAAAGCCTCCACATTTGATGCCATAGAAGCATTAAATCGTAAAACAGGCGTATCATTTAATCGCATAGTAAATCAGTGTATAGAGTATGCATTAGAAAATTATTCTGAAGACGACGACAAATAATGTGATTTTAAAAAACCTCGCTCTTTTAGGCGAGGCTTCATAAAATAGTTAACCCGACCTATGAATTGTCCATGGGTCGGGTTTATGTGTTATTTGTAATATTATATCCCCTCAGTCAGCTGCGCTGACAGCTCCCCTTTATATAAAAGGGGAGCCTTAAAGAAC
>JAFQAX010000072.1 GCA_017399785.1 Oscillospiraceae bacterium | reverse complement strand
GGAATTTAACTGGACTGATATTATCGTTTACATACTTACTGTGGCACTCGGCGCACTGTCGGTATATTTTAAGCGTTCTGCTGCAGCGCAGAGCAAAGCCGCAGAGATCGAAGGCTGGCTTGCCGAGATAAAGGGCAGCGCTGCAAAGTACATCGTAAAGGCTGAGAAGATGTATGAAGGCACTCAGCGCGGCGGCGAGAAATTCGAGTGGGCGGTTGAGTCGCTGTATCTGCTGCTGCCTGTTCCCATCAGAGCATTTATCACAAAAGAGATGATCGGCGACATTATACAGGGCGTGTTTGACGCTATGGCAGATTATGCCGCCACCCAGCTCGAAAAGGCACTCTCCGACAAGGAGGGGTAATATGCAGAAGCTTTTGATGCCCTTTGTAAAGCAGATGATGCTATGCGGCTATAAGAGCGCCGAATATAAAAAGCATTGGGGATATCCGCACTACGGTGTGGATATCTCCACCATTCAGGGCCAGGGCGGCGAAGACCCGACCGTTTACGCATCAGGCAATGGCATTGTGCTTTTAGCGGGATGGGATGAAAAGCTTGGCGGTGCGCTGTGTGTGTTCTATCCTGAAGCGTATAACCATGAAACGGGTAAATATACCGATGTGGTGGCAAGGTATATGCACCTTGCATCGGTGGCGGTAAAGACCGGCAGTGCAGTGCGCCCGGGAGAGGTACTGGGCATCGAGGGTAAGGAAGGTACGGGAGATTACCACCTGCACTTAGAATTTGACACCGACATCAAATATCCCGCCTATTCTCCGCAGGTGGCAGAAAGCAGCTTTTGGAAAAAGGGCACCGATTCGACAGTGAATCCCTCTTATCTGCTGCACATCGGAGAAGATCAGGAGATAGTGCCGCCGACCTACAATCCCGCATGGCTCAATGCTGAAGATATGGCGATACCGATAATCAAGGCTGAGCCGGATTACAGATCGCTCTATCTGACGGCAAAACAAAAGCTGGATAAAATAGCCGAAATATTAAAAGAGGGATAATTCTGTGCTGCGGCTCATAGATATTTACTGCGCCACGCCTGCGGGCAAATATCGGCGCGGAGGAAAACAGAATGGAAAAGATAATTGCCGTGATAGAATGGCAGCAGGCAGAAAAAATTGCCGACTGGAAAAAGATTTCTGAAAGCGGTGCATACGGCATTATGATAGCGGCATCGGCAGACCGCAGCGGGGAAATAGCAGCGATAAACGAAATAAAAGCTGCTGCCCACCGAGCTGCCGAAGAGGGACTTGCGGTCGGGCTGCAGATAGAACTGCGCTGCGCAGATCCCTTTGCTGCACACCATGCCGCTGCTTTGTGCGGCGGAGAAAATTTTATACTGCCGATTGCTGCCGCCCTCTCCGAAAAGGGGAGCAGCAGGCTGATAGCGCAGGGCAAAGATGGACTCACCGATACGGTGATGGCGTTTTTGTTTGAGATAGAGCGCTGCGGCGGATATTCGGCGGTGAAAGCGGATTACACCTTTTTTGATACATACCTCGATGCGAAAAGACTTAAGAATCGCCGCATCTGGATGGATGACCCGTTTGGCGATGACCAAGCGCTGATAAAAAGATGGGGCAGAGAGTTTTTTATGCGCAGCATTTCAAATTCGGATAAAAGATTTATACCGACCCTTTCGAAATATTCTCAGCAGGTAATAAAACTGTAGAAACTGATTACCGATGACCGTTTTGCAGGGCAGCAAAGCTTTGCAAAACGGTCTCTTTTTGCGCTGTGAAAAGTACGGAATTGTTGACTTTAGCTTTCAAAATGGTAGAATATAAGTTAATGTGGATAACTATGTGCTTTTCAAATATATAAGGAGGTTTTGCAATGCCTAAGGTAACTCTTCTGGGACATACTCCCGAACCCGAAAAGATCGTAGCCGCTGCCGCAAAGCTCTGCTATTCGGCACAGACCGTTGAAGGTCTGATGGACGGACTTACTCCCGAAAAAACAGAAGGATTTTTAAAGATGCTGGTCTCTATGGGACATGAGAGCCCTGTAGAGCATGCAAGCTTCACCTTCGCCATCGAGGGGGTTTCCCGCTCCTTCCTTGCGCAGATAACCCGCCACCGCATCGCTTCTTACAGCGTGCAGAGCCAGCGTTATGTGAGACTTTCTCCCTTTGAGTATGTTACCCCCGATGCTGTAAAGCAGGATCCCGAGGCGCTTGCCGCTTACGAGGCTGCAATGCAGGCCGCTGCCGACAGCTATGAGAAGATATCCGACATCCTTAAGGAGAAGTACGCTGCCGAGTTTATCGCAAACGGCATGCCCGAAAAGACCGCTATGTCCAAGGCCGAAAAGATCGCCATCGAGGATGCAAGATTTGTTCTTCCCAACGCCTGTGAGACTAAGATGGTCGTCACCATGAACGCCAGAAGCCTTTATAACTTCTTTGCTCACCGCTGCTGCACCCGTGCTCAGTGGGAGATAAGAGAGGTTGCCGACCAGATGCTTATGCTGGTCAAGGAAGTTGCGCCCATACTGTTTGCAATGGCCGGTCCTCCCTGTGTAAAGGGCCCCTGCCCCGAAGGAAAGATGAGCTGCGGCAGAATGGAAGAAATGCGCGTAAAATACGGAGTTAAGAGGTAATCCATGATAGGAAAGCTTATAGTTTTCGAGGGACTTGACGGCAGCGGAAAAGCCACCCAGGCGGCTGCTGCCCTTGAAGCGATGTGCAAAAAAGGTCTGGATGTCAAAAAGGTGGCATTTCCCGATTATGATAGTCAGTCGTCGGCGTTGGTAAAGATGTATCTAAACGGCGAGATAGGCTCGCTGGATGAAGTAAACGTCTATGCCGCATCAAATTTTTATTCGCTTGACCGATACATCAGTTATATGCGTGTATGGAAAAACGACTATCTTTCGGGCAAGAATATAATTGCCGACCGTTACACCACCTCTAACATATGCCACCAGATGTCCAAGCTGCCCAGGGAAGAATGGGACGGATACATCGAGTGGCTGGAGCATTACGAGTACACCATGCTGGGTCTGCCCAAGCCGGATTTGGTGATCTATCTCGACATGCCTCCCGCAGCTTCGCAAAAGCTGATGCTTGCCCGCTATTCGGGTGACGAAGCAAAAAAGGATATTCACGAGCGCAACACAGCTTATCTGTCTCACTGCCGCCAAGCGGCGCTTTTCGCTGCCGAAAAATTGGGATGGAAGGTAATAAAATGCGCCGACGCAAACGATGATCCGAGAACTGTCGAGGATATCGCGGCCGAGGCGCAGCAAAAGCTGTTCAATTTTTTAGGCTAAAAGGAGAGCAAGACCGATTTTATGCTGCAATATAAAAGTGTGACCCTTGAAGACAAAGAATGGATATCCGCCTGTATGAAGGCGGCAAACCTCAGGGGAAGCGAATTTACCTTTGCCAATCTGTTCGATTGGCGCGAGATCTACGATTTTAAAATTGCCCGTTTTGAAGATATGCTGATAATAAAATCGGGCAGAAGCGATACCGATTTTATGTATCCCGTCGGCGGCGGAGATGTTTCCAAGGCGATTTCCGCGCTGATGCAGGAGGCAAAAGAGCTGGGCGGCGATTTTTCGATGTATGGAATACCCGCTTCGGCAGTGGAAGCCGTATCGCAGCAGCTGGGCGAGGAATATGAAATTCTACCTGTCAGAGATAATTTCGACTATATCTACAACAGAGAGAGCCTCGCTACCCTTGCGGGTAAAAAGCTGCACGCAAAGCGTAACCACATCAACAATTTTATCGCTGCCAACCCCGATTGGAGCCTTGAGCCGATATCCGAAGAAAATATCGGACAGGCATGGGAGATGAACCTGCAGTGGTGCGCCGCACAGGAGTGCGTAAGCCACAGCCTGCGCAACGAAGGCTGCGCCGTTGAAAGCGCTTTCAAAAACTTCTTTGAGTTGGGACTTAGGGGCGCTATGCTTAAAGCGGGCGGACGCATCGTTGCCTATACCATCGGCAGCGCCGTTACCGACGACACCTTTGTTGTCCACATCGAAAAGGCGTTTGCCGACGTTCAGGGCGCTTATCCCATGATAAACCGCGAGTTTGTCCGCAGTCTGCCCGAAAATTATATCTATATCAACCGCGAGGACGACGTCGGTGATCTTGGACTTAGAAAGGCCAAGGAATCCTACCGACCTGCCATGATGTACGAGCGCTACATCGCCAGAAAGAAAAATGGCTGAAAAATATTTTGTCACCACCGCCGACGCCGGCATGACCGAGCAGCTTAAAGCGCTTTGGAAAAACGTTTTCGGCGATACAGATGAATATATTTCGCTCTTTTTTGAAAAGAGGTTTACTCCTTCTCAGTGCGTTGCCGCCATATCGGGCGGCAAGGTGGTGGGGATGCTGTTTCTGCTCCCCTTCGATTTGGTTTGCGGAAATGAGCGGTATAGCGGCAGGTATATCTATGCCGTTGCCACCCACCCCGACCACCGCAGACAGGGCATAAGCGAAGCTATGCTCTCCTTTGCCCACAAAAAGGCGGAGGACGAGGGTGCGGCGCTGTCGGCGCTGGTGCCTGCAAATGCTCCGCTGTTCGATTACTACCGAAAGCGTGGCTTCGAGACCGAGTTTTATAAAAAGGAACTCACCCTTTACCCTGATTCCGATGTAAAATCGGGGCAGCTTTCCCGCTGCCGCCTTGAAGAGCAGCTTAAAACCAGAAGAAAGTTGTTTGCCGACAGCCGTATGTTCGTCGATTGGGATAAAGCCGCGCTTTGTTATCAGCAGCTTGAAAACGAGCTGCTCGGCGGAGAAACGCTCTGCTTTTCGTCACCGAAAAAAGGCTATGCCCTCTGCATAGCCGGCGATGACGGCGTTTTTATCAGGGAGTGGGGCGCCGATGCCCTTTATCCCGAACTGATTTCGGCAATTTCCGAAAGATATCAAAAGAGAAAAATCACGGTGCGCCTTGCTGCCGATAAATCCGACAGCGAAGCGGTGCCGTTTGCCATGACCAAATGGTATATTACAGAAAGGAAAGCGTCAGGGGATGATCCCCCGTTTATTTCGCTTGTGCTTGACTGATGCAGCAGCCGTTGAATCTAAAAGAATATAAAAACGAGCTTCGACGCAAAATTAAAGAGCGCCGCCGCCAGATGTCGCCTGAAATGCGTCAACACGCACATCAGCGCATCCTTTCAAGGGTTTGTTCGCTCGATTGTTACCGCAGCGCCAAAACGGTGCTCTGCTATGTATCCACCTCCATCGAGGTGGATACCATCGAGCTGATAAAACACGCTTTCAAAGAGGGGAAGCGTGTTGCGGTTCCCAGATGCATCCCCGGCACCAGAGATATGGAGTTTTACCTCATCGAAAGCCTTGATGAGCTTTCATCGGGAAGCTTCGGCCTGCAGGAACCCTCTCCCAACCGGGAAAAGCTGCTCACCGACTTTACCGACAGCGTCTGCATAATCCCAGCCCTTGCCTGTGACCGTTCGGGCTACCGCTTAGGATACGGAGGCGGCTATTATGACAGATTTTTAAGGGGATACAGCCAGCCCAAGGTGCTGATACTCTATAAAACCTGCCTTTTGAAAAAGCTTTGGCACGGAAGATTCGATGTTCCCGTCGATATGATAGTCACCGAATATTTTATCGCCAACATAAAACACGAACCCCTTTAAAAAAGGGCAAAGCCCCCTTAAAAGAGGAGGCTTTGTCTAAGTAAGAGGGGAGACAGGCTATCAGCAGCATCCGCAGCCGCAGCCACAACTGTTGTTGTTGCATCCGCAGTTTCCGCAGCTTGTGCCGCCTACACTGCCGTTGTTGCCGCCGCATCCGCAGCAGAGCAGCAGGATGATAATGATGATGATCCAAAGACAGCCGTTACCGTTCATATTATCTGATTCACCTCACATTTACTGTTTGTTACATACTATGCCGAACCGCTTTTGGCGGTTACAGCAGATAGGAAAGGAGATTTTCCTGAAATGACCGAAAGATATGATTGGGAAGAATATGAAGAAGCACCACGACGCAAAAGACGTAAAAAGAAAAGTCACCTGCCGCTGCTTGTGGTAGCGATGCTGGTAATGCTGGGAACAGCGATGGGCCTTGCGCTTTTTGCAATTTCCAGCGCCACCGATATGTTTGCCTTTGGAAAAGAGGACAGACAGATCGAGATAACGATAGAAAAGGGCATGAACGTCAGCGAGATAGCACGTCTCCTCAACAACGAAGGCGTTATCAACCATCCGTTTACCTTTAAGACCTATGCTAAGCTGAGAGGCAAGAGCGAACAGCTTCAGGCGGGAGAATATGTGCTCAACTCCAACATGAGCTACGACCGCATCATCACCGCCATGAGAATAGGCGACACCGTAAAGGAAGAGGTCACTATCACCTTCTACGAGGGCATGTCGCTGGTCGAGATCGCCGATCTGCTTGAAGAAAAGCGGGTATGTGATGCCGATGCCTTTATCAATGAGACCGAAAGCGGCGATTTCTCCTACGAATTCATCAACATGCTGCCTGAGAATAAAAACCGCTTCAGAAAGCTGGAGGGTTACATCTTTCCCGATACCTATACCTTCTATGTCGGAGAAAATGTTGATTCGGTCGTAAGAAAGTTCCTTAAGAACTTCCAGAACCGTGTAATGCCCATCTATGATGACATTCAGGATGCAGGCTTCACTCTCGATCAGGCGATAGTATTGGCTTCGGTCATCCAGAAAGAGGCGGGCAACGAAGAGGAGATGGCTCGCGTTTCCTCGGTATTCCGCAATCGTATGGAAAATCCCTCGGCGGGACTGCCTATGCTTCAGTCGGACGTTACCGTCTTCTATGTAGAAGAGAACATCAAGCCCTATCAGCAGCGAGCAGTGCAGGAGATGTATGACGCATACAACACCTATGTCTGCCACGGACTGCCTGTCGGCGCCATCTGCAACCCCGGACTTGATGCCATCGAAGCGGCCATCGACCCCGAAGAGACCAACTACTACTTCTTTGTAACCGACGTCAACGGAAAATACTATTACGGCAAGACTTTGTCGCAGCATTTCGACAATGTCAGAAAGGCAGCAGCCGCAGGCGGAACAGCAGGCGGCACCGACGTACAGTAACGCTAAAGCGGCGGCATTATGCCGCCGCATTTACCTATCCAAACAGAGGAGACAGCATATGAATAAGCCTGAACTTCTTTGCCCGGCGGGCGATTTTGAAAGACTTAAAACTGCCATAAAATACGGCGCAGATGCCGTTTATATCGGAGCGACCGATTTCGGAATGAGGACCGCTCCCTCCAATTTCACCATCGAGCAGCTGTATGAGGCGGCGGATTATGCTCATCAGCGCGGCGTAAAGCTCCACCTCACCGTGAACACGCTTCCCCGCTGCTATGAAACTCCCGCACTGCCAGACTTTTTAAAGCAGGTTGGCGCAAGCGGCGTGGACGCACTGATAATCGCCGACATCGGCATAGTTGCGCTGGCAAGAAAGCTGCTGCCTGATATGGAGATACACGCCTCCACCCAGACCGGCATAGTAAACGAGCTGACCGCCCGCACCCTTTACGATATGGGGGTAAAGCGCGTTGTACTTGCGCGTGAAGTAAGCCTTGAGGAAATCAAGGTGATGCGCAGCCGCCTGCCCGAGGAACTGGAGATAGAAACCTTTATCCACGGCGCAATGTGCATGTCTATTTCGGGCAGATGCGTCATCTCCAACTATCTTACCGGAAGAGACGCCAACCGAGGAGAGTGCTCTCAGCCCTGCCGCTGGAACTATCACCTCATGGAGGAGAAGCGCCCCGGCATTTTTCTCCCTGTATTTGAGGATGAGCACGGCACCACCATCCTCAACGCCAAAGATCTCTGCATGATAGAGCACCTCAAGGAGCTTGCCGATGCCGGTATAGCAAGCTTTAAGATAGAGGGAAGAGCAAAATCCCCCTACTACGTCGGCGTGGTGGTAAATGCCTACCGCACCGCGCTGGATGCGGCGATGGAAGGCAAGCCTGTTCCCGAATGGGCGCTGCGTGAGCTGGACACCGTATCTCACCGCGAATATTCCACCGGATTCTATTACGGCAGACAGCCCCATCAGCAGAGCTATTACGCAGGCGGATACGTTCAGGATTGGGAGGTAAGCGCCGTTGTTGAAAAGTGCGAAAACGGCAGACTTTATCTCACCGAGAAAAACCGCTTTGAAGCCGATGCTGAGCTGGAACTGCTCGAGCCGGGCAAACCTCCCGTAAAGGTAAAGGCGGCAGACCTGCGCGATGAAGAGGGCAATCTCATCGATGCGGCACGCCATCCCCACATGAAGGCAAGCATTGCCTTTGAGGGCGAGGCAAGCGAGGGTGCAATGCTCCGCCGCGAAAAAAATCCCCAGTAAAGCAGAACGGCACAGGACGAATTTGCAGTTGCCGCACGATTCGCCTTGTGCCGACTTTTGGTCAGCGGTATAATACATTCGAGCTGATAAGCAGGGTTGG
>JAFQAX010000071.1 GCA_017399785.1 Oscillospiraceae bacterium | reverse complement strand
CCCATTCCCATACCGACCAGATTCTCGGATTTCCGTGGCTGGTGCGTAAAATAGCAACGCTGATAAAACACGGCGAATATGAGGGCAACTTTATCGTCTGCGGGCATGCTGAGGCGATCGCTGCAGCCCGCACTATTTGCGAGCTTACGGTGCAGAGTAAATTTACCAAGCTTTTTGATGACAGAATAATTTTCGAATCCGTTTCAGACGGTGACCGAATTTCGCTGATGGGCGAGGAGATCGAAGTTTTTGACATCCATTCCACCAAGCTCAAGCAGTTCGGATTTAAAACAAACATAAGTGGTGGAAAAACTCTCGTTTGCCTCGGTGATGAACCCTGTGACAAGTGGTGTGAGGCCATCGCCCAAAATGCCGATTGGCTGCTCTGTGAGGCGTTTTGCCTTTTTGAGGATAGAGAGCGCTTTAAGCCCTATGAAAAGCACCACAGCACCGCTTTGGACGCTGCACAGCTTGCCGAACGCCTTGATATAAAAAATCTTGTGCTTTGGCATACTGAGGATAAGACTATCACTCAAAGAAAACAGCGTTATGCTAATGAAGTCGAAACTGCTTTTTCGGGTAAAGTCTTTGTCCCCGATGACCTTGAATGTATCATACTTTGATTTAATAAAAGGTAAATATTATGAAAAAATATTTTGACGGTTTAAAATTCGGAATGCTTCTGCAGCTGGCTATAGGACCTGTATGCCTTATGGTGTTTAACACAGCAAAGAATACGGGCTTTTTGAATGCGTTTTCGTTAGTTACCGCTGTGGCCTTAGTCGATGCGTTTTATATCATCTTGGCTTGTTTGGGTGCAAGCAAACTGCTTGAAAAAGAAAACGTCAAAAAGTCTGCGAAAGCAGTAGGTGCGCTGATATTGGTAATTTTTGGAGCAAACATTATGTTTGGAGCATTTGACATAAGCTTTATTCCCGGATTATCAATACAAACCGATGCCAAAAGCATATTTATCCAGGGTTTGATATTAACTCTTTCCAATCCACTTACAATAGCTTTTTGGGGAAGTCTGCTGACTGCCAAAATCATTGAAGACAGTATGCAAAAAATAGATTTGACGGTATTTTCTGCCGGATTAGTCTCGGCTACATTGTTTTTTCTTACAGGAGTAGCAGCTCTAGGTTCGGTTTTAAACAGTTTTATTACAGAAGCTGTATCAAAATCCCTGAATGTTATAGTAGGTGTTGTTATAGCATATTTCGGCATCAAAATGTATTTAAAAAAATCATAAAAGGTTCAAAACTTAAACTGAAAAATCCCTATTGTGGTTTTGCTTTGAATATGATATAATACTTTAAGTTGTTGCCGTTGGGTAACACAAGCAGGCAGCCAAGCGTGTGGTCTGTCATGCGGGTATGTGGGTCCTGTGCGACAAAGTTCCGTGAACCATGTCAGGCGGGGAACCGAGCAGCATTAAGCGGAGTGCCTTGTGTGCCGCAGGTAAATCTGCATTCCCGCATGAGAGATCATAGGTGGAACTGTCTGCTTTATTTTTTACAGAGAGGGTGAAACGAGTGGGTCAGGCGCTTTACAGACTTTACCGTCCCAAAAGCTTCAGCGAAGTTGTGGGTCAGGAGCACATCACCACCGTTTTGCGCAATGAGATGCGCCGTGGTCACCCCTCTCACGCCTATCTGTTTATCGGCTCGCGCGGAACAGGCAAAACCACCTGTGCCAAGCTGATGGCAAAGGCCGCCAACTGCCTTGACCTTCAGGATGGCGACCCCTGTGGCAAATGCGACATCTGCCGCGGTATCGACGAAGGCTCGCTGCTTGATGTAGTTGAGATAGACGCCGCCTCCAACAACGGCGTTGACGACATCCGAGACCTGCGCGAAGAAGCCGTATTCACCCCCGCGGTTGCAAAATACCGCGTTTATATCATCGATGAGGTGCATATGCTGTCGGTCAGCGCCTTTAATGCGCTGTTAAAGATCCTCGAAGAGCCGCCCGAGCATGTCATCTTCATCCTTGCAACCACCGAGATACACAAGGTGCTGCCCACCATCGTTTCGAGATGTCAGCGCTTTGATTTCCACCGCATCGAAAGCTCTGTGATCGCAAACCGATTGCTTGACGTAGCCGAGCAGGAGGGAATAACGCTCGACGATCAGGCGGCACAGCTTATCGCTCGCCTTTCGGATGGCGGCATGCGTGATGCGCTTTCGCTGCTCGATGTCTGCGCCGCATCCTCCCACGAGGTAACGGTAGAAACCGTTTCCAACGCTGCGGGACTTGTCGGCAGCGCTCATCTGTTTGAACTGGTGCGCTGCATCTCAAAGGGCGATACCGCCGCTGTACTTGAACAGATTGCCGTGCTTTTCCAGAAAAGTATGGATCCGCAGCGCCTTTGCGCTCAGCTTTGCGGACATTACCGCGATCTGATGCTGGCAAAGGTGATGGAGCGCCCCGAAAATCTTATAAACTGCCTTCCTTCCGAGCTGCCCGAGCTTAAAGCTCAGGCAAACAAGCTCAGTTTAAATGATATACTGCACAACATGACAGTGCT
>JAFQAX010000070.1 GCA_017399785.1 Oscillospiraceae bacterium | reverse complement strand
TTGCCCAGGGTCGCCCCATTACCGGAAAGGTAATATATCTCGGCGGTCCCCTCACCTTTTTGTCCCAGCTTAGAAAAAGCTTTGACAGTACCCTTAGCACTGAAGGTATCTGCCCCAAAAATTCGCTTTATTACGCCGCACTGGGTGCTGCACTTTGCTCTGATGAGCAGGTTCCGCTCGGTTCTGTCGTTGAAAAGCTGGAGAACAGCCGCTCTAAGCATCAATTTAGCTTTATAAATCCGCTTTTCACCGATTTGCAGCAATACAACGAGTTTCGTCATCGCCACAGCCTTTGCGATGTTGAGCGCACCGATCCCGCTGAATATAAGGGCCGCGCCTTTGTTGGTATAGACGCAGGATCTACCACCATAAAGATCGCCGTAATTGACGAAAACGGCAAGCTGCTCGACAGCATGTACAGTTCCAACAAGGGAAACCCTATTCCCCCTGTACGCGATTTTCTTCTTAATTTTGTCACCAATTATCCCGATATAAGAATTTGCGGCGCTACCTCCACCGGATACGGCGAAGAGCTCATCAAAAACGCTTTTTCGCTCGATAACGGAATCGTTGAAACCGCTGCACATCTTGCCGCCGCGCAGCACTTTTTGCCTGATGTTGAGTTTATCATCGACATCGGCGGACAGGATATGAAGTGCTTTAAGATCAGAAACGGTGCTATCGACAGCATCTTCTTAAACGAAGCCTGCTCATCTGGATGCGGCTCTTTCCTCCAGACCTTTGCAAGCGCGCTTGGTTACAGCGTTGAGGAGTTTGCAAAGCTGGGTCTGTTCGCCGACAAGCCCGTTGATCTTGGCAGCCGCTGCACCGTATTTATGAACTCCTCGGTAAAGCAGGCGCAGAAGGACGGCGCTTCGGTTCAGAACATCTCCGCCGGTCTTTCGATAAGCGTAGTTAAAAATGCGCTTTACAAAGTTATTCGTGCTTCTTCCCCCGATGAGTTGGGTAAAAAAGTTGTTGTTCAGGGCGGTACCTTCCTGAATGATGCTGTTCTCAGAGCGTTCGAACAGGAAATGGGTATTGAAGCGGTACGCCCCGCCATCGCCGGTCTTATGGGTGCATATGGCGCTGCTCTTTACTCGCTGGCACATCCACTGGAAAAGAGCGCTTTGATCTCGGCTGATGAACTCAGAGAGTTCTCACACACCGTAAAGGATGTTAACTGCGGACTTTGCCCCAACAACTGCCGCCTGACCGTCAACTCTTTCTCCAACGGAAGAAAGCTTATCAGCGGAAACCGCTGTGAGCGTCCGATAACAAAGAAAGTCAGTGATGATTCGCTTAATCTTTACAGCTACAAGCTCAAGCTGCTGCAAAGTTATAAGCCGATAGAAAATCCCACGCGCGGTGAGATAGGCATCCCGATGGGACTTAACTTCTTTGAGCTGCTTCCCTTCTGGCACACCTTCTTCTCCAAGCTTGGATTTGCAGTTAGAACCACTCCCTTGTCTGACCGCTCAACATATCTGCTGGGACAGAGCACCATCCCCTCCGATACTGTATGCTTCCCCGCTAAGCTGGTTCACGGTCACATTCAAATGCTTGTTGATGCAGGAGTTTCCACCATATTCTATCCCTGCATGAGCTATAACCTTGACGAACATCTCGGCGACAACCATTATAACTGCCCCGTAGTTGCATATTACCCTGAGGTCATCTCGGCAAATATGCCGGCTCTCAGCGGTTCGACCTTTATTAAAGACTATGTGGGACTGCACCGCCGCCGCGAATTCCCTAAAAAGATGCATGCAGTTCTTGAAAAGTACTTTGACGGCATTACTCTTGCAGAAGTAAAATCAGCCGCCTCCGCCGCATATCAGGAGCACGAGCGTTTCCTTGCAAAGGTGAGAGTTCAGGGAGAAAAGGTCATAGCAAACGCGCGTAAAGAAGGACGTCAGATAATCGTTCTTTCCGGCAGACCTTATCACATCGATCCCGAAATAAACCATGGCATCGACAAGCTGATAATCGGTCTGGGCGCAGCTCTTATCTCGGAGGATGCGATAAGCGACAAGGTCAGCAAGTTCCACGTAAATGTGCTTAACCAGTGGACCTATCACTCCAGACTTTACGCCGCCGCGAGATATATCAAGGATCAGCCCGATATGCATCTGGTCCAGCTGGTATCCTTCGGCTGCGGAATAGATGCAATAACCACAGACGAAGTCCGCTCCATCCTCGAGGATGAAGGCAGACTTTATACCCAGATAAAAATAGACGAGATCACCAATCTCGGCACCGTTAAAATCAGACTTCGCAGTCTGCTAGCAGCAATAGATCAATCGTAAGGAGATGAAGCAAAATGAGTAAAGCTAATTCCAACCGCGTCGTTTTCACCAAGGAGATGCGCAAAGATTACACCATACTTGCTCCCATGATGCTTCCCATACACTTTGCACTTGTAAAAAATGTAGTTGTTAACGCAGGTTATAACCTTGAGATACTTACCAATGACAGCCGTCAGGTAGTCGAGGAAGGTCTTAAGTATGTACATAACGACACCTGCTATCCCGCTTTGCTGGTAACCGGTCAGATGATAGATGCGCTTAACAGCGGAAAGTATGACCTCAACAAGACCGCCCTTATCATGAGCCAGACAGGCGGCGGATGCCGTGCTTCCAACTATATCCATCTTATGCGCAAGGCAATTGCAAAGGCAGGCTACGGTCACATTCCGATCATCTCCGCTAACCTCTCCGGTCTTGAGGAAAATCCCGGCTTCCAGATCACCCTTCCGATGATCAGAAAGCTGGTTGCGGCTTTGGTTTACGGCGATATGCTTATGCTGCTTTCCAACCAGACCCGCCCTTATGAGATCGAAAAGGGCTCTTCCGATGCTCTTGTTGACAGATGGATAGAAAAGCTGACCGCACAGTTTGACGAGGGAAAGGGTCTTGATTTCGGCTCTATGCGCGGCAATCTTGATGCCATAGTAGAATCCTTTGCCAGAGTGTTTATCGTTAAATCTCCCAAGGTCAAAGTTGGCATTGTAGGTGAGATCTACGTAAAATATTCCGCTCTTGCAAACAATAATCTTGAAAAGTTCCTTGCAAGTCAGGATTGCGAAGTTATGGTTCCCGGCGTTTTGAACTTTGCACTCTTCAAAGTAGACAACCGCATTGAAGATCACAAGCTTTACGGCGGCAACATGCTAAAATATTCGGTAGTAAACGTACTTATGAACCTGCTTTTGAAGATGGAGAAGGAGTTCCTTGGAGCGCTTAAGCCTTATCCTCAGTTTGTTGCTCCCTCTTCCTATTACCACCTCAAGAGCCTTGTAAAGGATATTATCGGCTATGGAAGCAAGATGGGCGAAGGCTGGCTGCTCACCGCAGAGATGGCAGAGCTTATCGAAAGCGGATATGGCAATATCGTATGTGCTCAGCCTTTTGGATGCCTGCCTAATCACATCGTTGGTAAGGGCATGATCCACAGTATGCGCAACATCTATGGCGATGATGCTAATATCGTTGCAATTGACTACGACCCCTCTGCCACAAAAGTTAATCAGGAAAACCGCATTAAGCTTATGCTTGCCGTTGCAAAGGAAAGAATCTCCGGCAACAACATCATGTCGGCTGCCGACTGATGATCAACATTTTCGGACATTTACGCCAGCATATAAAAAAGAACGCCTTCCCGTTTGGGAAGGCGTTCTTTTTTATAGTTTTTAACTCAAAAGCTTTTAAATTATGCGGGCTGAACCAGCTCGGTGTTGGAGAATACATAAGCTTCGAGGCGGTTGGTGCTGAATACGAACTCTTCGTCCTCAACCTCAAGACCTGCGATAGGTGCAAGCTTGCCGTCTACTACTCTGTATGCATATGCAGCGTCTTCCATCTCGTAACGGAATTCACCGGTTCTGTTGAACTTAACGCCTACACCATTTACGCTATTGAAGGTAAGGAAGTCAAGCTTAGCACCAACGTTTGCTGCTGCAATAGCTTCGTCAGCTTCGGTGGTGTATTCAAGATAGATCTTGCCCTGACCGGAAACGTCAACAGTAAAGGTACCTTCGTTGTTGCCGCCGTTTGCAGAACCAAAGGAGAGCTCTACTTCTTCGTCGCAATCGAACTTAAGAACATAGGGGGTATCCCACTCAAGGTCAGCGCGGTCCTCTTTGATGGTTCCGTCGGTGAGCCAGGTGTTGGGATAGAAGAGAGTAAAGTCAACGCTTTCCTTGCAGTCTTCGATCTCTTCAACGCCCTTCTTCTTATCGGCCTTGCGGTCGAATTCGATGCTGCCTGCTACGTCGGTATCGGAAATACCCTTGTTTTCTGCGGTAACTATCTCAAGGAAGTAGTAGTAGCCGCTGTCGAAGAAGTTGACAAGGGTGTTGGAGCATTCATTCTTTTCTTCGCAGTTGATATACTTCTTAACAACATTTACAGCTTCAACAGCAGAGCCGTTCATGTTCCATTCTGCCTTAACCTTAAGCTTTTCAACAAACTTACGGTTGTTGAGGTAAGAAGCCTCGGTCTCATCAAAGATGAGGTAGTAAACAGGCTCGCCATACTCAAATGCATCGCCTTCAGCCTTAGCCTCTGCCTCGGTGAGCATTACATCGTAATCGGAATCGTAGATATAAGGACCTTCGAGGATGATGCCGCTGCCGCCATCAATGCCAGCGCCGCCTACCCAGTTGTTTCTTTCAGAAAACTCAAAGTTTTCAATGTCAGTGTCGCTCTCATACAGATAATTGCCCTGATCGCCGGCCTGGCAATTGATAACGGTGTTATTAGTGAGAACTACTTCGGCGGTACCTTTGTCAAGAGTACCGATTGCAAAAGCGGGCTTTTCGGTGATGTCCTTGAAGGTGCAGTCTTCTGCAACAAGAGAAGCTACGTCGGAACCGTAAGCTTCGTGTACCTTAATACCTCTGGGGCCGGTGAAGAAGCAGTCGGTAAACTCTGCGCTGCCATTATTTACCCATACAGCATACTCTTTAGACTTGTTGGAGTTAAAAGAGCAGTTTTCGAAGGTTGCGCTCTCACCCTCGATCATGATAGCGGAACGCACATCACAATCGATAAATTCGAGATCACCCGCAAACTCAAGATAGCCATATTCCCAATTGCCTTCTGCATAAGAAACAGACTCATCAACAATTACAACATCGTTGAAAATAAGGGTTCCGCCGTTTGCCATTCTGATGGGTCCAACGCCAGCGCCGGTAGCGGTAAAGGTGTTACCGTTGCCGTTGATAGTAACAGAAGAGGGATTGCCGGAATCACTGATAAGAGGAGTGCTTCCAATTGCAGCACCGGTCTCCCACTCAACATCGCCAAGCAGTTCAATAACTACGTTACCGGTCATATCCTCAGCTGCAGTCAAAGCATCAAGAAGGCTGTCGTACTCTGTACTTCCGATTTTAGCGACGCCGCCTGCTGCCATCGATACAACCGCCATAGAAGCGATCATAGCAATGCTGAGAAGTACGCTTAAAAACTTTTTCATTTTCTCGTCTCCTTTTTTTCATTTGGCACATTTTAATATGCCTTTTTTATGTTCAATTTAATGAACTGATATGTGATAAATATCTATCAGAGGGATTTTAACTAAAGTTCCTTTAGTTAAAAAAGAGGCACCTCTTTTGCTCTAACAGCTTATCACAATATTTTATATTGTAACACTTTAGTAATATAAAATCAACCTTTTTGCCAATTTTAAATAAAAAGGCACGCTCTCCTATAACAGAAAGCGTGCCTCTCTTTTTATTCTAAAGATAATATTATTTTTTACATTCGGGGCAGAAATGACCGGTGCGGTAATTGCCGTTAAAAATGCTGTTGAAAAATCCGTTTTGCTGAATGTTAAATTCTCCAATGGTACGGCTGTCCTTTTCGCCCGAAAACCAATGGATAGGATAACCGCTTCGAATATAACCTTTAGTCATTTCACCATTGCAGTATGGACAGGTCATTGCTTTCTACTCCTTTCTTTATCAGGCGGTTATAAGCTTTAATTCACCGTTTTCGGCTGTCACGCTTACCAGTGCGGGCTGCTCGGAAGCCTTTTCTACCAACAGGAGGGTAAGGTTATCTTCAACCTCGCGGCGGATGACGGTACGGACATCTCTTGCACCGGATCTCTTTCCGAACGCCTTTTCTGCGATAAGCTGCAGAGCCTTGTCGTCATAGCCAAACTTTATGCCACGGTTGGAAAGCGGCTTTTTATATTCATCCAGCATGAGTGCCGCGATGTCACGGAAATTGTCCTTGGTGAGATTTCCGAAGCAGACGATCTCATCCACTCTGGCAAGGAATTCCGGGCGCAGGAACTCGGAAAGTGCCTTCATGGCACGTTCGCGTGAGGCATCATTCTCGGTTTTTTCGAATCCGAGCGCCGAACCCTTGATATTGGAGCCTGCGTTGGAGGTCATAACGATAACGGTATTTTCAAAGGAGACCACTCTGCCCTGCGCATCGGTTATTCTGCCCTCGTCAAGGATCTGGAGCAGAATATTGAGCACATCGGGGTGCGCCTTTTCAATTTCATCAAACAGCACTACCGAATAAGGCTTTCTTCTGACCTTTTCGGTAAGCTGACCTGCCTCGTCATAGCCGACATATCCGGGAGGAGAACCGACCAGACGGGAAACGGCGTGCTTTTCCATAAACTCGCTCATATCCACCCTGATAAGCGGATCGGCAGCGTCAAAAAGCTCGGCAGCAAGGCGTTTTACCAATTCGGTTTTTCCAACACCGGTGGGGCCGACGAATATAAAGGAAGCAGGGCGCTTCTTTTCGGAAAGCTGTATTCTGGTGCGGCGGACTGCGTCGGATACCAGCTTTACCGCCTCATCCTGACCGATGATATGCTTTTTGAGCACGTCGGCAAGGTTTGCGACCTTAGAAAGCTCGCTCTGCTTGATTTTAGACGCAGGAATTCCGGTCCAAAGCTCGATTACTCTGGCAAGGTCCTCTTCGGTGACCTCTCTGCCAAGTGCCAGCGGCTCGATAGCCTTTATCTCATCTTCAAGTCGGAGCTTTTCGCTTCTTATCTCCGCAAGGCGGGCAAAATCCGGCTCGGCAGCTTGAGTTAGGGTGCTCTCCTCTGTTTCAAGCGCTTTATAGCGGCGGTTTTTGTTTTCGTATTCGACCAGTTCCTTGTTGTCAAGAGTGCAGCAGGAGCAGGCCTCGTCAAGCAGGTCTATCGCCTTATCGGGCAGGAATCGGTCGGTGATATAACGTTCGCTCATTTCAACAGTGAGGTTGATAACCTCATCCGAAACCTTTACACGGTGATAGCTCTCGTAATACTTTTTGATTCCGCACAGTACCTTTTTGGCATCCTCGATGGAAGGCTCGCCGACCTTTACCGGCTGGAATCGGCGCTCAAGTGCTGCATCCTTTTCGATATGCTTGCGGTATTCGGTAAAGGTGGTCGCACCGATAACCTGGATCTCACCTCGGGAAAGGGCGGGCTTTAAGATATTCGCCGCATTCATAGAGCCTTCAGCGTCGCCCGCTCCGATAATGCTGTGCACCTCATCGATGAAAAGGATCACATTGCCTGCGGCTTTGATATCACTGATAAGTCCTTTTACACGGCTTTCAAACTGACCGCGGAACTGAGTTCCGGCGACAAGTCCGGTTAGGTCAAGCAGATAAAGCTGCTTATCCGCCAATCTGGGCGGAGCGGAACCGTCAGCCAACTGCTGCGCAATGCCCTCTACGATAGCGGTTTTGCCGACACCAGGTTCACCGATAAGGCAGGGATTATTCTTCTGGCGGCGGTTGAGTATTTGCATCACGCGGTATATCTCATCTTCACGCCCAATGATATTGTCGATCTTTCCTGCCTTTGCCTTGGCGGTAAGATTTTCACAGTACTGGTCGAGGAATTTATACTTCTTGCGGGGAGCTTCCTCTTTGGCTGCACCTCTGCTTTCGTTTTTCTTTTCGGGAGCAGGTACGAGAGGAGCCTTGCCCTTTTCTTCACCGTCGGCACTTTCTCCGTTGATGGAGGTCATAAAGTGCTGCAGGAAGCTGGGCATCGGCATAGCGCCGCCCGGCTCAAAATCCTCTTCATCGCCAAGCAGTGAGCTCATCTGCCCGGTTATATTATCTAAATCATCGTCGGATATTCCAAGCTTGTCTATCATTTCCTTAACATGGGGAATGCCTATCTCTTTGGCACACTGAAGGCAATATCCCTCATTTACAGGTTTGTCGCTGTCCATTCTGCTGACAAAAACGATAGCCATACGCTTTTTGCAGCGGCTGCACAGAATATTCATAACGAAATCACCTCTTTTGCATTTTAGTCAACACTAATACTATCATTGAAAAATGAATTTGATGTTATCGGTTTATAAAGATATAGCTGTAGATTCCACCCACGGACCTATGTTATAGAATTCTTTAAACAGTATAG
>JAFQAX010000069.1 GCA_017399785.1 Oscillospiraceae bacterium | reverse complement strand
GGTGCGACCGACGCTTTTATCCGCCTGCCCTTCCTTTCGGAGGGGATTTTGCTGGGCATGATCTCGGCGGTAATATCTTTCCTCATGCTGTGGGGCGGATATGAGCTTTTCATCTACTGGCTGGAATCGAGCAGCCTCATCTGGGGCGATCTGGTGCTCGGTCAGCTGGTCGATTTTCTCGATGTAGCACCCAAAATTTTCTTGAGCTTCCTCGGTGCGGGAACCGCCATCGGAGGCTTTGGAAGCGTTGCCTTTGTCGGCAAATATATAAAAGTATAATGCTACGCCGCCCGGTGCCAAAGCTTTTTTCGGCATCGGCGGCGCATGCCATTTAATGCAAACTTTATAAATTATCAGAAAATTTACATTCCTTTAATCTGTTTATCAAACCGAGGTGATATGGTGAGCTTTAAACGCATAATTGCGGCGGTAATGCTGCTGTCGGTGCTGCTTTGCACCGCGCCCGTTTCGGCTTTTGCCGACAACTATAAAAACGAACTGTTTGCGCTGGAGATGCAATATGACGAGCTGGAAAAGCAGCGCAAAGAGATAGATACCCAGATAAACAAAGCTAAAAGCGAAAAGGACAAACAGCTTGCCGCAAAAAACCAGCTGGATAATCAGATCTACAGTGTCCGTCAGCAGATAAACATCCTTTCCGAGAAAATCGGTCTGCTGGAGGATGAGATAGAAGTTAAAGAAGATGAACTGGCGCGTCAGGAAAGCGCCATCCGCGATAACTACGAGCTTTTGAAAAAGCGTCTTCGCGTCATGTATAAAACCGGCAACGCCACCGTTCTCGGTCTTATTCTCGGCGCCGACAGCTTTACCGAGTTCCTCACCCACACTCAGGTCACCTCTCGGGTTGCACAGCATGACCGCGCGCTCATCGAGGAGATGACGGTCAGGCTCGCCGAAATAAAGCAGCTTAAAGAGGGCATCGAGTCGGACAAAAGCGAGCTGGAAAGCTCTAAATCGCAGCAGGCCGACAAGCAGAGTTTTCTCGCCGGTCAGCTGGAGATCGCAAAAAATAACATCCAGGACATTGAACAGCTTGAAAAACAATTCCAGTCAAACAGAGCCGCTTTGACCAAGCAGATGCAGGAGGTTCAGGCCGAGGTCGACGCCATCTATTCCAAGATAAACTCCGAAGGCGAATATGACGGCGGTATCATGCTGTGGCCTGTGGCGGGATATAAAACCGTCACCTCCGATTACGGCTGGCGCTTCGGCGGCACCGATTTCCACACCGGCATCGACATCGCCCGCACCAACGCCGCCGGTCAGGGCATCTACGGAAAGCCCATTCTTGCCGCCGATGACGGCAAGGTGGTATTCACCCAGACCAACTACGTCCCCGGACGAGGCTACGGTATCTACTGCATCGTTGACCACGGCGGCGGTGTAACCACCCTTTACGGACATTCCAGCGGTCTCGCCGTCAAGGTGGGTCAAAAGGTCAAACGCGGACAGACTCTCGCTTATGTCGGCTCCACCGGCTGGTCCACCGGTCCCCATCTGCACTTTGAGGTGCGTGTCGACGGCAAATACACCAATCCCTGGCCTTATCTCAAATAACAAAATAATATTTCCGCAGCGAGGAGATTTGCATGAACAGAAAAATTTCACTGGGCGCGGCCATCACCCTTGCCATAATGTTTTCCACCGTGACATTTATAATCACCATGATATACTCCCGAAACGCATTCGACAGCATGGTTTTCAACATCAAAGAGCGTGAGACCATGTATGCAAAGCTTTCAGAGGTCGACCGCCTTGTCCGTCAGCGTTATTACAACCGCATCGACGAGGACACCCTCGGTCAGGAGCTTATCAAAGGCTATATGACAGGCATAGAGGATAAATACGGCGCATATATGACTGCAGAGCAGTATTCCGAGCTGCAGAGCGGTTATCAGGGCAAGACCGTTGATATCGGCCTTATCATTTCGCAGCACAGCGAAGGCTATATCCTGATCGAAGGTGTTTACGACGATTCCCCCGCATCGCTTTCTGAGCTTATGCCCGGAGACCTCATTGTAAAGGTAGACGATATAAACGTTTCTTTGGAAACCTATGAGGAAGCTGTGCTGGCGCTCAAGGGCGATCCCGGCACTGCGGTCACCCTTACCATCCGCCGTGAGAATGTCGACACCCCCTATACCATCACCCGCCGCAAGGTAAACGTTCCCTCTGTTTACGGCGAGATGATAGAAGGCAATATCGCCAAGCTGAAGATAACCGAATTCAACGACAACACCCCCGACCAGTTCTTTAAGATATTCACCCAGCTGAGAACCGAGGGTGCATCCGGATTTATTTTCGATCTGCGCAACAATTCCGGCGGAACTGTCGAGTCGGTCTGCCGCATACTCGACACACTGCTGCCCGAGGGACCGATAGTATCAGCTCTTTACAAGGGCGCTACCGAGCCGGAAGTGCTCTTCTCCAGCGACGAGGACAGCGTTGACGCCCCCATGGTAGTTGTGATCAACTCCAAGACCGCCTCGGCTGCCGAGCTTTTTGCACAGGCGCTGCGTGATTACAACAAGGCGCGCGTCGTCGGCACCACCAGCTATGGCAAGGGTTCGATGCAGGAGATCCACAAGCTGTCTGACGGTTCTGCCATCGACATCACCGTTGCGCTTTACACCCCTCCTTTCTCCGAGAATTTTGAGGGTGTCGGCGTAAAACCCGACTTTGACATCCGCATCTCCCCCGATATGGAAAAGATCCTCGACGAGCTGGATCACAACAGCGATCCTCAGCTGAAAAAGGCGGTTGAGGTAGTTTCCGCCGAGATACGCAACATCGAAAATCCCGCGCAGCCTGTAACCCCCGCTCAGCCCGTAACTCCCAACAGTTCTTCCGAAGCACCGAGCAGCTCTCAGCCTTCCGATGAGCCTGAACAGAACGAAGAGCAGTCTGAAGAAGAAGGCGAGCAAGCCGAGGATGAAACGAAAGAGCCCGAAGATTCGTCGGTAGAAGAGATCGAATCCCCCGAAGAGGGCATCGTGCACTGATTTATGCTATAATTTTTGCGCATATGTTTCTTTTTTATATTGACATTGGGGTTCAACGTCAATATAATAGAAATGTTGCGATCCTTTAAAAGGAGGTTTTTATTATGTCCAATGATAAAGTAATCACCGGAAATGAGATGACCCGTGAGGAGTTCGAAGCACTTAAGGCCGAACTCGACCATCTCAAGACGGTAGAGAGAAACGTCATCTCTGAAAAGATCCGTATTGCCCGTGGTTTTGGTGACCTTTCTGAGAACAGCGAATACGATGAGGCTAAGAATGATCAGGCTCGCCTCGAGGCTGACATCGCCCGCCTTGAAGAGCAGCTTAAGAATGTAGTTATCGTTGAAACCATCAGCACCGATGTTGTTTCTATCGGCACCAAGGTAAAGCTGCTTGATATGGAGTTTGACGAGGAGACCGAGTACCGCTTTGGCAACAAGGCTGCTTCCGGCGACGAGATCGAGCTTATCACCCCCGATTCTCCCGTTGGTATGGCTATTGCCGGACACGGCGTTGGCGAAGTTCTCACCGTTCTCACCCCCAGCAAGCACACCTATGAGATCAAAATCGTTGAGATAAGCAAATAATATGATGCGGGTAGTTTTCTACCCGCATTTTTATGGAAAGGAGCAAGAGTAGCATGAATAGAAGCACCGCGGCATCTGTAAAATCAGCAACGGGTTCTCTGTTTCCGTTTGCTTTTGCTTTTATTTCTTTTGTTATTTATATTTTGAATATTTATTCAGCTTAAGGAACGTTTTTCGTTCCTTTTTTTGTGCCCATTTTTGTCGTTTAAATACGGTTTTCGGCTTATTGTGCTTTTATAAAATTTTTTGTTGTCAATTGCCTGCCGTGACTATTTACATCGGTTTTGAGTTGATGTATAATTTTATGAAAGCATCCTTTGCCCTATGAATATATGCATTAAATACAGTATTTTTGTATAATTTACCCTTATCATAAGAGGAGGAGTAATATGTCCATCTACAACGCCCAGAAAGCATGGCTGATGCTTGCCGACGGCACCGTTTTTGAGGGTCTTTCCTTCGGTGCGACCGGTACCGCAATCGGCGAAGTCGTCTTTACCACCGCAGTTACCGGCTGTCAGGAGATCCTTACCGACCCCAGCTATTGCGGTCAGATCACTGTGCAGACCTTCCCGCTTATCGGAAACTATGGCACCAATGACGATGACGTCGAGTCGGATGATATCTTTATGAAGGGATATATCGTACGAGAGTGGTGCGATTCTCCCTCTAATTTCCGCGCAAAAGAGCGCATCGACAACTATCTCAAAGAGCACAACACCATCGGCCTCTTTGATATAGACACCCGCGCCCTTACCAGAAAGCTGCGCGTAAACGGCGTTATGAACGGCGTCATCACCACCGAGGAAATTACCGACAAAAATCGTGCCTCACTGCTCAAGGCGGTAAATTCTTATCATGTAGCCGGCGTTGTTGATGCTGTTACAGTTAAAAAGAACAAGCTCTATCCCGCACAGGGCAGCAGAAAATATCGCGTTGCGATGATAGATTTCGGCTATAAGCGCAATCTGCGTGAGAATCTGCGCGCTCTTGGCTGCGACGTTACCGTAGTTCCGGCACGCATCACCGCAGCCGAGCTGGAACAGCTTAAAATAGACGGTATCGTTCTTTCCAACGGCCCCGGAGATCCCGCCGAGAACACCGAAGTCATCGCAAACCTTAAGGATATCGTAGCTCTCGGCAAGCCTATCATGGGCGTATGCCTCGGACACCAGCTGCTTGCGCTGGCAAACGGCTTTAAGACCGAAAAGATGGGCTTTGGCCATCGCGGCGGCAACCAGCCGGTCATCGATCTTTCCTGCGACCGTACCTATGTAACCTCGCAGAACCACGGCTATAACGTTGTTGCCGAATCGGTCGATCCCGCCGTAGCAAAGATCAGCCACATCAACGCAAACGACAAATCCTGTGAGGGACTTGAATATATCGGAAAGCCTGTATTCACCGTACAGTTCCATCCCGCTATCAGCTCCGCACCGGTAGATACCTCTTATAT
>JAFQAX010000068.1 GCA_017399785.1 Oscillospiraceae bacterium | reverse complement strand
CTTAAAGGCTGCAAAAGAGCTCAATTATAAAAAAGTTTGGGCAGTGTTCCAGCCTTTCACATTCTCGCGTACAGCATTGCTGCTCGATGACTTTGCTAAGGTGCTTCCTATCGCTGATAAAGTTGTAATGTCCGCAATAATGGGCGGACGAGAAATAAACACCTATGGAATAACCACCCAGCAGCTTGCCGATAAAATTCCCGGAAGCGTATGGTTTGAAACCTTCCCCGAGATAGCGGAATACGTTCTTCAAAACGCTGAAGAGGGCGACCTTGTCATAACACTTGGATGTGGAGACGTATATAAATGTGCCAAGCTGATGCTCGGTCAGGATCTGCCTAAATAAGTGCAAAAGCACGTATAAAGTTTTATAACTTTACACGTGCTTTTTTTGTTGTTCTAATCAATATTCAACTATTACCAAGCGGCATTTTTTACAGATATATGCCGTTGTGCTGCTTTTAACTCTCAAATGCTTGTGCAGTACAACATCGTCCGGCGTTGGCCATGAACTCATTCTGTTGCGATCCCTGCTCCACAGTATCCTGCCTCCTCCGGAGTTGAGACAGCCTTCCTCCATATATTTACCGCATTTAGGACATTTTTGCATATTCGCACCCTCCTTCGATATATCAAGTAATAACACAAGCCTTATTATGCATATATTATCCTATATTGCAAAAAGATTGTAAATATGAGATAATATTTTAAATGTATTCAGGGAGGTGAACAGTAAGAAATTCATCATTTTAGGAGGTGGAAAACCAGCTTAATATGTAAACTTTTTTAGCGCCTGCCCCGCATAATTTGCGGGCAACGAGGTGGGAGGTTATCGAAATTATCGGCGGATGCCTCTCCGTTCCCCTCTTTGGGAATGTTACGACTCCGGCAAATACAAGGGGTAACCCTTGGGACAAATTCGGAAGCCACAAAGAGTACAAATTAAAAATTTCATCTTTACATAGGAGATAAATATATGTGTGGTATTATTGGATACTCCGGTCATCGACGCGCCTGTGACGTCATTATAGAAGGTCTCAGCCGTCTTGAGTATCGCGGATATGATTCCGCTGGTATTCTGGTAAATGAGAACGGTAAATTTGTTACAGTCAAGCGCGAAGGCAGACTGGATAACCTTAAAAAGACGCTGGAAAACTACTCTTTAAATGGCACCAGCGGCATGGGACATACCCGTTGGGCAACTCACGGCGGTCCTACCGATTACAATGCTCATCCCCACGGAACCGACCGCGTAATGCTTATACATAACGGCATTATCGAGAATTATCTTGAGATCAAATCTCTGCTGGTTGAAAAGGGATATACATTTAAATCCCAGACCGACACCGAAATCGCCGCTTGCTATCTTGATCTCTGCTACAAAGGAGATCCCATTGCGGCTATCCGTGAAATGCTTGTAAAAATTGAAGGAGCTTACGCCCTTGTTATGATGTTTTCCGACCGCCCCGGAGAGCTTTACGCAGTAAGAAAGGACGGCCCCCTTATTGCTGCTCCCGGAGAAGGAGAAAACTTCCTTGTTTCGGATATAACCGCTTCTATCGCCTACACCAACAAGTACTTTGTTGTAGAGGAGGGCGAAATCGCAATAGTAACCTCCGATGCCATCAAAGTTATAGACCACGACGGAAATACTATCGAAAAGACTGTTTCGGTTGTAAACTGGAACACCGATCAGGCGCAAAAGGAAGGCTACGATCACTTTATGATCAAGGAAATCCATGAGCAGCCCTCCGTTATTCGCCGTACTATTTCCGCCAGAATCAAAAACGGTCTGCCCGATTTCACTTCTGACGGACTGCCCCACGGATTCTTCTCGAAGTTTAAATCCATCAAGATCGTTGCCTGCGGCACTGCAATGCATGCCGGACTTATCGGAAAAAATCTTATCGAAAAGCTCGCAAGAGTTCCTGTAACGGTAGACCTCGCCAGCGAATTCCGCTATAACGATCCGATTATGGACGAAAACGATCTTATGGTCGTCATTTCTCAGAGCGGCGAAACCGCCGATACTTTGGCCGCACTCAGACTTGCCAAAGCGCGCGGAGTTACCACCCTCGCTATCGTAAACGTAGCAGGTTCTTCCATTGCGCGAGAGGCTGATAATGTAATTTACACCTATGCAGGTCCTGAAATTTCGGTTGCAAGTACCAAGGCATATTCGGTTCAGATTTCGGTTCTCTACCTCATCGCCTTCTCTATCGCTCTTGACCGCGGCAAAATCTATGAAAATAAGGCTAAATCTTTTGTAGAATCGCTTTGTTCCATTCCCGAAATGGTTGAGAACACTATCAAGCTTATGCCCGCTGTTGAAAAGATCGCGGAGCATCTTAAGGATCACGAAAATGTTTTTTATATCGGACGCGGTCTGGATTATGCTCTCTCCTGCGAAGGCTCTCTCAAGCTTAAGGAAATCTCTTACATTCACAGTGAAGCCTGCAGCGCCGGCGAGCTTAAGCACGGCACTATTTCGCTTATTGTTGAAGGAATGCCAGTAATCGCTCTCTGCACTCAGAATGAGCTTACCGCAAAGATGCTTTCCAACATCAAAGAGGTTAAAGCAAGAGGCGCTCACGTTGTTCTTATTGCCAAGCACGGCGAATCCGTATCCGAGGATGTTGCAGATGACCTCATCATCATTGATGCCGTTGATGATCTGTTTACTCCTTTTGCAGCCACCACCGTTTTACAGCTTATTGCATATTACACCGCAAAGGCTCGCGGCTGCGACATTGACAAGCCCAGAAATCTTGCAAAGTCTGTTACAGTTGAATAAACCTATCAAAAAATGCCCTGCCAAATGGCAGGGCATTTTTTACCTGTTAATTATTCCTGAGGCTGAGGCATCTTGCAAACATCGATCCACTCTTTGCAATTAGAATACTTTTCAAGCTCATCGATGGTAAATTCTATCGCGCTGTTAGAGCTTCCGCATGCAGGAAACACTGTGTCATAATCCTTAAGAGACACGTCAAGGTATGTAACAACTCCTTCATTTACGCCAAAGGGACAAACTCCGCCAACTGCGTGACCAACCATTTCGGCAGCTTCATCAAAGGTAAGCATCTTTGCCTTGGTGTGGAACTGCGCTTTATATTTACTGTTGTCAATTTTTGCTCCGCCAGCAGCAACGATAAGAATGCACTGCTCACCTATTTTAAAAGAAAGGGTCTTAGCAATTCTGTTGGGCTCTACACCGAGTGCCTTTGCTGCCAGATCAACAGTTGCACTGGATACAGGGAACTCCAGAATTCTGTCTTCAATGCCAAAACCTTTAAAATACTCTCTTACTTTTTCAATAGACATTTCTACACTTCCTAAATTTATTTATCGATAAGATCAATTGCACCAAGCTTTTCGCCGGTGAGATTTGAAATAATAAGCCGGTAAAGCTTTGTGGGATCCTGAATAAACTTTTTCTCCATCGACTGACATATCTCCATTGTCGGAGAATAAAGTGTCAACTTCATGAGGTCGTTTCCGACATCGTTGAGAGAAAGCTCAAGAAGATAACCGTCTTCTGTTTTAGTTATCGAAGTCTTATTCTCCTTGGCAAAGCGCTCCTGAAGGATATACTGTCCCAATGCTTCCAGCGAACGGTCTCTTACATTTCTCGGAACAGTCTTTTCAAATGCCTCTGAAGTCTTTTTACCAAGCTCGGTAAGAATAAGCTCTTTATCATCGGCATTGCTATCCTTTTCGATAAGGTGTCCCGACGAAACAAGCTGTCCGATCGCACAGGTAACCTCAAAGTAATTGACCATGCCTTCTCCGAGCAAAGCCCCGCTTAACTGAGAAGCTGTCACCGGCATATTAACTTTATCGATAAGCCAGCAGATGAGAATTCTTATCTCATAATCCGTAGTAAGACCACCGTTATCAATGCCGGCTGTAAAAACTCCGGTAGACATTTCACAGTCTCCTTTCAGTCCTCAACAAACTCCGCTGCCAACATGCGCTGGGTGCAGGCGCTTAAAAATCTTGCATATGCGCTCTCTCCAAGGAGATTACAGTCCGATCCTGCTCCCGCATTACAGCTGTCAGCGAATATTTTTCCTATTTTCTCTGCATTTTCCTCTCCGGAACGGTGCAGCAGAACATAAAGTGAAAAAGCGCCGTTATTATTTATATCCTTCGAAAGCTGAGGATCAGCATCCTCAAGATTTTCAAAAAAGCTGCTTAAAACAGAATTTTCGATTATAGCATTAGGCGAATAATCCGATATGATTCGATGAACTACATAAGCAAAAAGAAGTTTAAGCTGCAGTTCAAAAGCTGCTGCATCAACATCCTGAGGTGCTTTCGTCCAAACGCAATCAATTAAATCAGCGGTATACTGCTTTCCGAGAAGTTTTGCTCTTGCTGTATTTCCATTAGAGCGCTGACGCATAAGCAGATCTATGTTATCATCTGCCTGAGGATTTTCTCTTGTAAAAAGCTTTGATAAATCTTCCGGAGCGATTTTAATATCATCGTCGTTGGCGTAAAAGGTTACCATCAAAACACATCCTTACTTCCAGTAAATTATGCTTTTTTCTCCATCGCCTGCTTAACCGCCTTGGAAAGCTGATCAGGACAGGAAGTGCTCTTAAATCCGCATTTGATTCCTTCCAATCTTGCAACAACTTCATCGGCTTTCATTCCCTTTACAAGAGAAGAAATACCCTGAAGGTTTCCGTGGCATCCACCGATAAACTTAACCGACTCGATAACATTATCCTCAGAAAGTTCAAGGATAATCTTTTTGGAGCAGGTCCCGCTGGTGTTGTATTCATAAGTCATAAAATATGTTCTCCTTTAGTCTTAACCCTTATAAGCATTATTTTATTATTATACCTTTTTAAATCACTGTTGGCAAGCATGAGAAAGATAGTAATATTTTTTAGCTAAAACAGAGAAAATAAAAAGCTTTTAAATCTACAGATTAATTTGCATGACATATACACATCAATATGATATAATCTTTAAACGGTATTTTGCTTTAATTGATTCAAAGGAAGTATTTAAGTGGATTATTCTATAAATCCTGCGATTTGGAGCAGAGCTTTTCCAATCCCATGCGATATAACAGATAAACATATTAAAATGTGCAGCGGCGTTGCATTAAAATGTCTGCTGCTTATTTTGCGTTCTCCCGATGAATTTGGTTCTGTTGAGTCCCTTGCTAAAAAGCTTGGTCAGCCTAACGGAGAAATTGCCGATGCTTTAAACTACTGGGAAGAACAGGGAATTATTTTTAAAGCTGAAAGCGGAGCTATACCCGTTTTAAAAACTGTTGAAAAATCCGAATCGGCTGCTCCTATCGTTAAACCGGCTGCAGCCGAACCTGTTATTTCTGCCTCTGCTTCTGTCGCTCCCCGTCCACGTTTTCCGCGCGATGAAACTTTGGCATTGATTAATGATGATTTAATTCTTCATTCGCTTCAAGCAGAGCTTCAGTCTGTTCTTGGAAAACCGCTTACCTCCGCTGATAATGATGTGTTAGTTGCCTTATATTCCTTTTACGGACTTTCCGCCCATTATATTCTTTCACTGGTGCATTATTGCACCGCAATCGGCAAGCGTGGAATGGCTTATGCTGAAAAAGTTGCCGTGAGCTGGATAAACGAAGGCATTGATGAAAAAAATGTCGACAGCCATATTGATAAACTTTACACCAGACGCACAAACGAAGGAATAGTCCGTCATGCATTCGGAATAAATGATCGTAATCTTACATCTAAGGAAAAGGACTTTATCTCCTCCTGGTTTGATCTGATGGGATTTGATATTTCCATCATTCAGTATGCATATGAGATCACTGTTGACCGAACCGGAAAAACGGCTTTCAGCTACATAAATAAAATTCTTTCCGATTGGTGCTCCAAAGGTGTTAAGACCCTTGCAGATGCAAAAAAGGAAGCGGCTTCCCGCATAATCGAGTCATCTGCTTCAAATGCACCTGCTGCAGCATCTTCCTATGACCGCGATCAAAAGATACTTGAACAGTTTATGAAAAACTGAAATGAGGGAACAAAATGTCATACCCCAAAGAAATAAGACAAAAATGCGGCGAATTGCTTGCCGAACGCCGTGAAAGAGCCACTTCTGAGCTTACTGCAAGACGCAGCAAAATATTAAAAGACGTACCTGAAATAGCAGCTTTGGAACGTGAACTTGCTACCACCTCTTTAAAGCTTTCAAGAGCTGTCTTGGATGGCGGAGATATAAATGAAAAAATCGAAAGCATAAAAGCATTCAATCTTTCCAAGCAAGGCGAAATCAAAGCAGCGCTGATAAATGCAGGATATTCCCCAGACGCGCTCGAACCCCAATATTGCTGCTCCGTTTGCAAGGATACCGGCAACGACAGCGGAAAAGTATGCAAATGCGTTGATGCACTTCAGAAAGCACTTATGATGGAGCGTCTCGCAGCTGTTTCAAACATAGCTGACAGCAGCTTTGAGAACTTTTCACTTGAATATTATTCCCGTGAACCTATTGCTCAAAACGCGCCTTCTGCCCGCGAGATAATGACTAAAACCCTTATGCAGTGCAAAAAATATGCCGAAAATTTCTCTCTTGACTCTGACAGCATGCTGCTTTATGGAAAGCCCGGACTTGGCAAAACTCATCTTTCGGTTGCGATTGCCTGCAAAGCCATAGAAAAAGGATTTAACGTTCTTTATCTTCCTTTCCACTCTCTTATTTCCCAACTCGAAGCAGCAAGATTCGGAAGCGGAAGCGAGGAATATAAAAAGCTTCTCGAGCCTGTTATGCAAAGCGAGCTTCTGTTGCTTGACGATCTTGGAAGCGAGTTTTCAACATCCTTTTCTGTCGCAGTGCTTTATGATATAGTCAACACAAGACAGCTTCTCTCGCTGCCCACCGTTATCAGCACCAATTTAGCAACCGCCGAACTTATTTCGAGATACGGTGAAAGAACTACATCCAGACTTCAGGG
>JAFQAX010000067.1 GCA_017399785.1 Oscillospiraceae bacterium | reverse complement strand
CCGACATCGCGGGCGAGCACCTCGCAGAATTCAAGATCGCTTTCAAAGCCGTATTCCGAAATATCGAGCATTATGTAGTAAGCTCCCTGCGGAACGGTGTGGGAGATACCAAGGTCATCAAGTCCCTTAAGGAAAAGGTCACGCTTTTCGGTATATTTTTTCTGCAGGTCGATGTAGTATTCGGGACCGAACTTAAGGGCGGGAATAACAGCTTCCTGCAACGGAGCGGCAGCGCCGACGGTGAGGAAGTCATGCACCTTTTTGATTCGCTCGGTGATTTCGGGCGGCGCAATGGTGTAGCCGAGACGCCAGCCGGTTATCGAATAGGTCTTGGAAAGGGAGGAGCAGGAGATAGTGCGCTCCCACATTCCGGGCAGCGACGCAAAATAGGTGTGAACATGCGGCGCATAAAGGATGTGCTCGTAAACCTCATCGGTGATGACGTATGCGTCATACTTCTCAGCAAGGGTGGCGATAAACTCCAGTTCCGCGCGGGTGAAAACCTTGCCGCAGGGGTTGGAGGGATTGCAGAGAATCAGCGCCTTTGCACCCTGCTTAAATGCTGCCTCCAGCTCGTCAGGGTCAAAGTCAAAGGTCGGAGGCTTGAGAGCAACGTAGATAGGTTCGGCGCCCGAAAGAATGGTGTCAGCGCCGTAGTTTTCATAGAACGGAGAGAACACTACAACCTTGTCGCCGGGATTCGCTACCGTCATCATGGCGGCCATCATCGCCTCGGTGCTGCCGCAGGTGACAACTATCTCACCGTTGGGGTCGATAGTTCTGCCCATCAGCGCCGACTGCTTGGCAGCAAGCGCCTCGCGGAAATTCTGTGCGCCCCAGGTGATGGCGTACTGATGGAAATTCTCGTGGGCGACCTCGGCAAGGCGGTCGGTTATCTCGTGGGGCGGATCAAAATCGGGGAATCCCTGCGAGAGATTGACGGCGTTATATTGATTGGAAATTCTGGTCATGCGTCGGATGACCGAATCGGTAAAATCACAGGTTCTAAGCGAAAGCGGCTTCATAAACATCGCTCCTTTAAATGATTATCTGACTTAAAGTTTATAACATATCGCCGATAATATCAATTGCCGAATAAAAAATTTCGCCGCAGCGCCGCTTGATGTGGTACAATGATGATAACACCGCATAACGGAGGAGATAGATATGACCGAGGTTGCAGCCGCCCTTATCTGGAGCGGGGATAAATTTATGATATGCCAGCGCCCGCCGCATAAAGCCAGAGGGCTGCTGTGGGAATTTGTCGGCGGCAAAAAGGAAACGGGCGAAACGCTGGAGCAAACACTCATCCGAGAATGTAAAGAGGAGATAGCGGTCACCGTAAAGGTAAATGACATCTTTGCCGAGCTGGTGCATGAGTATCCCGACATCACCATAAAGCTGACGCTGTTTAATGCCGAGATAGCCGAGGGTCAGCCGCAAAAGCTGGAGCACGTCGATATAAAATGGATAACGGTGGAAGAGATAGATGATTACGATTTCTGCCCCGCCGATGAGGACATACTAAAAATGCTCAAAGAGCGAAAATAACTGTTATTTATGCGGTTTTTTGTGTTGCGTTAAAGGCAATATTTTGATAATATAAAATTTGCGTTAATTATAATATTCTATATTTGGGGGACAACAACTTGTCTGAACTTCAGAAACAAATAGAGCGCCGCCGCACCTTTGCGATAATCTCGCATCCTGACGCCGGCAAAACCACCCTGACCGAAAAGCTGCTGCTCTACGGCGGAGCGATCCAGCTTGCAGGTTCGATAAAGGGCAAAAAGGCCGCCCGCCATGCAACCTCCGACTGGATGGAGATAGAAAAGCAGCGCGGTATTTCGGTTACTTCTTCGGTAATGCAGTTTGAGTATGACGGCTACTGCATCAATATTCTGGATACCCCGGGACATCAGGACTTCTCGGAGGATACCTACCGTACCCTTATGGCGGCAGACTCTGCCGTAATGGTCATCGACGCATCCAAGGGCGTTGAGAACCAGACCAGAAAGCTTTTTAAGGTCTGCACCATGCGCCATATCCCGATATTCACCTTCATCAATAAGATGGACCGCGATGCCCGCAGCCCCTATGAGCTGCTTGAGCAGATCGAGGAAGAGCTTGGCATCGCCACCTATCCCGTAAACTGGCCCATCGGTTCCGGCCGCGACTTTAAGGGCGTTTTCGACCGCAACAAGCGTGAGATTATCGCCTTCACCGCCAACAGCGGCGGCGCAAAGGAAGTTGCCGCAAGAGAGTATGAGCTGGGCGATCCCAGACTGGACGAGGAGCTCGGCGAAGAGCTGCACGGCATCTTAAAGGACGACATCGAGCTGCTCGACGGCGCAGGCGTTGAGTTTGACCAGCAGCTGGTCGACCGCGGCGCACTCAGCCCTGTTTTCTTCGGCTCGGCGCTGACCAACTTCGGCGTAGAGCCTTTCCTTGCAGACTTTCTCAAGATGACTACCTCTCCGCTGCCCCGCGCAACCGAGGAGGAAGTTATCGACCCGTTTGAGGACAACTTCTCCGCTTTCGTTTTCAAAATTCAGGCCAACATGAACAAAGCCCACCGCGACCGAATTGCCTTTATGAGAATCTGTTCCGGCAAGTTTGAAAAAGGCATGGAAGTCAACCACGTTCAGGCGGGCAGAAAGATAAAGCTTTCTCAGCCGCAGCAGATGATGGCGCAGGAGCGTGAGATAATAGAAGAGGCTTACGCCGGCGACATCATTGGCGTGTTTGATCCCGGCATCTTCTCGATCGGCGATACCGTCTGTGGAACTGCTAAGACCGTTAAGTACGAAGGCATCCCCACCTTCGCCCCCGAGCACTTTGCCACCATCACCCAGAAGGATACCCTCAAGCGCAAGCAGTTTGTAAAGGGCATGAGCCAGATAGCTCAGGAAGGTGCCATCCAGATATTCCAGGAGCCGGGCGCAGGCATGGAGCGCGTAATAGTCGGCGTTGTCGGTGTGCTTCAGTTTGAAGTGCTTGAGCACCGCCTTACCACCGAATACGGCGTTGAGGTAAGGCGTGAGAATCTGCCTTATCAGTATATCCGCTGGGTAGAAAACAAGGAGCTGGATTTCAAAAAGCTTCAGCTTTCCTCCGATACCAAGCGTGTACAGGACCTCAAGGGCAACGATCTGCTGCTGTTCGCCAACAGCTGGAGCGTGCAGTGGGCGCTTGACCACAATAAGGAACTCAGACTCGCTGAGTTCTCCAAAAACTGATAATCCCAAAAGCAGCCGTCTGCTTGTTTAAAACAAGCAGACGGCCTTTTACATAACACCGTGAAACAGCGAGGTGCGATGTGAGAATACTGTTTTTATGTTTAATATTTCTGGTGATAATTCTGCTGTTGGCTATTCGCCGCCCGCTTTATCAGGCGATAACCGGCGGATTGATAGCAACAGCGCTTCTTTACCGAATCCCGCTGACGGCGGCAGCCGTTCAAACCTCAAAGGTGTTTACCAACTGGAACTCCTTTTCGGTAATTCTGGCGCTATACTGCATTACCTATCTGCAGCGCATGCTGGAATCGAGAAAGCAGATAAAGCTTGCGCAGCAGGATCTAAACGGCATCTTTCACAACCGAAGGATAAACGCTGCGGGAGCGTCGCTTTTTATCGGATTGCTTCCCTCTGCGGCGGCGATGATACTCTGCGGCGATATCGTAAAGGATGCCACCGAAGGCTATTTGAAACCGCGTGAGCAGGCGTTTGTCACCAGCTGGTTTCGCCATATTCCCGAAAGCTCGCTTCCTACCTATACCGGCGTGTTGCTGATGGCAAATCTTTCGGGGCTGCCGCTCGGCAAATTTATGGTGGGCATGATAATTCCGGTCATCGCGCTTTTCGTGATCGCTTATTATCCATATCTAAACCGCATCCCTAAAGACCCCGGCACACCGCCGAGCCAAAACCGCTTCAAAGATGTGGTCAACCTGTTTAAACATCTTTGGACGCTGCTGGCGATATTGGTGCTGATACTTGTATTTAAGCTCAAGGTGGTCGAATCGGTATCGCTGGTAATAGCGGTTGGCGCGGTTGTATACAAATTCAAGCTGTCCGAACTTATTCCGATGTTCAAAAGCGCCTTTGAAATGAAGCTGCTGCTGAATACCACACTGGTACTGGTGCTGAAAGAATTTATCGCATATACCGGCGTGCTGGAAGAACTGCCCGAAGTGCTTGCCGTTTTGCCGATACCCAGCTATCTGGTATTTGCACTGCTGTTCTTTGCCGGAACGCTGGTGAGCGGGACCTCGGGAATAATAGCGCTTGGAACGCCGCTTGCCTTTGCCGCCATGGATGGCGGGATACCGCTGATGGTGCTGCTGATGTGCATGACCCATGCGGCAAGCCAGGTTTCACCGATACATGTCTGTCTTGTTGTAGCGTCGGAATATTTCCATATAACTTTAAGCGATCTGATAAAAGAAACGCTGCCCAGAACACTGCTGTTTTGTCTGGTCATGATAGCTTATTACAACATAATGATACTGTTCTGATAAAAAATCCCCCGACCTTTAAGTCAGGGGATTTTTGTTATTCTGCTGTATAATCCTTAAAGCACATGTTGAAATCGACAGTTCCTTCGATTCCATCCAGCGTTCCGCGGGCGGTATATTGCCACATCGAGAATTCATAGGGGAAGAATGGCTGCTTGTAATACTGGGCAAACCACTTGTCGTAATCTTCCAGACGCTCGATCTCCAGATTCATTATCATCCAGCTTATGTTGCCGTAAATCATGGGGGTGTATCCCGCTTCTCTGATGCGCTCGCAGAATGCGATGGTTATGTCGGTGCGCTGTTTTGCGGTCAGGTCGGAGGTTCGAACGTTTTCAGGAAGGTCGTTTACCTCCTCCATGTCAAAAACAACAGGATAGCTTATGTCATAGCCCTCGAGATTTTTGATGACCATCTCAGCTTCTTCAATCGCTTCTTCTTCGCTTATTGCCTGAGAATAGAAGTAAACGCCGGTCGGTATCTCGACCTCGGCAGCGCCCTTCATGTTCTGATGAAATTTGTTATCCAACAGTACTTCGCCGGTGCCATAGCCGCGGTAGCCAAGTCGTATTATGGCGTAATCAACGCCCTGATCCTTCACCTTTTGCCAGTCGATATTTTTCTGATAGCTGGAAACATCGATGCCGAAAAGTGAAATATCCTTGCCTTTTTCGGGGGCGTATCCGCGGATGCCGTTTTCGTTGTAAACGATGTGTCTGCTGTTAAAATCGCTCTTTTTGAGCGTGTCATCAATTTCAACGCTGTGCAGCTTTTCGCCATACCAAATCAGTATGCGGTCGCTGAAAAAGCGTTGGATAAACTCGATCGAAACGCCGTCGCGCGCGGCATAATCGAGAAATACCGAAATAGGAGTGACGATATCCTCTTCCTCACGGCGCTGTTCCTCTCGGGCATAGGCATCAACGGTAGAAAGCGCATCCTCAAGAGCATAGCCGGTTTTTATGAGCAGATAGATGGTAAATGCATTAGTGAAAACAAGCGTTATAATAAGCGCCCATAACACGATTTTAAGGCGGGTATTTCGCTTTGACCTTGCTCTTGCCGCGGTTTCCATGCCGATACCTCCTTTGAAAAGATGAGTTTAGTATACCATGCGGCGGTATATTGAGCAATAACCGCAAAATAATTTACAATTGCCAATGTTAGACAGCAACTTAGCTGTTTTGATTGATACCGATTGACGAGATGTGATATACTATAACAGTATTCTAAAAATCCTTGTTATATAACAAAAGGAGAGATGCCCGATGGCAATACTTCTCAAAGGAGCTCCCGCGGCAGCAAAGCTTACCGAACAGGCGCTGCAGCGTTCGGAATCGCTGCGCAGTCAGGGTATTGCGCCCACCCTTGCGATAGTGCGCATGGGCGAGCGGGATGACGATCTTGCATACCAGCGCGGAGCGCAAAAGCGCTGTGAAAAAGCGCAGGTAGAGGTCAAAGTGTATGCCCTGCCAGAAGATGCTTCTCAAAGCGAACTTCTTTCGCTTATCCAAAAGCTCAATGACGATAACAGTATCCACGGTGTGCTTATAATGCGCCCGATGCCCAAGCATATCGACGACGAGGCGGTGACCAATGCCCTCTCTCCCGAAAAGGATGTAGACGGAATAACCCCCGGTGCCATGGCGGCGCTTTACGCAGCAAGAGAAAGCGGCTTTGCCCCTTGTACCGCCCGTGCCTGCGTCGAGATATTAAAGCATTACGAGATACCGCTGCTGGGCAGACAGGCAGTGGTAGTCGGACGCAGCCTTGTTATCGGAAAGCCGGTTTCCCAGCTGCTGCTTAAAGAAAACATGACCGTTACCACCTGCCACAGCCGCTCGCAGAACCTTGAAGATATTTGCAAACGGGCAGACATAATAGTAGCTGCTGCCGGAAAAGCGGGCATGATAACCGCCGATTTTCTGTCAGAAGGACAGACGGTACTGGATGTCGGCATCCATTCAACTCCCGAGGGTGGACTTTGCGGCGACGTTAAAACCGAAGAGGCAGCCGAAATCGTTTATGCAGTAACCCCCGTTCCCGGCGGAGTGGGCGCAGTCACCTCGTCGGTGTTGGCGCTGCACGTTGTCACCGCTGCCGAGCGTATCAGCAAAAAGGAGAGATAAAAAATGAGACTCGATCAAAAAAACTGCTGCGCGCTGGTAATAGATTATCAGCAGCGCCTTGTACCTGCCATGTTCAAAAAAGAGGAGCTTATCCAAAATAGCGTCAAGCTTTTAAAGGGACTTGATCTTCTGGAAGTGCCGATGGTAGTTTCAGAGCAGTACCCCAAGGGATTGGGCGCAACCGTTGACGAGATAAAGGAAGCGCTGGGCGATGCCCCCATCTACGAAAAGACTGCTTTCAGCGCGCTTGGCTGTCCCGAGCTTTTGGCAAAGCTTAAGGAATTTGCCGCAGAGGGCCGAAAATATGTGCTTATCTGCGGCATCGAAAGCCACGTCTGTGTAATGCAGTCGGCACTGCAGCTTATCGACGAAGGCTTTAAGCCGGTGTTTGTTACCGATTGCATCACCTCCCGAAAGTTTGAGGATCTTGCGGCGGCGCTGGTACGCGCCGAAAAGGAAGGCATCGAGATGGCCTCCACCGAGATGGTGCTGTTCGAGCTTATCAAAGGCAAGGAGCATCCCCACTTTAAGGCGATCTCGGCAATAGTAAAGTAAAAAATAAGGATGACTTTAAGGTCATCCTTATTTTTTACATCTTGGCAGCTGCCGAGCAGACGTCTTTGTGGATAAAGTTATCAACCGAATAGGAGAAGAGAACGCGGGTATAGTTTTCAACATTTATATCTTTAAGCTGTTCAGGGGTGCAGTTTGCCAAATCGATGATGGTTATGTTGCCGTGGTGTACTACCAGGAACGGCAGATAAGAAAGCGCCGTTTCATCGGCAAAGATGAGTATCGAATCCTCATAGGGAGAGGCGACCGAAATGTCGGTGCGCTCACCGAATCCGCCGAAAATTATCGATTTTGGATCACCAAGCTCGCCCAAATGGGTGGGGAACAGCGTATAATAGCTTTTCTGTTCGCCGTTTTCGGTGATGCTGAGCTTATACTGGCGGGAATAGCGAGAAAATCGGTAAAGAGTCAGCAGGTCGGGTGCGACACCTTTATAGTTGGTGCGCTCATAAAGTGATCCGTAATAATCGTGCGGAAGATTCTGCATTTCAAACTGGTCAAGCGAGCGTGGATTCATGCCGAGGCGGCTGGCAAGGGCGGTGTAGATATAATATCCGCCAAGTCCCGTCGGCAGCGATTCGGTTCGGTAATAGGTATACTGATTTTCGGCAGCGAAAAGCTGGCTGTAAGCATCAACGGTGCTGGCAAGTCCCGAAAACTGATTGTAGCACTGGTTAATAAGCTCTTTCTGGTTAAAAAGGCGCACGCTTGGCGGCAGCTCTCGCTGTTTGATGGCACAGGCGGTGGGGATAAGCACCACTGCGGTGTGCGCATTTCGCTTTTCGGCAAATTTTTTGATGCCTTCGATATTCTGTTTAAGTATCTCTTCGTTTGGCGAGGAGATGTTTTCCAGCAGATAATCATCGGTGATAAAAATTCCGTCGCGCTCTTTGGGACCGAAGGCAAGCAGCAGTGAGGGTGCAATTTTAGTCAGATCTTCATTTTGCGACAGGCGATTCTGTACCAGTCGGCTGCTCCATGCGGGAATATCAAGCAGAGAAGCAGGATGCTCACCGGAGGATATACCGGAAAGCACGCAGAAAAATCCGAATAAAACTATTGCAGCCGAAACGATAAAAGAAACTATCTTTTTTACCGACATATCCTCACCTCACATTCCAAAGCAGAAAGGAAACGGTCAAGACGAATAATACCGCGTGGGACAGCGCCGAAATTATCCACCAAAGCTGCGGAAGCTGCTTTTCGGTAATACGGCTCAGTGCATCTATTGCGCTGGTGCAGCAGATCAAAGCTACAAAAAGCAGCGGCGCATTGGTGGTCAGCAGATAAATGGCGTCATCGTTTATTAGCGGAATAGCTTCACCCGGCAAAAGGGCTGATATCAGATAAAGACGGTTGTAAAGTGTCGTGGGCAGCAGCAGTATATAGGATGGCAGTGTTATCAAAAAGGTGACTATTCTTGCTGGCAGCGCCATAAAAACAGGGATACGGCGCAAAATGAGCCAATCTATAAAAATAAGCACTGCAAGATAAATGGCCCAAAGCAGTGAGTTGGCGGAAGGATAAATGAGAATAGCAATGATAACAGGCATCATCGAAGAGATGAAATAATTCGCGGTGGTGCCCTCTTCTCTTCTTGCACCGTGCAGCAGCATACGGTTTAAAGTATCCTCCATCGGCATATTTAGCCGATAGATGTAATCCCTCAAGCTTTTAGCCTGGAAAGGGAAATAAACGGTGCGGGGAACGGTCACCGAAAATACATTTGCAATTCCTCTGGCGATGTCGCTGTAAGCAGAAAGGGTGAAATAAATGCCCGCTGCACCGCATCCGGCACAAAGCCAGCCAAGTGCGGTAGAATAGTAAGCGGTGGGCATATCAGCTATGCTGCGGAAAATCACAAAAAGCTGCTCGGCGAGGATGACGCGTTTAGCGGCGCCGCAGATGATAAGCATTGCACCGCGGGAGATGGAAGAAAGTGAAGGAGAAGCCATCTGCAGCTGCGAGATAAGCTTTCTTACTCCGCCGACAGGACCCAGCTGCATTCTTGCGAAAAAGGTCACCGATGCGGCCGATTCAAAAAATCCGCAGGGACGGATCGCCTCACGGCTGCGTATCACCGAAAATTCGATGGAGGTGATGCAGAACAATATAACGCCGATGGGTGCCGGCGATTCGTTGACAATGGGAAGAATTACACCCCAAACTGCCGCAATAGCAACGTTTTTCAGGATGATGAGGCGGCAGGGGAGTATGCGCTTCTGCGGCTCGATGCGGTCGGCGCGGGAAGCGAAGATGAAATCAGGGATAAGGGCGGCAAAAAGCCAGATATAGCAAGGTTCCGCCAGCAGGAAAAACAGCGCCGAAATGAAAAACAGCGCAGCAGGTCTTGCCTTTTTGGGGCAGCAGTAATAACAGACCGCCGCAAGCGGAAGCAGTATAAAGATAAAACCAAGGTCGGTAAAGCGCATCTGGCGGTCCTCCTTTCAAAAATCATTCTATCGAAGCGGCAAGCTCGAAAAATTCTTCACGGGTAAGCATCATGCAAAGCATGGTCAGCATGGTGTGGTTTGAAAGCCGCTGCGGCAGCTTAAGTTTAGCCAGCAGCTTTCGGCGGCGAACTGCCGAATCGGGCTTTCCGGTAAGTCCCGCCGTAAACAGGTCGGCGGTGGTAAGCTCGCTTTTTTGCTGCGTTTGCTCGCTTTCTATCCCGGCACGGGCAAAAGCCTCCAGCAGCGTTTGGGTATCCATGCCCTCCACTCCAAGCAACCCCTCGGCAGAGGGGGCGTCTTTTCGCTTTTCCATTCCCTTTACCGAAGGGATGAAAACGTGGATTATTTTGGCTTTGGGACCCAACGCGCTTTTTATAAAATTTCTGATGCGAAATCCCGCATCGTCCGAATCGGTCATCAAAATAATTCCGTCGCCCGACGCAAGATGGCGCAGCGAATCAAGCAGTTCTTTATCTTTAAAGACGCGAAATCCGCCCGTTTCGATAAGCACCCCGTCAATAAGAGATGCAAGGCGGATCCGGTCATATTTGCCTTCCACAATTATCGGGAGGCGAACCTTTATCGGCATCAGCGGGCACCCCCCAATATATGCATTGCGCGGATGACGGCAGTTTCAAGCAGTGTGCGGTCATCGTGCGGGCTGCTTTTAAGCTGCGTTTCGGCGTCGGAAAAGACTTCGCAGATCTCAAACGCTTTGGAAACGGTCAGGCGGGAGCTGTCACGGTAAGCATTTTGCGCCATCCACTGGAAGCGGAAAGAAAAATCGGCGGCAAATTGGTCGGCGGATTTTCCCTCTGCCCTTGCGGCGCTTGCTCTCGCTATGTTACAGAAAGCGGAGCTGATGTTGGACATTATCAGTACTACCGGCTGCTTCATGCGGATAAGCGCATCGATGCGGACAAGAACTTCGGCGAGATCGCCCTTGAGCATGAGCCTCGACAGCGCAAAGGGATCAGCAGAAAGAGTGCCGGAGCAGATCTCGGTTATCATTTTCACCGTTATCGGTGCGCCGTCGGCATAGGCGCAAAGCTTGTCGCACTCGTTAAAAAGGGTGGAAAGGTCGCTGCCGCAGCGCTCGATAAGAAAAGCAGCATCATCGTTTGAAAGCTCGCATCCCAGCTTTTTGCAGCGGGAACGGATAAGCGGCTTTAAGCTTGCGGGATCACGCTGATCAAGCGCAATCGAAGCACCGGCGCGGTCGGCGGCTTCCAGCAGCTTCTTGGCATTTTTGCCTTTTTTAGCGTCAAGGCTGTCTACCGAAGCCGAAAAGATAACGGTAACATCGTCGGTCAGTTCTTTGATAAAGGAACAAAGCTCGGCGCAGTCGGTGGGGGTGAGTTTTTCAGGCTCAAAATCCTTGACGATTATCAGCCTGCGGCCGCCGAAAAAGGAAACCAGCTGGGCGGCATCATAAAATGCGGGCAGGTCAAAATTGCGGCCGTCCATGATGTCCGGCTCGCTGCAAAATTCCTCCAGCATTGCGCAAAGCTTTTTGCGGAAGGACAAAATAAGCTCGCTGTCGCTGCCGTAAATCAGATAGAAGGGCAGCGGCTGCTTGGAAGCTATGCACTTTTTCTGTTGTTCCTCGGTGTTAAAGCGCACTTTGTCACGTCCTTAAAAATCGATCTTTAGCCTTTGCGCACCGTCTATCGGCAGTGCAAGGGTATACACACCTATTATATCACAACTATCCTGATTTTTTAACAGTTTGCAATTGTTAAAGATTATTTCAACCTGCTGACTATCTGCCGAGATTTTGGCGCTGCCGAAAAGCGACGCTTCATCAGGATATTGATACAGCGTTGTTCCCGTTTCGCCGCAGAATGCGGCGGCGGAGCGGATATTATCGCAGATCACTGCCTCGCAGCCGTACTCACTGACCAGCTTGGCGAGGTGATAACCCGCAAAGTCGGAGTTTTGCAGCAAAACGGCATCCAAACGCTCAACGCCCATGCGGTCAAAGGCTGTTTGGATGTTATTAAGCTGCCATCTGTTCTGCGGAGCGTCAATTATAACCGCATGGCTGCCTTTAACGACGGAGGTACAGCCGCTTTGCTCAAAGAAAAGTACATCCGCCTGATTTTGACCGACTGCAAAGGAAAACAGCGAACCAATGGCGTAAACCGCCGTTATCGCCAAGACGGCAAACCGCCCGCTGACCTTAAAACCGAATTTGCAGTAAAGAACGACCAATATAAAGGCAGAGCCGAACAGCCAACCGATCTGCCACCGCTCGTTAAACAGCAGTGCAGCAAAAGGTACATCGGCGAAAATTCGCGCGATAAAGGTCATCAGCGATATGAGCAGCTTGCAGATAATAACAAACGGCGCTGCTAAAACGGGATGCAGGCAGCCTAAGATAAGCGAAATAAAACCCGCTGCCATTATCGGTTTCAAAAGCCAAATCACGGCAAGATTTGCGGCAATACCGACAAGCGAAACGCTGCCGAACATCACCGCGCAGACAGGTGCGGTGGCGATTTGAGCCGCCGCGGCGGAAGAGCAGCTTCCGGCAATATATTTAACAGCAACACTGGAATTTTCATCACAAAAGACACTGCAAATTGGCTTTTGCAGCAGCGAAAGTCCTGCGACCGCCGAAAAGGAAAGCAGAAAAGATGCTGAAACAAGCACCTCGGGAGCGGGCAGCGCAATAATAATTGCCGCAGCGATAAGCGATGTCAGTGTGTCGCTGCGTCTGCCGATAAGCATACCTGCCTGCATGACCGTCATCATCACCGCCGCGCGAACTATCGAAATACCAAATCCGGAAATTGCGGCGAACAGCCAGCAGAACAAAATTACTGTAAGGGCGCACTTTCTTTTGGAAAGATATTTCGAAAGAAGCGCTGCCAGCGAATGGCTTATTATCGCCAGATGCATACCCGAAATGACAAGGACATGCGAAAGAGAGCTTTTTCTGAAATCGGAAATCACTTGTTCTTCAAGTCCGCTGCGGTCGCCGGTCAGCAGCGCTTTAATTATGCCGTGATCGTCGCCCGAAAACAGCAAATCAAGCTTATCCGAAACAGCAGACTGCACCTTTAACCGCATCGAAAGAGCGGGATGAAAAACCTCATCGAGAATTTCATAGCTTTGAACAGTGAATCTGCCTTTAACAAATTTTGCGGTGCAGTTCAAAGCATCGCCCGCCGAGAGATCGGCGGTGAAAACACCGTAAAGTGTAAAATCGTCGGTAACCCGGTTACCGAAAGCAGACGTGTACACGTCTGCTTTAACATCCACTGACTGCCATCCGGAATAAGAAATATTTTCGGTCAGGGTGGCATTTATCGTGATAGCTTCACCGCCTTCTGCTTTGACAGCAGAAAGGCGATTTTGCTGTAAATATTCAAATCCCATCTGATAAGCACCGCCCAGTATGGCTGCGCAAAGCAGCAGCATAAAGGTCTGTGTTTTGAATTTAGGACGGCAGAGAAACGCCGCCGAAAGAGCGATCATTACCGCCAATAATGCGGCAAAAGTGATAGGAAAAGCCAAAAAGACCGCCATTGCGGACAGAAAGACTAATCCTATCCAAAACAGCGGTCTTTTCATAACAAGTTAACTCCTGATGTCAGTTATCAGCCGGGAGGCCATGCAAGATTTCTCTGGGCAAGCATGTGGAAGTGCAGGTGACCGACGGTCTGGCCGCCTTCCTCGCCGCAGTTGGTGACGATGCCGAAGCCTTTTTCCAGCTTCTGCTCGGCAGCGATAGCTGCTGCGGCTTCAAAAATCTTAGCTACCAGTGCGCTGTTTTCAGTTGTGATCTCGGCAGCCGAAGCGATGTGGGTCTTAGGGATGATGATTACATGGAAGGGAGCCTGCGGATCGATGTCGCGGAAAGCGAGAACGTCATCATTCTCAAACACCTTGGTACTGGGGATCTCGCCTGCTGCGATTTTGCAGAATAAGCAATCCATATATTTTCCTCCTTTATTTTTTAATACTTTTGTTTGCATATTTTAAAAGCTTTTTTCGATTAAGTATAAACTGGCTGATCAGATAAACCGATATCGGCATCAGCAGACCTGCTTTATCCCAGCGGGAAAAGACCAAAAGATTAAAGCAGGCGTGAAAGGTTATTGCGGCGGCCAGCAAACCGAAAGTGCCGGTGTAAAACAGTTTTTTCTGCTTTCGAACAAAGATGATGCCGCAGCCTATACAAAAGGTACACATACCGTGCATAAGGCTGGTCGAAGCGCCTCTTATAACAGCCCAGCCGAGTGATACAGCACCCGGATTGTTTATCAAAATATAGCTGTTTTCTAAAATGGCAAAGCCGATACCTACCGACATGGCGAGTGAAAGTACGATATGACGGTCATCGGTTTGCAGCAGAGCAAACATCAAAACGGGTGCGGCTTTTAAAACTTCTTCTATAACAGGGGCGGTCTTTATCGATACCTCTATCGGAGAAAGATCAAACGCCGAAGCTATAACGCTGTTAATCTCTGCGCTGCTTACCGCTACGGCGGCTCCCAAAAGCATAAAGGATATTATCCAGCGGGATTTGCTGTTTATAAGCGGCAGCATAAACACCAGCGGAACGGCAAAACAGATAAAGATTATATAAACCATTTTCGGCACCCCCTGTAACCCAAAGGAAGCGCGGCAACCGTAAGAACGGCATTTACCGCATTGATAAGCGGGGCGGGAGCCGAAACAGCCGAGGAAAGCACAAAGGGCTGTATAAGGCAGATGAGCAGTATTACCGCGTTATAAGGTCTCATTACCTTTATTATTCCCATCTCAACGTCGGGAAGAATAAGATGCTTGCAGCAGTAATAGGCAGTGGCAGCCACCGGCAAAAGCAAAAGCTGCCGCCAGATACCGTTTTTAAGCAGAATGTTTGCAAAGCTGCAAACCAGAATAAAAGCCGAGGGCAGCAGCGCAGTAAAACGGTATTTGCGGTATTGCTTCTCTCCTCCATCGGCAAGGCGGTCAAGCGCGCCAAAATAGGAAGAAAACAGAAAGAAGAATGTTCCGGCGTGACCGAAAAAACCGACGTGGAATCCGCCCATATCGGGCAGCAGCAGTCGATGAAGGATGCTGTAAAACACCGACAGCAGGTTGCAGCAAAAAGCATATACCGATATTTTGTAAAAAAGCGGAGTTTTGCCGCTAAGCAGCGTAACGATACCGTAAAGGCCGGCAAAAGCCGCGCCAAAAATGATCAAAGCGGTCATTTTGATACATCCTTTTTAGCCATGCGGCGGAAAACCGCAGAACCGATAACTCCGGCAGCAAGACCTATGAGTATGCCGGTGAACAGCATTCCGGAATTGCTTCCCTGCATAGTAGCGCCGCGTGAAAGGCCATTAAGTGCCTGCTGGCTCTGGTCATTAAGGTACTGCAATGAAGAATTGTAGGAATTATACTGACCTATAAAATTCTGAAGATATATCATTTCTTGTTGTATCTGCAAACCTATCTGTTGCTGACGCATTTGAGCAAACGAGGTAAGCGTAAGAAAATCTTCGCAGTCAAGCTTATTGGTGACCCCTAAGTTTACCATAGGATGGTTAGCGGGTAAAATTCCCAGATCAACAATAAGTTGTTTATACTCATGGGTGAAATCAATGCTCTGATCGCTGCCCCAAATCAAATAAACATCTTTACACTCATCAGAAAACTGGTAGTTTCCGCCGACGGCAAGCGACTCGGCCGTTTTTTGAAAAACAGATATAAGTTCGGCGATCTGCCGCTGTTGCGCTTGCTCTGCTGCAATCGAATTTATCGTATCTGTTACTTGTCCCTTGGTAAGTGCAGACATATCCTGCTGTAATTTAGCAAACAAATACGGCAAACTGGTATCAGGGGCAGTTTGCATTGTTCCGGCAATAGAAGGATCATTGGTTGAATGATCTCCTTCCCAGTCGGTGATAAGTATCTTTATTTCGTTGATGTTCGCTTCGGTAATGGCACCGACACGATATTCGTCTATCGCTTCAATAATATCTTGTGAAGTTACCTTTTCATCGGCAAATACCGATGAAGTTAAAAAAACGACCGATAAAACAAAAACCAATAAAACAGACATGGCTTTGCGGATATTACTCAATACAAACACCTCCAAAACTATAATGTTTTGGGTAACAGGCTCTGTTATTACAGAGCCTGTTACCGATAAAACGCTATTTTACTTTATCATTGCCTCGATAAACTCGTATGCCTTGGCAACAGCATTGTCAACTTCAAATACCTTGTCGGTGCCGCCCATTGCGGAATCGGGCTTGCCGCCGCCTCTGCCTCCAAGCAGGCCGGTGATCTGCTTGATAAGGTTTCCGGAGTGAACGCCCTTTGCAACAGCAGCCTTGGTTGCGACCGCAAGGATGGAAGCCTTTGCTCCGGTGATGGCGGTGAATACCGCAACAACGGGAGCTTCATTTTCCTTTACCTTGTCGCCCAGTGCGCGGAGGGCATCGGGGGTGGAGTCGTTGAAAGCTGCGGTGATTATCTTAACGCCCTTAACTTCCTTGGCGTCGGAGAAGAGACCCTTAAGCTCGTTGGCGGCCATCTTCTGGCTGAGCGAATCGATCTCTCTATCCTTTGCTTTAAGCTCTGCCTGAAGCGCAGCTATCTTTGCGGGAACCTCGCTGCAGTTGCCAAGCTTGAGCGCCTGAGCAGACATATCGAGCTGATGCTGCATCTCTGCAATATGAGCAAGAACGCCTGCGCCGGTAACGGCTTCGATACGGCGAACGCCTGCAGCAACAGAGGATTCCTTGAGTATCTTGAAGAGGCCGAGTTTAGCGGTGTTGTCAACGTGGGTGCCGCCGCAAAGCTCTACCGAGCGGTCGCCGATATTTACAACGCGAACGATGTCGGCATACTTTTCAGAGAAGAGAGCCATAGCACCCTTTGCCTTTGCCTCGTCCTGAGTCATCTCAGAAACGGTAACAGGCAGACAGGAGAAGATCATCTCGTTAACAAGTGCTTCGATCTTTGCAAGTTCCTCAGCGGTAACAGCCGAGAAATGAGTAAAGTCAAAGCGGCAGAAGTCGGCATCGACCAGCTGACCTGCCTGATGAACGTGGTTGCCGAGCACTTCGCGCAGGGCATACTGCAGCAGGTGAGCCGCAGTGTGGTTTCTCATAATATCACGGCGGTTAGTAAGAAGTACCGAAGCGGTAACGGCTTCGCCTGCGTTGATGGTGCCTTCCATCATCTCGCCGATGTGCAGGAACTGGCCGGTGGGGGACTTCTTGCAGTCGGTTACCTTGAATACGTTGGTGCCGACCGAGATGAGACCAAGATCGCCCACCTGGCCGCCGCTTTCGGCGTAGAAGGGAGTCTTGTCAAGAACAAGAGCAGCCTTTTCGCCTGCCGAGATGCTGTCATGCAGTTCTCCGGAGCAAACGATGGCAACCAGCGAGGACTGGCAGTCGGTGCAGCCGTATCCAACAAACTCGGTCTTGTGCTCAAGCTCGGCAAGGATATCGCCTTCCCAGCTTACATCGCCGACACATTCTTCACGTGCCTTTCTTGCGCGCTGGCGCTGCTCGTTCATAAGGTCAACGAATTCCTTCTCGTCGATCTCGATATTCTTTTCGGCGAGTATCTCGCGGGTGAGGTCAACAGGGAAGCCGAAGGTGTCGTAAAGCTTGAAAGCAACGTCGCCGGAGAGCATCTTCTTTTCCATCTGCTTGGATTCGATATCGTCGATAAGGGTGTTGAGCAGCTCCATGCCGGAGTCGATGGTCTTGGCAAAGCGCTCTTCCTCGATGCGAACGACCTTGACGATGTAATCGTGGCTGTCAACGAGGTTGGGATACGCTACCTTGTTTTCCTCGATAACGGTGTCGACAACCTTATAGAGGAACGGCTCGTTGATGCCGAGCAGTCTGCCGTGACGTGCGGCACGGCGCAGCAGTCTGCGCAGAACATAGCCTCTGCCCTCGTTGGAGGGGAGAACGCCGTCGCCAACCATCATGGTGGTGGAACGGATGTGGTCGGTGATAACGCGCAGCGATACGTCCTGCTTTTCATTCTGCTTGTACTGAACGCCACAGATACGGCTGATATGCTTCATGATGTTCTGAACGGTGTCGACCTCAAACAGGTTGTCAACGCCCTGCATTACGCAGGCAAGGCGCTCAAGACCCATGCCGGTGTCGATGTTGGGATGTGCAAGGGGAGTGTAGTTGCCGTTGCCGTCGCTGTCGAACTGGGTGAAAACGTGGTTCCAGATCTCGATGTAGCGGTCGCAGTCGCAGCCAACACCGCAGTCGGGCTTGCCGCAGCCGTACTTCTCGCCGCGGTCAAAGTGAATCTCGGAGCAGGGGCCGCAGGGACCGGAGCCGATCTCCCAGAAGTTGTCTTCCTTGCCCATGCGGATGATACGCTCAGCGGGAACGCCGACTTCATTTACCCAGATGTCCTTTGCCTCGTCGTCATCCTCATAGATGGTTACCCAAAGCAGGTCTGCGGGGATCTCCAGTTCCTTGGTCAGAAATTCCCAGCCCCATGCGGTGGATTCACGCTTGAAGTAATCGCCGAAGGAGAAGTTGCCCAGCATCTCAAAGTAGGTGCCGTGGCGTGCGGTTTTGCCTACGTTCTCAATGTCGGGGGTACGGATGCACTTCTGGCAGGAGGTTGCGCGCTTTCTGGGGGGAGTCTCCATACCGGTGAAGTATTTTTTAAGGGGAGCCATGCCGGAGTTTATCAGCAGCAGGCTGTTGTCATCGCGGGGGATGAGCGGAGCGGAAGGGAGAATAATGTGTCCCTTGCTCTCATAGAATTTCAAAAATTTGGTTCGCAGTTCGTTAAGTCCTGTCCATTGCATTTTTAATTCACGACCTCTTTCTTTAATTTATATGATCTTTATTTTGCACCAAATAAAAAACACTTCCGCCCCGAAATGGGACGAAAGTGAAATATCCGCGGTACCACCCAAATTGTACGCTAAAAACAGCGTACCTCTTTTGTTCGCTTAACGCGCGAAAAACGCCGCGGCTCATCGCCGCAGTGCTCTGAAACGGCCCTCGCAAAGCTTTGACAGACGCTTTCAGCATATACGTCCTCTCTGTTGAAAAAGCAGGCTGCGATTCTTTTCTTCCAAGCATATCAAAATGATGCAATTGTCCATTACATTATAAAAACTAAGCCGCAAGATGTCAATAAAAATAGTTGTCAAAAAGAAAAAACCTGTAGCCAAAAAAGGAAAAAAGTGTTATACTTTTTAGCATAATTGAAGGAGTGTTTGTCAAAACTTACTTTCAGTTATCGGCATCTGCCTAAAGCAAACCGAAGCAAATTAAATTATTATAAAAAGGAGAGTATCAGTTATGAGCAATCTTAAGGGAACCAAGACCGAAGCTAACCTTCTTACCGCATTTGCAGGCGAAAGCCAGGCAAGAAACAAGTACACCTATTATGCTTCCCAGGCTAAGAAGGAAGGATACGTTCAGATAGCTGCTATCTTCGAAGAGACCGCTGCTAACGAGAAGGAGCATGCTAAGATCTGGTTCAAGCTGCTGCACGACGGCGGCATTCCCACCACCTCTGTTAACCTGCTCGACGCTGCAGAGGGCGAAAACTACGAGTGGACCGATATGTATTTCAATATGGCTAAGGACGCAAAAGAAGAGGGCTTCAACGATATCGCTTACCTGTTCGAAGCAGTAGGCAAGATCGAGAAGGAGCATGAGGAGCGCTATCGCAAGCTTCTTGCTAACCTCGAGGGCAACGCTGTATTCATCAAGGGCGAGAAGGTTATGTGGCAGTGCGCTAACTGCGGTCACATCCACTTTGGTGAAAAGGCTCCCGAACTCTGCCCTGTTTGCAAGCATCCCAAGGCTTACTTCCAGATCAAGGCTGAGAACTACTAAGTAAACGTATTAAAAAGGCACGGCTTAAAGCCGTGCCTTTTTCGTTATGCAAAATTATCGGGGCATAATAAATATCAACCGTTGTCCTTCTTTTTGGATCTGCGCTCGATCTCGACAGGTGGAAAATATTCCGCCGCCATCCGCTTGGCAAGCTCGGAAAGCGAATCGGCCATAGCGCAGACCGCCATAAGCGAGGCAAACTGATCTTCACGGCTGTCGCAGTTGAGGGTTTCAGCCAAAAAGTCTTTTAATTTCTTGCGCGTTTTTTGCTGATGTTCGATCGCCTGTTTGTAACAGCGTGAAAATTGTTCCTCATCAAAAGTTTCGTCGGAATAAAGTCCGTCCAAAATATCTTTGATCTCGCTTAGAGATAAAACACCCTTCATCGCGCAGATGACCAGCATCTGTATGATTTGCTCACGGGTATACTTTTTACCCTTTATCGGCTTTATCAATCCCGCCTTGCTGTAGTTGTTGACCATCATCTTGGTAAGCGGCTTGTCGTTTGCGGGAAAGCTGTTGTTTTGATAACGCTGCGAGATAAGGGTGGTCACTTGGTCAATGTAAAGGTCGATAGCAGGCAGCTCATCGGGCAGCATATAACTTTTATCAAGTGATTTGTTTATCAGTTCGTTGGCGGAAGTCACAGTTACCCCTCCTCATGTTGTATGTTTTAAGAATAGCAAAATACAGAAATTTTTTCAACATAATCGTTGCAAATATTTTTAAATCAGGTATAATACATCTTATAATATGGTTTTTAAAACTACATAATAAAGATTTATGAGGTGATAACATGAGCTATTTCTACCGCAACGCCCGCGATCCGGTCAGCAGCTTTACCCATTATATCGGTATGTGTCTTGCCATGACGGGCTGCATGATAATGATGTTTAAGGGGATACAGATAAACGCAGCCATCCCTAAGCTGATATGCTGCATCATTTTCGGCATATCGCTTGTGGCGCTTTATGCGGCCAGCACTCTTTACCACTTTTACAAGGGCAGCGATAAGGTGCTGCTGCGGCTGAGAAAGCTGGATCACTCATTTATATATGTACTCATCGCAGGCACCTATACCCCCATCGTAATTCACTGCATGCCGACTGTCAGAGCGGCAGTTTTCCTTTCGGTGATGTGGGGCTTTGCTGCAGCTGGAATTATATTTAAGCTATTCTGCATGAATGCTCCGCGCTGGCTCTATACATCCATCTATCTGCTTATGGGCTGGTCGGTCATGTTCGATTTCAATGCTTTCGGTACTTTGGAAGCAGGCTGTTTAAGATTAGTTGCGGCGGGCGGGATTGCTTACAGCATCGGCGCCGCCTTTTATATAGCAAAGCGTCCCAAAATGATAAATGGCATAGGCTTCCATGAAATTTTCCATATATTTATAATGATAGGTTCGCTTTTTCATTATATGGCGGTTTTTCGTTATGTTTTATGTTGAAATCGGTTGAAAAATCGTTAAAAATGCAGGTTTTTCACAAAATATCCTTTGCTTTTCGGTCATAATCCAGTATAATAGAATAAAATTATTTTTTATTGTATAAAAGGGGGACGCTTTTATATGAAAAAGTTGATGGTGATAATGCTTGCCGCTGCTATGGTAATGAGCCTTGCATCGACTGCATTTGCACTCAATGAAGAGGACTATGACAACCAGGATATTTTCGACATAAAGGAAGAGACCAAAACTCTCTATCCCGGTGTTGATTATTTCTTCGACTGCGATTGGCAGGGCGGAGATATCACCGATGATTTCTTTGAGTTTTACGATGTTTCGGTAAGCGTGAGCGAAGCTGACGAAGATAATGTAAGCTCTTCTCAGGCAAAAAAGATCGCCGAGATCGCACAGTTTACCAAGGATGTAAGTCAGGATAAATATTATTTCCATTTCAGAGCAAAAAAGAGCTTTGATTATCCCGACGATGACGCAACCATACTTATCACCGTTCTTGCAAAGGATAAATCCCGCGACAGAGACCGTGAAGATTCCCGTTCCTGGTATCAGTTCGAGCTGGATATCGGCTATGCAGACAAGAACGACCCCAAGACAGTAACAGGTGAAAGCTACGAAGTGGATAACGATACCCCGATAGTTGAGTTCGACGAAGATCTCGACTACTGCAAGCTGACCTTTGAAGATGGAAGCTTCTATCGTGTATACCTTAACAAGGTTCGTGAGTTCAATCTCGGTCAATCCACCGATGAGAACAAGGCAATAGCGGATGGCAATCCCGGCGCAAAATTAAAATTCGTTTCTTTCTACGGCAGACCCAGATTCCCCGAAAAGAGCGTTCTTAAGGTTTATGCCCCCGGATGTGAGTATCTTTATGAGATAGACGACAACAATCGCCTGACTCTTGTTGCAACCGGTAACAACGACGGATATCTCGGTTACAGCACCAGCGAACTGGAAAACTACGTTGCTTCCGATATCCCGCTCAATACAGCGAGCGCGGGCAATGCTCCTACAACCACTCCCGGTTATTCCAATATTGTAAGACCTCCTGTAACATCTTCTACAACCTATCCTGTTACTTCTCCTATCATCTCCAACCCCAACACCGGTGTTGAATAATTTAGGCTTTTTATACGCCCCTGAAGCAGTGCTTCGGGGGCGTTTTGCTGTCTTATAGCAAAGATTTATTGCAAATATTGCTTAAAATAATCCAAATTATGAATTTTTTTGAACTTTTTACAAAAGTATATTGCATATTCTGTAATAACATGCTATATTAACTGTACTAAGATAACTAATACAGTTAAACGTCAAGATAATACACCCACAGCCAAAAGGAGCAAAAGATGTTTTCAATCGACCTGAGAAGCAGAGTGCCAATATATGAGCAGCTTGTGCATAACATCACCGAACAGGTGGTGAAAAAGGTGCTGCTGCCCGATGAACCGCTGCCCAGCGTCCGCACCCTTGCCCGCGATTTGGGAATAAACCCCAACACGGTGCAAAAGGCATATCACGAGCTGGAGCAGCGCGGCATCATCTACCATTCGGCCGGAAGAGGCAGTTTTGTTGCGCCGACAGAAGAGCTGGCCGATGCGATGGCGATGCAGCATCTGCAGACGCTGGAACAGGAGATAACGGCAGCACGCAGAGCGGGAGTATCCAAACAGGCTGTGATAGAGCTTTTGGAAAAGCTTTATAAGGAGGCAGTAGACAGATGATAACAGTTCAAAACACAACCAAAAAATTCGGCAGCTATAAAGCGCTTGATTCGATAACGCTTAACATCGACCGCGGGTGCATATACGGACTTGTCGGCACCAACGGCTCGGGTAAATCGACGCTGCTGCGCCTTATTTCGGGCGTCTACCGTCCCGACGGCGGCGAGGTAATGCTCTATGACCAGAAAATATTTGAAAATCCGCTTATCAAGCAGAAGATTTTCTTCGTTTCGGATGACCTTTACTTCCACCCGCAGGCAACATTGGACAGCATGGCGGCCTTTTATAAAGCGGCATATCCCCGTTGGGATGAGCAGCGCTACAACCGCCTTTGCGAACTGTTTCCCATCGGCACCAACAAAAAGCTGACCACCTTTTCAAAGGGAATGCGCCGACAGGCGGCGCTGATACTTGCCCTCTCCACCGCGCCCGATTACCTGCTGCTGGACGAGGCGTTTGACGGACTTGACCCTGTTATCCGCCACGCGGTAAGAAAGATAATTTCCGATATGATATCGGAATACAACATGTCGGTAATAATCTCCTCGCACAACCTGCGCGAATTGGAAGATTTCTGCGACAGAGTGGGACTTCTCCACAAGGGCGTGCTCAAGCTTGAATGCGACATCGACGACATTCAGCTTGGATTCTGCAAGGTACAGGCGGCATTCCGCCCCATGCCCGAAAAGCTGGAGGTGGAAGGTGTAAGAGTGCTGACCACCGAGGTTCGCGGCAGCGTAGTCACCTTTGTCTGTGCCGCCGGAGAGGAGCAGTCTATCGCTGCGATAGAAAAGCTTTCGCCGGTGTTCTGCGAATCGGTGGGACTCACCCTCGAAGAGGTATTCATCTATGAAATGGAGGCCGTGGGCTATGATTACAGCAAGATCATCTTTTGATTTAAAGCGGGTCGGCTCGGAATACAAAAACCTGCTCCGACGCAGCCGCGGAATCACGATTTTCTATACAGTACTAACATTTATTTTCTTTACTTTGCAGTACATCCTCTCGCTGCTGGAGCATTTTGAACGAGTTTCCTACGGCAGCACCGTCAGATGGAACCTCATCGGACCGGGCGGATTATTAAACGGACTTTCGGTGGTATTTTTCTGCAGCGCCGTCATCGGCGTATCCATTGGCGCGGCGGTCGACGTGTTCAGCTATATGCAGAACCGCCGCTCCACCGACGTTTACCATTCGCTGCCGCTTACCCGCGATGAGCTGCTTGTATCTCATGCGGCGGCAGGCATCACCCAGATATGGATCCCGCTTATCTTCAACTTTGTCATCGTTGCGGGACTTTCCACCATGGCGCCCGAAGGCGGCCCGATAACCACCCTGATCGAGATGTTGTGCTGGCTGGCAATGACCTTTGCCATCTTTTCGGTAACCACCTTTGCGGCGGTGCAGGTCGGAACGCTTTTTGATACCGCCCTTTTCTCGATAGGCTTAAACGGCGTGCTGCCGGCGCTCTATCTGGTGGTAATGCTGATGTCGCAGGAGTTCCTTTACGGCTTTGAGATGGGCGACTTTATGGATCTCACCTACAAGCTTTCGCCCGTATCGCTGATAATCGGACGCCAGACCTTTGAGATATTCGGCGTGACAAGCTCTGCTTCCAACAACACTGCCCTGACCGAAAACAGCATCTGGATAGCCGTCTGGACTGTTGCAGCGATAGCAATATTCATCCTTTCGATGTTCATCTACCGCCGCCGCCCCTCTGAGCAGGCTGAAACGGTCGGCAACATGGGACCGCTGCAGATGTTCATGCGCTCGGCGGGCACCTTCGTCGGCGGAATAATGCTGGCGATCGTTTTCTGCGAGATTTTCTCGCTTGGAATCAGCAAGGCTACGGTGCTTATTTCCACCGTCATCTGCTCGGTCATCGTCTACTTCGTCGGTGACGTGCTGCTTTCCAGAACGGTGCGCTCCATCCCCAAGGCGCTGCCCGTTGCGGGCATCACCGCACTGGGCGTCACCGCAGTCACCGCAGCCATCATCTTCGGCGGATTCGGCTATGAGACCCGCGTTCCCGCACCCGAAAAGGTGATGAGTGTAAGCCTTAGTTACTACGACAGCCGCTATAACAACGAGCGCCATTACGCCTATGCCTACAGCAACCGCGATTTGATACTGCAGGATGCAGCCGCTATCGAGGCGATAACCGCCGCTCACGATTTGCAGGTAAAGAGCTATAAGCAGGCGCCGGAATCTATGTCCAACGGTTCGGGACAGCTTAGAGTGACCTATAACCTTAAAAACGGCTCCAAATTGCAGCGCAGCTATCACGGACTTTACGGTGATGCTACCGCAATGCTGGCAAAGCTGGAGACCATCCCCGAATTTATCAAGCAGACTCACGGCATCTTCTCGGTTGGGGCGGGAATGGTGGAGGACGTCACCGTCCGCAACGCAGTGGGTGATCGCACCGGTAAGCTCACCCTCGACGCTCAGCAGAAACAGCAGCTTATCTCGGCGCTTAAGGAAGATTTGCTGCTGCAGCCGCAGTCTGAGATAGAAAACGGCACCCGCGCGCTTGGATTTGTTGAAATCGAATACAAGATACTGCGCAGCGTGCTGGAAGAGCTTGAAGCGCAGCGCTACGGATATCCTGTCGCAGCCGCAGCCGAAGCAAAGGCATATCCCGAAAGCCTGCCTGACGAGGAGCGCTACCGCTACTACAATACATCAGTCATGATAACCGAAAGCTTTAAAAATACCCTTGCCTTCTTCGAACGCCACTATTCGGCGCACGAGCTGCTGATGAACGACTTTGCCGTCGTTGAGGAAGCGTACATCGCCATCGAGAATAACCACCTTTCCTCCGGCGAGGCGGTTTGGCAGAGCGACAACAACGAGCTTGGTTACCTGACCGAGCGGGTAAAGGACGCTTATTACGATTACGAGCTTGACCGCTACATCGAAAATCAGGGAGTCAGAGATCGCTTCTACACCGAGCTTAACACCGCTCAGCTGGAGCGCATAAGCGGCGATCTCACCAGCATAGCTGTAAAGGAAGGGACACCTTACGCAGTTGTGGTGCTGATGACCGATACCGGCGTCGATTCTCAGGGCGTCGACTACCGACGTGCAGGCGGATACTATATGGTGCCGTTTGAAAAGTTGGATGCAAGCCTTAAGCAGACGCTTATCGATTCGGCAAAGCGCTATTACGGATATGACGATGATTATCTTGCCCGAAAGGGATTTGTTGTTCAGTAATTTGTGTGTGAGGGCTAAACATTAAAAGGGAGGAGTACAACATGAAAAGCGCTGTAAGATTTTCAAAGCTGGAATATGCCAACAAATATGACAGCCACGCCGATTCGCTCTACCGATTTGCGCTCTGCGTCACCGGCGACCGCCGAATAGCGGGAACAGCGATGGCTCAGCTTTTTTCAGAGGGGTACTTCTCCTGCGAGGACGAAAACTTCGAGACCCATATGCTCAAGGTGCTGTGGCGGATTCTGCAAAGCTGCCCCTACGGCACCGAGGAAGCATACCGCCAAAACATGAAAGCGCTGCTGCCCGATGAAAACCAGCAGCGGATGATAGAAAAGTTAAGCCACCTTTCGCCGAAGGAGAGGGCGCAGACAATGCTTGGCACTCTTTTTCAGCGGGGCGATGACGCTGTAGCCGGAATTTTAGCCCATCGCCCGCAGGATGAGGGCGAACATTATTATCTATTTGGAAACCGGCTTTCCTTCGCCGCTTCGTAACAAAAAAGCTCCGTCATTGACGGAGCTTTTTTTCGTTCATTTTCTCGGAGGTTTTACGTTGTCGGCGGGGTTTATGCTGCCCGAAATTTTGCCGTTTTCTTTTTCAAACTTGGCAATATCTTCTCTTATTAAAACCAAAACATGGCTGTTTACCGAACGACCTTCATAGTCTGCGACATAAGCAATCTTTTTAAGCATTTCTTCCTCTATTCTAATGGAAACACTTTTAACAGCCATTAACTATCACCACACAAAAGATATATTGTATGTTTATTTTATATCTAATAAGTGTTACACTTAGCGAAATGGATATACAGTATATCTATAAAATGTGAGGGTGACATATGAAACTGGCTATTGTGGGATCAAGGTCGCTTACTGTTGACAATATGGAAAAATATCTGCCGAAAGGCGTTACAGAGATAATCTCGGGCGGTGCAAAGGGAATAGACATCTGCGCCAAAGCCTATGCACTCGAAAAGGGCATAAAATACACCGAGTTTCTTCCCAATTATTCCCGCTTTGGTCGGTCAGCGCCGATAAAGCGAAACATTCAGATAATAGAAGCAGCCGATGCGGTGATAGCCTTTTGGGACGGCAAAAGTCGGGGAACTTATTTCGTCATAGAAAAATGCAAAGAGCTTAGAAAGCCGTACAGAGTGTATGGAAAGAAATAAAAAAGGAGCTGTGTGCGTGTGCACACAGCTCCTTTTAAAGCGTTTATCAAAAGAATTACATTTCCTTGATAGCAGCCTGAGCAGCAGCGATCATTACAGAGCAGTCACATCAGAACGCTAATCGGAGTCATATTATGAATATTATGGTTTCCATATTTTAAAATATAGGATATCGCTTTGCTGTGAAGCGCGCTTGTGCAAATTATATTTTAAGCTGCATAAGATAACCGTAAATATTCTTATTGTTATTCACACTGTGTATTTCGGACAGAATAAGTGCAAAAAATCTTGTGTATATTTTAAAAAACAAGCGATAATTTTCTATTACTCATCTTTTTACACAAAAACTCATATAATTTAATCGCTTTTTAGGGCTGATTTTTGGAATAACATTTGGACATATACGGCATTAAAAGTCAATGATATGATTTAAGTAACCCTTTTTTAGTTGAAGGGATAACGAAAGGTCGCTGCATAGCAGCATAGACGGAAAGGAGTTTATTATGTCGACAAAAGAGAAACAAAGCCTATTTTATCGTTTCATCAAAGGAATAGAAGTAGTGGGTAATAAAATTCCCCATCCCTTCTATATGTTCCTCTATCTTGCAATAGCAGTACTGATACTGTCTGCTGTTATGAGCGCAATGGGGGTGTCGGTAACATATCTCGGAGTTGGAGCCGATGGAAAAGTCGCTGAAACTGTGACTACAGTAAGAAATCTTATTTCAGCTGAATATCTGCAATCTACAATGGCCGGTTGGGTAAAAACGTATGTAAACTTTGCTCCGCTCGGACTTATCATGGTAATGATGCTTTCTATCGGATATGCACAAAGCACAGGATTGTTTGAAGCGGTTCTTCGCAAAACTCTTCTTGGTGCACCGGTATTCCTTGTTACATTTATTCTGTCAATGGTTGGCGTATGTTCAAATATTGCATCCGATGCAGGACTTATTCTTGCGGCTACCCTTGGCGGCGCTATATTCTCGTCGATAGGCCGCAATCCGATAATCGGCGCGCTGACCGGTTTTGTTTCCTGTTATGGCGCATGGAGCGCAAACTTGTTAATAGCGGGTACCGATGTTCTGTTATCAGGTATTACTCAGTCGGCTGCTGAGAGCATGGGTGTTCCGGGGGCAACCCATCCCATGGTTAACTATTACTTTATGGCGGCCGCAACATTTGTTGTTGCAGGTATTACTACTTTTGTTACTGAAAAGATCATGCCTAAAATTGTAACCATTGGCAAGATCAATCCTCCAAGCGATCTTAACGAAAGAGTTACCCCTGAGCAGAATCGTGGTGTTAAATGGGCAGGATGGGCTACTTTAGCTTATGTAATTCTTATCCTTGCGATGATTATTCCGCCCAACGGCATCCTCAGAGCAGCTGATGGATCTATTATACCCAAGTCTCCTTTTATAAGTGGTATAGTATCCATTCTGTTTATGCTGTTTGTAGTTGCAGGTACTGCATATGGATTTGGTGCAGGTACCATTAAGAACAAGGAAGATATTCCTACCCTTATGGGATCCGGTATCGTAAGCGCACTTTCTTTCTATGTTGTAGCGCTTCCGGCAGCATTCTTTATTCAGTTCTTCAATGATTCCCGTATTGCTACCATTTTGGCAGTATCGGGAGGCGAGTTCCTTAAGAGCCTTAATTTCAGTGGCATTCCGCTTGCTGTTTCCTTTGTACTGCTTTCGGGCCTTATCAATCTGTTGGTTACCGGTGCATCCGAGAAGTGGATGATACTTGCTCCAATATTTGTTCCTATGTTTGCGGTTATGAACTTCTCTCCTGCTCTTACTCAGGTTTGCTACCGCATAGGTGACTCTTTTGCCAACCCGATGGCTCCGGTAAACTTCTACCTGCCTATATTCATCGCCATTATATCTCGTTATCGTAAGGATGATGATCCGGAATACGGTATCGGCACGGTTATGTCACTGGTAGTTCCTTATTCGTTGTGCTACGCAGTTGGACTGATTGCATTGCTTATTGTATTTATGCTGCTCGGTTTGCCGTTAGGTCCCGGTGCGCCTCTCTTCCTGTCTTGATATACAATATGATATAATAAAACTGACCCAAGACTTTTGAGAATCGTATTATGGGGGTGAACGCATGAAACTGGGGGTAGTTGGTCCAGAGAACAGTGTGGAACTGATCAAAACTGTTATAGAAAAAGATTGGATACCTGTTGAATTGGTACCGCTTCAGTATAACGCTTATACTGAGGCGCTTGAGCTGGTAGAAAAGTACCAGCCTGATGTTGATGCCATATTCTTTTCCGGACCACTGCCGTTTCAGTATGTAAGCCGTTATGTTCACCCTTTAGTGCCATGGGAATATATTCCTAATAACATGCTGTCGGTGGCCTATGCTTTGATAAAGGCTGCATTTGTAGAAAAGGCGGATATTTCAAAAATAAGCACCGACAGCTTTACAAGGCAAATGTTTCTCGAAGCGTATCGGGAAATTGGTCTTGATGCGGATAAAGTAACAATTCGGTCTGCTGCTGATAGGGTGTTTGCCGATGATTATATAGATTATTTGGTTGAACACCACCGCAATTGTTATAAAAGCGGTTTAACACATTGCTGTGTTACGGGTATATGTGAGGTTGAGCAGCGTTTGAAGCGTGAGGGAATACCAACCGCAATGGCACAGATAAGCCACGAATCAATAGCGTTGTATATAAATAAGTTGAGGCTGACATACAGCGAACACCTTCAATCGATTAACGAGCCTAACAGACAGATCACAGTTATATTGCTCGATATCAGTTATGTTGAGGAGCATACTATATTCAGTCAGAGCACTGTTGCGTTGCTTCAGCGCAAGAATAAAATATCTGAGATGATATATACTTTTGCTCAGGCTCTTGGTGCAGCTATTGTTCAGGATAATGAAGGAAGATTTCTTATTTTTTCAAGCGGAGAACGTTTTGAAATAGACAGTGATCGGTATCGTCATATTCGTATATTGGATCAGCTTTCTCAACTTGATCTGATAGATCATGTGTCGGTGGGTATCGGCGTTGGTGAGAGTAATCAGTCTGCAAAATTTAACGCCGAATCCGCTTTAAGAAATGCACATCGAGTAAAGATAAGCTGTGCATTTATGGTAAGAGAAAAGACAATATATGGGCCTATAACTCCTTTTTCCCATCGGCGGACGCAAAACTTTTCCCAGCAGAGGCTTCTTGAGATATCGACACAATCAGGGGTCAGCCTGCGTTCGCTTGAACAGATAGAAACTGTGGTTCGTCAATATGGGATGGAGTATGCCACCCCGGCACAACTTTCAAAGATAAGCGGAATAAATCCACGCAATATGAACCGGATACTCAACAAGCTTGAAGATGCGGGATATGTTTCGGTAGTCGGTAAAGAATCCAGGGTAAGCTTAGGGCGACCCGGCAGGATAATAAAGATACACTTCGCTGAATGATAAAAAATAATACAAAGGAGGTTGATCCATGTATAATCCGGAAGAACTTTCCATAATTCAATTACAGAAGGATATGAGCGATGGCAAGGTAACCAGCCGCGAATTGGTGCTTAGCTATTTAAAACGAATCGCTCGTTTAGATAGTTGTCACGGAGGATTGAACTCGGTACTTGAATTAAATCCCGAGGCACTTGTTATAGCTGATCACCTCGATACACTCCGCGCTGAAGGAAAGGTGCTTTCCTCTCTTCACGGAATACCAATAATGATTAAAGATAATATCAATACCGCGGATAGAATGCGAACAACTGCTGGAGCGCTTGCTCTGAAAGATCATTTTGCAAGTAAGGATGCTTTTATTGTATCTAAACTCAGAGAAGCAGGCGCTATTATTCTGGGTAAGCTGAACATGAGCGAATATGCAAACTATATGTCTTATCATATGCCGGGAGGATACAGTTCTCGAGGTGGGCAGGTAATATGCCCTTACGACGCAGAATTGAATCCGATGGGTTCAAGCTCAGGGTCTGCAGTGGCAGCGGCATCCAGCCTTTGTGCCGCTACCGTTGGAACTGAAACCAGCGGCTCTATAATATATCCTTCTGCTGTAAACGGCGTGGTAGGATTAAAGCCTACTGCCGGATTGATAAGCCGCAGCGGTATATTTCCGATATCTTGCACCCTTGATACTGCAGGCCCGATGGCAAGAAGTGTTTCGGATGTAGCTTTATTGCTTGAGGTATTGGCAGGCGAGGATGAAAACGATATTGTTACTGTTGGGGCTAAATCGGATACATACCTTGAGAAGCTTGATACGGTACCACTGAAGGGTTTGCGTATAGGTTTGAGCAGAGCAGCTACTCAACCTGAAAGCACTAATAAGGCTGTCGAAGCACTGATTTCATTGCTCAAAAACAACGGAGCGGAGCTTATTGATATCGAAACGATTGAAATAGCTCCTGAGGTTCAGCCTATTATGCGCAATGAGTTTAGTGCGGCTGTAGATTTTTATCTTAGCCGTGAAGTGGATCCACCGGTGAAAACACTTGCTGAAATAATTCGTTTTAATCAGGATCATGCTGATACAGCGCTGAGATATGGTCAGCAGCGTATGCTTGATGCACATAATACTTCTACCTGTCGTCACATTGATCCTGAATATATCAATGCAATAATAGCGCGGGATAATGCCATTAAAGAGCTTGACAAGCTGTTTGATGAGAAGAGACTCGACATTATTCTTCTTACAGACAAAACCAATTACGCTGCATTTACCGGATTTCCGGGATTGAGCTTACCCATAGGCCCTGATGACAATGGACATCCTGCTTGTTCCTGTTGGATTTCTCGGCGTTTTGATGAGGCTCGATTGTTGGCGATAGCATATCAAGTTGAAAAGCTCCTTGGAAAAAGGTTTGCTCCTGAATTTAACTGATATGCAAAGTGATATCCTCCATTAAAAATTGAGTATAATTTAAATGACTTATCTCATGAATGTTACACACTGGACAAATCATTTTTATATCTCAATGCTTTGGAATAAAAAATAGAGCGTACTGTTTTTAACAGTACGCTCTATTTTTATACGTTGATTAGCATAATTCAAACTGAACAACTATCAGAATGGACAATACCAACACGAAATAAGACACGTTTAAAATGATTACTTCATTTCCTTGATAGCAGCCTGAGCAGCAGCCAGACGTGCGATCGGAACACGGAAAGGCGAGCAAGATACATAGTCCAGACCAATGCTGTGGCAGAACTCAACGGAGGAAGGATCGCCGCCGTGCTCGCCGCAGATGCCGAGGTGGAGGTCAGAGTTTACCGAACGGCCGAGCTTGCAAGCCATAGCAACCAGCTTGCCTACGCCGGTCTGGTCAAGCTTAGCAAAGGGATCGTTCTCGTAGATCTTTCTATCGTAGTAGTAGCCCAGGAACTTGCCGGCGTCGTCACGGGAGAAGCCGAAGGTCATCTGGGTAAGGTCGTTGGTGCCGAAGGAGAAGAATGCTGCTTCCTTAGCGATCTCGTCAGCGGTAAGAGCAGCTCTGGGGATCTCGATCATGGTGCCAACAAGGTAATCAAGCTTAGCGCCGGACTTAGCGATGAGCTCGTCAGCGGTAGCAACTACTACCTTCTTAACGAATGCAAGCTCCTTAACCTCGCCTACGAGGGGGATCATGATCTCGGGAACGAGCTTCCAGCCTTCGTGGTTAGCCTGAACCTTGAGAGCAGCCTTGATGATTGCTCTGGTCTGCATAGCAGCGATCTCAGGATAGGTAACAGCCAGACGGCAGCCACGGTGACCCATCATGGGGTTGAACTCGTGCAGGCCTGCGATGATAGCCTTGATAGCTTCAACAGTCTTGCCGGTGGTAGCTGCAAGAGCTGCGATATCGTCTTCCTCGGTGGGAACGAACTCGTGGAGAGGAGGATCGAGCAGACGGATGGTTACAGGGAAGAAGCCCTTATCGTCGTGCATTGCCTCGTAGATGCCCTCGAAGTCGGACTGCTGCATGGGCTCAAGCTTGTCGAGAGCCTTCTCGCGCTGCTCAAGGGTGTCTGCGCAGATCATCTCGCGGATAGCGGGGATTCTGTCTTCCTCGAAGAACATGTGCTCGGTACGGCAGAGGCCGATGCCCTGAGCGCCGAACTTAACAGCCTGAGCTGCATCGTAGGGGCTGTCGGCATTGGTGCGAACCTTAAGGCGGCGATACTTGTCAGCCCAACCCATTACACGGCCAAACTCGCCGCCGATGGAAGCTTCAACAGTGGGAACAGCGCCTTCGTAGATCTTGCCGGTGGAACCGTCAAGGCTGAGCCAATCGCCCTCAACAAAGGTCTTGCCTGCGAGCTCGAACTTCTTAGCCTCTTCGTCCATCTTGATCTCGGAGCAGCCGGATACGCAGCAGGTACCCATGCCGCGAGCTACTACTGCTGCGTGAGAGGTCATACCGCCGCGAACGGTCAGGATGCCCTGAGCAGCCTTCATGCCTTCGATATCCTCGGGAGAGGTCTCGAGACGAACGAGAACAACCTTCTCGCCGCGCTCTGCCCATTCCTTAGCGTCGTCAGCGGTGAATACGATCTTACCGGAAGCAGCGCCGGGGGATGCAGCAAGTGCGGAACCGATGAGGTTAGCCTTCTTGATAGCAACAGCGTCAAACTGGGGATGGAGCAGGGTGTCGAGAGATCTAGGATCGATCATAGCAACTGCCTGCTTCTCGTCGAT
>JAFQAX010000066.1 GCA_017399785.1 Oscillospiraceae bacterium | reverse complement strand
GCACAACATGACAGTGCTGCAGGATGCTTCGGTAAGAATGAGCCGCAGCACCACCAAACGCGCCGAGCTGGAGCTGGCACTTGCCACCCTCTGCGATTCCGACGCCAGAACGGGCTACGATGCGCTGATTCAGCGTATCGAAAAGCTGGAAAGCGCGCTGCGCAAGGGCGCTTTCGCCCAGCCGATTCAGCAGGATGGGCCTAAGCCGGCTGAAGAACCTGTGACGGCAGCCGAAGCCGCAGAACCGATAGCTGAAGCACCTGAAAAGCCTGTTGAGCAGGAAGTAAAGCCCAAAGCGGTCGAAGCCGCACCTCCCAAGCCCGTTGAATCGCCTAAAAAGGCGGCAGCGTCTGCCGGAGAAACCATACTACCCTTTGCCAAGTGGGAAAAGGTGCTGGATGCTTTGGCGAGGATAAATCCCGCAAATTACAATATGCTGCGTGACACCCGAGCCTTTTTTAACGGCAAACAGGTGTTGATAGATGTTTCAAACCCGGTGATACTCAATATGCTGCGCAGCAACGAGTATCTCAAAACCAACATCAAGCAGGCGATTTTGGAGGCTACCGGAGAACGGTACGGATTAGGTCCCTACCGCCCCGAGGAAGGCCCTAAACAGCAGCAGGATCCACTCGAGCTGTTTATAAAAACTCTGCCACAATCGCCGGAAATAGTAATAGAATAGGAGAATAGTTATGAAAGCAAGACTTCCCGCAGGAATGGGCGGCGGCCCCCAGAATCAGAAGGACCTCATGAGAAAGGCACAGAAGATGCAGGAGGACCTGGCTGCAAAGCAGACCGAGCTTGAAGAGCGCGAATTTACCGCTTCTTCGGGCGGCGGAGTTGTAGAGGTCGTTATGACCGGCAAAAAGGAACTCAAGGCAATCAACATTAAGCCTGAGATCGTTGACCCCGATGATGTAGAGATGCTTCAGGATGTCATCATGGCTGCTGTTAACGAGGTTATCCGTACCGTTGAAGACACCACCAACGCAGAGCTCAGCAAGATCACCGGAAGCCTCAGCATTCCTGGACTGTTTTAATCGCCATGGCCTATCAGGTAGCTTCGCTTGCTAAACTTACCGAGCAGTTTGCCCGCATCCCCGGAATAGGCAGAAAAAGCGCCCAGCGCTATGCCTATTACGTGCTCAGCCAGCCGCAGCAGTATGCAAAGGATTTTGCCGATGCGCTTTTAGATGCCAGCAAAAGCATAAAACGTTGCAGCGTGTGCCAAAATCTTACTGACGGGGAGCTTTGCCCCATCTGCTCAGCAGAGGGACGCGACCGCTCGGTCATATGTGTCGTTGCCGACCCGCGCGATGTGGTCGCTTTTGAGCGTATGCGCGAATATAAAGGACTTTACCATGTGCTGCACGGACTTATTTCGCCTACCGACGGAATCGGTCCCGAAGAGCTTACGGTAAAGCAGCTTCTTGCGCGCCTTGGAAGCGAGGTCACCGAAGTGGTAATGGCAACCGACCCCACCGTCGAGGGCGAGGCAACAGCCATGTATCTTTCCCGCCTGATCAAGCCGATGGGCATCAAGGTCACCCGACTTGCCTACGGCATACCGGTCGGCGGAAACCTTGAATATGCCGATGACGTCACCCTCTGCCGCGCTCTTGAGGGCAGAAACGTCATGTAAAGGCGGCGCTGACATGAAAGATTCTTTAATTGCTGAATTTTTTAAGCTTGTCAAATTCGGCATCACCGGAGTAATGAATACGCTGGTCGATTTTGTGATATTTTTACTGCTTACCCATATGGGGGTTGCAATTTATTTTGCTCAGGTGGTATCATACAGCTGCGGAATGCTCAATAGTTATATAGTAAACCGCAGTTGGACCTTCCAAAGCAAAGGCAAATTCTTCAGCCGTCAGATGACGCGGTTTATAATCGCAAATCTGTCGCTGTTGGTATTAAGCCTTGTGTTGCTCTGGGTTTTCACTGAGCAGCTTGGATTAATAAAATTGCTGGCAAAGCTCTGTTCCACTGTTTTGATAATGGTGATAGGATTTGTCGTCAACCGACTATGGGTATTTCGCCAAAACTGATTTTAAACAAAGGAGGTGCCTTAATTGGCGGAAAAGAAAGAAACAAAAACAATAGCCACCAACCGTCAGGTAAGGCACGAATACTTTGTTGATGAGACCTTTGAAGCAGGCATCGCTCTCACCGGAACCGAGGTAAAAAGCCTTCGAGCTGGTACCGTCAATATGAAGGAGTGCTGGGTCGATGCCGGAACAGGTGAGCTGATTGTAAAGCAGATGCATATCAGCCCTTATGAAAAGGGAAATATATTCAACAAAGATCCCATGCGCGAACGTAAGCTGCTGATGCATCGCCGTGAGATAAACCGACTTATCGGTCTGGTCAGCAAGCAGGGATACACGCTGATACCGCTGTCGCTCTATTTCAAGGGTTCGTTGGTAAAGGTACAGCTTGGACTTTGTCGCGGCAAAAAGCTTTATGATAAGCGCGATGATATGGCGAAGCGTGACGCCAAGCGCGAAATTGAACGCGCTATGAAGGAACGCAACAGATAAAATCGTTTTCAACTTCCAAAAGGCGTGAATAACGCCTATATATGGGCCCGTAAAGGTTTCGACGGGGGTTGTGAAGCAGGAAAAGCGAGCGGAGGGCGGGACCTCCTTAATACCCGAAACTTAAAATTAAGCGCTAACGACAACGTTTACGCTGCAGCCTGATTAGGCTGCCGTTCTACCTCGGAGCACCGCGGCTGAGGATAGGGCGTCGATTAGCGGTCAATTTCAGTGGGAATCTCCCCGCACCGCTGGAACACAAGGGGATACCGATGTAAATAGCCTGTTTGTCGGCGATTTGAGTGGGGAATCCTAAAAGATAAACTGCGCTCGGAGATGTTTCTGTGAATCGGCTTTCGGACAGGGGTTCGATTCCCCTCGGGTCCACCATCTGGAATGCCTACAGTATTTTAGACAGTCTTTTTTGGACTGTACAAATACTGTAGGTATTTTGATTTATTCATCATCATTTTGGAAGTTTGTGGGGGCTATGGTTTCAGTTTCAAGAAATGAGCTATAATACTCAGCTTCAGCCTGATTAGGTGTCAGAGAACCAAGCCTTTGATGAGGTCTATAGTCATTATAAAACTCAATGTACTTAGCAACAGCTTCTCTGAACTCCTCTTCTGTTTTATAGAAGTTGCGTCGAAAATCTTCTTTTTTGATAGAGGCGAAGAAAGATTCGGCAACAGCGTTGTCATGTGGAGAGCCAGGGGCAGAAAACGACTGAGAGACACCAAGGTGTTTGAGAAGGTGCCGAAATTCAAAAGAAGTATATTGTGTTCCCTGATCACTATGAAAAGTAAGATTTTCAGGAATATCTCTAGAATGAAAAGCGTCTAAGAAAGCTTGTTTAACAAGTGCAGTATCAATGTACTCTGAAATGCTATATGATATAACTTTTCTGGAATAGAGGTCAATGACAACACAGAGGTATAAGAAATCATGGCCTACGCGAGCATACGTAATATCGCTGACCCACGTTACATTGGGTGCGGCAGATAAGAACTTTCTTTTTAGCTTGTTGGGGTAATATTGATACTGACGATCATTTGCTGAATTAATTCTTGGAGAAGACCCTTTTGATGAAATTTTCAGTTCTTTCATGAGACGACCGACTCTTCGTTCGCTGACAATATGTCCAGCCTGTAGTAATTTGACTCGTATCCTGCGAGCGCCAAACCGACCGGAGCTATTTTGGAAGATTTCCAAAATGAGTGGTTTGAGAATAGCATCCTGTTCTTCCAGTTGGGTTGTTTCCGAAGAACGAAATTTGTGGTGATAAAATGTTGCGCGATTTACATCTAATACACGGCAAAGGCTGTGAATGCTATACCGATCTTTTAGTCGATGGATTGCTTCAAGGCGAGAATCTAATGGGGAGGTTGGACAACAACCGCTTTCTCGATAAATTTGATTTTCAATGCGGAGGCGTTGGAGTTCTCGCTCCATCAGATATTGTTTTCGAGGGATTTGTCCACGACTATCTGGCTGAAGTTGTTTTCTCCAGGTGTAGAGTGTACTTCTTGATATTCCGTATTCTGTAGATACCGATTCAGCGGTGTATCCGCTCTCATACTTTTTTACAGCAGCTGTTTTTTCTTCCTCTGTAAAACGTTTGGGCATTTTGTTTCTCCTTCCATGTGTCAAAATAACGTGCGATTTGCCATTTCTGGTAAATTTAATTATAATTATGGCAGTTATTCTTGAACATTGGATTGAAGTTAGCGTGTCTATGTTTGAAATATTTTCAACGTGAGAGGCAAAGATGTTGGGAGGATGTGTAAAGTGGCTCTCGGAATAGTTGCTTCTAACACGCTAAAATGGCGATTGAAATGTATAACACAGGCGATTAATAGAGAGAAAACTTATGAAAAGGAGAATAAGATCAAAATATTATGTCCTTAATAGGCGGTTATTGAAGGAGCGTCCGTTATGACAAAGGTCAGGGGTATCAAGTTCTATAGTAACCATGATATGAGTATAGGATGGTACTTACGAGAAGCAGAGTTGTTTTTCAATGAGTGGGACGAACGTGTTAATGATGCTGATATTAATACGATTCTGGAATTGTATAATATCAAGAAGTTTTTTGATGCAGATATACGTCTTGTAGACTGGACTAACGATCAATTTGCGGAGTATAAAGAGAAATGTAATCTGATTCCAAAGATAATCGGAAGGTTTTGCAGTACTATAGCAAACTCAAACATTGGGGCTCTCTACAAAATGGTGGAGTGGAACTATCTGGATGATTTTTGGCAGATAATCTGTGATTACAAAGTATATGAACGAATCGAGCCCGAAGTTATAGCGGAGATGATGAATGGAGATGATAATGCGGTGTGGAACATTCTCCAGCATCACAAGCTAGTGATATCTTTTGGACAGGTAATTGCGGAGCATTTGCCAGATAATTCTCATACGGCTGAGGAACTGATTTTGTACTTCTTGGCCGCACATGAACATGGGAAAAGACGCCTGCATTATCCTATAGAGTTTACGCAAGAAATGAGAGATAAGGTGCTGAGTGACTATGCTGAATGCGAAAACGCAAACCCTAATAGTTTGCAGTTGTTGGAGCAGGCACAAAGCACAAAAGAATTTCCGGTATCGGACAGGCTTAAACTAAAAGCACGAAAGAATAAAGAGCGCCTTCAAGATAAACTGTTTGACGGGAAAACGGGGGTGCTATATGGGGCACAGGTAGAGTTTAAATCCATTCCGGATGGATCGGTTGAGGAGTCATATAAGGACAATATCGCTTGTTTTGCGTATAGTCGAGAGTGGATTGAGGAGAATCAAGATTATGCCACACTGTTAAATAATTTCATTTATCTATTTAAATATGTGGATAGATATTCGCGTTGTACATTCGTTTCCAGACGTGTTGATTTGGGCGTATTTGAGAGAAAACTGGGTGTTAAAGGCAAAAAGGATTATATAACTGGAATTGGCTTTACAACAAGAACTATACTCAGTTTGTTGCAGATGAAAGGTTATGTCGAGGAACTCTGGCGTTTAGGTATACGACTTGAAGATATTTTTCGGTGGTTCTTTGAGGACTACTTGAAGAATGAGTTTGGTGTACGAGGATTTACTTATACATCTCCATCTGAAGGAACAACGTATGCTGAAAAATGCAAACTTCTCGCGATTGTAATTGACGGGGTATTAAAGCAGTATCGTTTGTTTTGTGAGGATGGATTTGTTGACAGAGAATTATTAGAACTGTCATCTGGACATGTTGTTTTTAGCGAATTAGGAAGTCTTATTCAAAATAAATACGCATATGCGAATTCAGAAGATATCAAAAGAGAAATGTTTCTCCTTTTTTCTGATCAGTCAATGATGCATTATACTGAAAAGACGAAAAGTAAATACCGCACACTACCTAGACTTCTGTTATCCGAAAAGATAAAAAAAGAGGATTTTGCGCATTATCAGCAAAGAGATTTGGAGTGGCTGATTTCACGTGGTGCAGTGGTGGTTTCTAAAGACAATTACCTACAGGTGAACAGAATACGGGTAGAAGTGCTGAAAGACTTATTTGAAAACGAGGTTGTTTGTACGACACATTACGGGGAAAAGTTTCGGCATGAAGTGGAAACATTCGTAACAGAGGGAGATATGTGCTACGGAAATACGCTATTTTCGCGGCCAGAACAGGATTATCTGAATTATGTTTTAAATAAGTCTGAATTCAGTAATGGACTGGATTTGCGTAATAAATATGCCCATGACACATGTTCTTCAGATGAAAAAATCCAGAGCAAAGATTATTTGGAACTGCAGAAAATTATGGTGTTGATTACCATTAAGATTAATGAGGAAGTCTGCATACGAAATCCTCTTTGACGTTTTGGGATGCTGATCTAAAATAAGGCAAGGAAAAAGCTGCGTTGAAATGGGTTCTAAATTTATCGCCCCTGCCAGCGATTAAGGGATCGGAGCCATTTAGCGCTCCAGATATTTTCCTCTTACCTAAGTTTTGTGCCCGCGTTGCGTCGCTGGTTCAAAACCGTTCTGCTTAGCCATTCATTCTCGCGGATAGCGAGAAATTAGAAAAGCGTCACTCGAAAGAGTGACGCTTTTTATGTATAAAATAGTTGCGTTATGTATTATTTACAATTAGCTGTACAGTTTAGCTATGCGAAAACATATGCAACAAATCAGCCATTCAAGGCTATATTCCTAAAAGCTGACGTTTTTTAGCATTAAATTCATCCTCGGTTATGATTCCCTGATCGAACAGTTCCTTATAACGGCGTATTTCGCCAATAGCATCAGTTTGAGCAGAGGCGATTGTCGATGCTGAGGGCTGATTTTGTGCGGCTGGAAATGCTATTTCTGCCAGGGCATTTGCAAGCTTTTCCATAAGCAGAGCAGATTCAGTGTATTCGCGCAGATATTCATTTAAATCGGGACGATCGTTGTTTATGCCGGGAGCTGACATTTGAGCAGTAATAGTACGCCAATAAGGGTGATTGACATGTATTTCGATATTGAATTTGGCGAAAGGTTCGGGTATTTCCAAAGGTGTGGAATTAGTTCGGTTTTCTTTTTCCACTCCGAATGCACTGGCAATGTTTTGCAGATTTTGATGCATGTTCATGCGATTGATCTGAGGTGTCAACGACATGATACATTCGCGAACAGAGCTTGGAAAACTCTTTAATCCGTTGGCTCTGCCTTCAAACAGCATGAAGGAATCTTCTTTAATAGCAAACGAAACAATGTCTTTTCCCTCGAAAATGGTTTTTTCCAGGTCTTTGTCCATGCAGAAAAGTCGATTGTTGGTATCAACCACGATTTTTGAGGAGAACAATCCGAGATCTATCGTATGAGTTGCTGTAAAACGGCTTTTAAGCAGAGCATTTTGATCTCTGAATGCCATATATGCTTTGAAGTCTTTGAGCGTTATTTCGCCAATAACATCATCGGGAAGGTCGACTGTACCGTAGCAATTGCGGCAGACAAGCTGCTTTTCTATTTTGTGAGGCAGTAGTCCTTTTACAGCTCCTCCACAGATAGCGCAAGGGTCTTTCTTTCCGAATAAAGCCATAATATATCCTCCCTTTTAGATTGATTTGGTTTTGCTATTTCAGTGTTATCATGAAAGTGGAATCTATCAAGTGGAAAAAAGTGAAAATGTCAAACATTATCTATAATATCAGAGCATACAGGCAAATGTTCTCTTTGTGAATATGCAAAGAGGCGGATTACAGAATCCGCCTCAATTTAACTTCGACAGGTGTTTTATCAGCCGAATACTTCGCTTTCTATCTCAAGAGCCCACATAGTAACCTCGGTGCTGATCTCGATAATTTCGTTGATCTGCTCCTGCGTAAGATTTTCGCCGCTTTCAAGGAGACCCTTATAGGTGGTAAGGCCTTCTGCTATCTGTATCATACCATCGATAAACTCCTGATTGAAGTCCTGAGGATGGGCATTTACTTCGGCTGCGATAGCGTCAAACATGGAGCTTGCAGCGTTGAATGCTTCAATAGCGGCCTGCTTGTCTCCTGCTGCAGCAGGTGCGGTGGAAGCGCCTTCTACGATAACAGCGTCTGCTTCGTCAACCCAATTTTTAATATCGGTAAGCTGCCTTATAAGAGTGTCGGCCTCTTCGGCGGTGAGCTCGGTATCGCTTTCAAGCAGGGTCTTGCATTCAATGAGCGAATCTGCCATCTGGGTCATAACGTCGATAACTTCCTGAGGATAAGCGGTGATGTTGGCGTTAATTTTGGCAGTCATGGTATCAAATGCGGTAGAAGTGGTGTTGAAAACTTCGATAACAGCATTTTTGTCGCCAGTCTGAGCTTTAAGATCATCGAGTACAGCTTCGGTGTCGACAGCCCACTTCTCAACCTCAGCAAAGGCGGCAATCATTTCCTTTACGTTTTCTTCGGTCAATTCCTGATCGCTCTCAAGGATTTCCTTGTTTTCAATCATAGCGTCAGCCATTTCATTCATAACTTCAATCAAATCAGCGGGATATAATTCTATTTCGGCGTTCATCTTATTTACCAAAGCGTCGTAAATAGTAGAGGCCTTATTAAAAGCATCAATAGCATCCTGCTTGTCGAGGGTGGGAGCAGCAGAAGCGGTAGGGGCTGCGGGAGCAGCGGGTGCCGCAGGCTGGTCACTTGAACCACCGCAAGCTGCTAACGAAAGGGTCATTGCCATAGCTATTAAAAGAGCGACTAATTTTTTCATATGTATATACCTCCTGTTTATGTGTAAGCTTACATGCTTCCAACATAAATATATCCGCAATTAGAGAGGATATGGGAGTAACAGCCTAAATCGTACCAAAATGGTACCGAATTGACAAAACATTTTAGAAGAAGGCGATTTTCCCAAGAAGGTTTGACATATGTTTATAGTATGATGTCTTGCTTTTTAAATGAGTACTTTAAAAATTCATCTTTGACTTCGTGATATTTACCGCGCGGAAGTGGTATTTCAGAACCGCAGCACATGATGATGTGCTTGGAAGAAATAAGCTGTATATATTCGAGATTAACAATATAGGAACGGTGGGGTCTGATAAAACCCTTGTGTAAAGAAAGCTGGCGATAAAGCTCATCGAGGCTTCCGATGCTTTCCAAAACTTTACCATCGCTTAGATGAATGTAAAGGGTGTGGTGAATAACCTCGCAGAATTCCAGATTGTTAAGTTCAACTCGGGAAATGCCTGACTTACAGCGCAGGATAAGGCTGTCAGAACGCTCTTTTTCACAAGTGTATAAAACTGAATCTATAAGGCGGAAAAAGCTTTCCTTATATATGGGCTTGAGCTGATAAAAATACGCCCCTACAGTATAGGATTGAACTGCAAATTCTGCCGAGGAGGTAAGAAATATGATTTTTACGTTACTGTCATATTTTCTTATTTCGGAGGCTGCATCTATTCCGTTTTCGCCCGGCATGATTACATCAAGGAATATAACGTCATATTGTATACTGCGCTCTATATCAGCCATCAGATCCAATGGACTGGTGTATGAGGTATAATGAATGCTGCGGTTACTTTCTGTACAGTACTCATCGAGTAAAACGCTGATATTATTAAGCACGGATATATCGTCATCGCAAAAGGCTATCTTTATCATAGGCGACCCCGTTTCTATATGATTTAGGCAAGATACGATTGCATAGGTTAAGTATACTTTTTATTGAATAAAAATCAACATTATTAGCTTAATGAAAAATAATAAATAAATGTAATTGCATACCAAATTGAAAAATGCATTTGAGAATATAAGGATTCATGATAAAATTATAAGTATATACGGTGACCGTAATATAAAATTTTTTGTTTAAACAAGATAGGAAGACATTATGAGTATATCAACTTTTTCATCAGCAATGGCATTGCTGTTTGTCGCTGCTTTGCTGTGGATATTGATGGATGTTAATTTTTATGATCTGAGCAAAAAACAGCGATGGGCAGTGCCGGTTATTATACTGCTGCTTGCGATATTTAATCAGCTGCTTAAACAGCAGGTAGGTCCTGAGCTGTTCGGGAAAATGATAGTGCTTACTATGCATCTTCCTTTTTTTCTGCTGTTTAAATATCTTACACGATGCAGTGCGATTAAAATGGTTTTTATGATATTTTCCGGTTTGGTTTTTACATCACCGGCTGTTATTGCCAGCGGAGTGACAAGACGGCACTTTAACAATGATCCGAGGATCGCACTTTCGCTGAATATAGTTGTCATTATCGGTATGCTGCTTTTGGCGCAGCTGGTTTTTCGCGATGGATTTAATTACTTGATAAAATACGGCGAAGACAGGCTTTTCCTGAAATTCTCTATCATTCCGGCATTTTATTATATATATGTTTTTGCCATACAAAACGTTGATATTTCAATTTTTAATTCAGCCAGCGGATACATCTTAAGATATTTGCCGACGTTGGAAGTTTTTGCATTTTATTTCTTGGTATTAAACAACTACAAGGAAATCGATAGAAAAAGAAAGCTGGAGCTTTCTGCGATAACCATGAAACAATCGCTTGACTTGGCTGAGCAGCGTATAGCCAATTTAAATATGGCACAAAATCAAACGGCTGTTTATCGGCATGATATGCGGCATCATTTAAACTATATCAACGGGTTTTTATCAACAGGAAAGCCGGAGCAGGCGGCAGAATACATTCGCAAGCTGCAAAATGAAATTGAAGATATTTCGCCCAAGAATTTCTGTGAGAACGAACTGATAAATCTTTTATGTTCTTCATTTCACAGCAGAGCAGATAAAGAGGGCATACAACTGAAGATAGATGTCAGAGTGCCCAAAGAGCTTTCAGTTTCCGATACTGAGCTTTGCTCGTTAATATCCAATGCGCTAGAAAATGCGATGAATGCTGTAAAGCCGCTGCCAAAGCAACAGCGGCAGGTAAGGTTTTACTGTGAGCTTAAACGTGGCAAGCTGCTGATAGAGGTGAAAAATTCTTATGGCGGGGAAATAGTTATGCGTGATGGTCTGCCTGTATCTGTATCTGAGGGACATGGTTATGGTTGCCAAAGCATAAAAGCTATCGTTGAGCATTATAATGGTTTGTTTAGTTTTGAAACGGAAAACAATGAGTTTAAACTTTGGATAGTGATGCCTGCTGTTCAAAAAGTATATGAAGGCGGAATAGACATGTAGTCAAAAGGGGAAATGTACAGATATTTATAGGTTTTGCTAACCGTGACAATATTGTACCTGTAATTGCCAAACAATATATCTTTTTCACTCCGTTAAAATACATAGTTGCACGTCGGGTCCACCAAAATCACGGCATACAGCTTTTCTTTTTGTGAAAGATTGTGTGCCGTGATTTTTTCATAGGGGGATTATCCCCCTCTTGACGTCGGTTTTCTCCGCTTTTGCTCTAAAAACCTCCTGTCACCCCCATAGATGAAAGCGGTTTATGCCATTCGGCCAACCGCTGGAGTGCGGTTTCTAAACCGTTCTGCTTAGCCATCCATTCTCGCGGAGAGCGGGAAATAAAAAGACACGCTGCTCGAAAGGTCAGCGTGTCTTTTGCATCTTAAGTGACAATAAAGTCAGCCCCTGAATAAGGGGCTGACGCAGGCGGTTTTAATCCATGGATTTGATTTTACGAAGGAGAGGCTGTTTTATTTGTTACAAGCATTCTATAGAGGATACAGCACAGGATAATCTCTACCATTGAAAACGCCAAAAGAATCGCAATAACAACAGACATTGGGAACTTTAGCAGTACTGCCGAAAAAAGCATTCCCATGCCCGCGTATCCAACTTTGGCAAAAAACTCCACCATCGTCATAAGAGTTTGGTGCATCTCAACAGCAGTGTTTTCAAACAGCACCGATTGAACATATACCCTAAATGGATCTCTAACAAACAGTAACATTGCGTATCCGATTGTCATTATGCAAATTTTAAATATAATTTTCGGAGCGAACGAACCCAGTAAAAGCAGTGTTATAGCCGTGCAGAGAACAGTCGGCAGGGCAACGCCCATTTTAGCTTTATGCTTTTTGTATAGTTTGGCAAACACCATATTGGAAAGAACACGCACAATACGGGACACACATATTATCACACCCATAATCAACGCTGTGTGTTCAACGTTAAAGATTGCAATAACGTTTTGCTGTATGAAAATCTTTCCGTTTGTCTGACAGGATTGCACTGTCGAATAGAACAGACCATAAACAATCAAAACCAGAATGACAATTTTACTGTAAGCGATTTTGATTCTTTCGCCTTTTTCATTTTTAAGCGTTACCTTATTATAAACGGAGTAGTCTTTAATAAAAAAGGATAAGATAAATCCGAGGGTGCAGGTAGTGATACATCCTATCATCGGCAGATAATAATTCACACTGAACATCCAGTTTGCCACAAAGGAAATGAACATGGTGATAACGGAATAAGCAGTGTTTGCGTTTGTTTGTATTTTTACAAACTCCTCACGCTTTCCTATCAATGTCAAGTTGTTTTCAAGGGCAACATAGGAAACACTGCGAAAAACCGTTGCGATGTCATGGCATATTCTTGCGAGCAGAATAACGAAATAACTATTGCCAAAGGTGGTAAAAAGAGCCGAAAGCAAAAGAGCCAGTGAACCTATCCTGACAGAGCAGGTGTTTCCCATCTTTCTAATAACAAAAAGCATGGGATATTGAAGAATTATACAAATTATCTGAGCGATGGAGATAACAGATACAATTTGTACGGCGGAAAAGTTTTTTGCTATTGTTAAAAACAGTGTATCAACAGCAATATAAAACAGCAGGTCGCCCTCCAGCCCAAAATACAAGGGATATATTTTCGCAAATCTTTCGATTTTGCCGATCATTTTGCTGTCCTCCTGCCGTGTGCTTTTGCATCACGCTTACTTTCGGCTGTGTTTGAAAAGCCGAAAGTTATTTATTGTAACGAATAACCTTTCCGGAGTAAGTTCCGGTAAAGTCCAAATCTTTATATACGATTTTTCCGCCAACAATTACGTAATCTATGCCTTCGGTTTTGCGGTTTGGATCACTGTAGGTCGAAAGGACCTTGAGATTATCGTAATCAAGAATAACGATATCGGCATCATAACCTTCGCGGATAAGGCCTTTGTTGGCGATCATCAGTCGTTCAGCGGTTAATCCGGTCATCTTATTTATCATTTGCTCAAGAGAGAGGACACCTTTTTCTTTTACAAAATAATTGATTGCGTGGGGGAAAGAAGAACTTGCACGCGGATGGCCTTTATTTTTCCAAGACATGGTATATCCGTCGGTTCCGACAACGCAGAACGGAGCTTTGATTATATCACAAAGATCATCTTCACACATTGTGCTGTAAACGCCGTCACCAAGGCACTCGTTCTCAACCATTAGATCAAAATAAGCGTTCCAGGGATCGTTGCCAATTTTATCTGCGTATTCAGTGACGTATAATCCCTCTGATTCGGGATTTTTGGGCGCATAAGATATGTAAACGCCGTCCCAACCGCCGGAATTTAAGTAAAAGTTGTCAAAGTTAGTGGAGGGATCCTCCATTTCCTTGCGAACTTTTTCGCGGAAGGATCGATCTTTAAGGCGGTTTGCCATGGCGGATTTTCCGTCGGAAAAATACCATGGAGGCATACAGGGGTACAGATTGGTCATATTGCGGGTATAGGGATATTGATCACAGGTGATATGCATACCGTTATCATTGGCGTTTTGAATCAGTTCATATGATTCGCGGTAATTTCCCCAGTTGGATTTTCCCATTACTTTGTAGTGCGAAATGTTTAATCTTACTCCGGCAGCTTTACCGACGTCGATGACCTCTTTTACAGACTCGGTCAAAGCAAAAGATTCATTTCTCATGTGGCTTCCGTATATTCCGTTAAAAGGAGCAATTACTTTTGCAAGTTCGATAATTTCTTCCGGTTCGGAAAAGCATCCGGGAGTATATATCAATCCGGTAGAAAGACCTGCGGAACCGGCTTCCATCGCCTCACGAAGCATAGAACGCATATTGTCCATATCTTTTGAGGAAGCGGGTCGGTTGTCAAGTCCCATTGCACTCATTCTTAAAATGTTGTGACCAGCGTAAAATCTTACATTGGCTGAAAGCTGCAGCGATTCTGCGTAGCGCAGATAGTTTTCGAAAAGCGACCACTTTTTGACCTCTTCAATGGGCTCCGGGATGGAGTAATAATTTCTGATCTGATCAGTTCTTTCGGAGGAAATGGGCGCTCTCATGCTTCCGCAGTTTCCGCAAAGCTCGGTTGTGATTCCCTGAGCAGTTTTAAAAAGCCTTCCGTCTTCTGTGCCTAATATCTTATCTCCGTGAGAATGTGCGTCAATAAAACCGGGACATACTATTTTGCCGGAGGCATCTATAACTTGAACAGCTTCCAAAGATCCGTTTGCTGCGGTGATTTTGCCGTCTTTTACACCAACGCATCCCTTAAAAGCAGGAGTTCCGCTTCCGTCAATAATGGTGCCGTTGATAATGAGCATATCTAACATGATAATTCCTCCTTACGAATACAGTTTAAACATAAATGGACTGCATAGGTATTAACCGTTGCAGTCCATTTGCCTTTTTAAGAGTTTTTGGCGGACTTCATATCAAACCAAGCGACAAGAATGCTTGCCAATACCACCAGAAAAGAGCCGGCAAAAGTCCTTGCAGTGATAGCTTCGTTTAAAAATAAAGCGCCTGCTAAAATGCTGGTGATAGGCTCTACCGTGCTCAATATGGAAGCGCGCTGTCCGCCGATTATAAATGTACCTGCCTGGAAAAGCATAACAGCACATATACCTAAAGTGATGGAGAATACTACGCAGAGAGCCCATCCCCTGATTGTTGCAGGCAATGCAAACTTTCCGGAGAGAATGCAGACGATAGACATTGTGATTGAACAGGTGATAGCGATGTAGAAACAATATTTTGTACCGGATACGTCCTTATCCCTGAAATAAGAAAGGAAAAGAATGTAAAAGGCATAAGTTATGCCGGAGAGAAGAGCCAATACGCTTCCGCGTATATCGATCGGCTCGCTCGGATTATAAAAAAGACATATTCCAACAGTGCAGAGAGCTACGCAGATGAAACTGCTGGCGCGTGCCCTTTCTTTAAGTAGAATTATTCCACCGAGAACAACGGCGGTAGGATAAATAAAATGAAATACCGTTGCCGTACCGGAAGATAGATATTGATAGGAGCTGAAAAGCAATATCGGTGTAAGGCAGCAGCCGAGAGCACCGATGATGCCGATTTTAATCAATGCCTTTTTGGAAATACTTAATGACTGCCCCTGAAGCTTAGCTACAACGGCAAGAATTGGAATAGCTAAAATATTTCTCAAAAGGACAAGGCTTAGTGCGTTGACTCCTTCGGCGTATATGTATTTTGCGCCTAACGGCATACACCCGTAAAGAAAAGCGCTTGCAATAACAAATAGATACCCTTTTACCATGTTGGTGCGCTGCATAAAAACTCCCTTCTGCTATGCCCACCAAAACGATAGAGGGCTTAGCTTCCCAGAATAGAATGGATCTTAAACAACTGCTCTGACTTGCGCATATAATTGAGCGTCTTTTCTCCATTAAATACTGCTACGGCATTGCACAGATAGTTTGCAAGACAAATAGGCGCAACGGCAGAGTTCTTTATGCCGTTTGCATCTACGCGGCAGGGCAGAAGTAAGGTTGCGTACTTCTCGACTTTGTCATATGGCTCAGAGGTTACAATTATTATTTTAACTCCCTGATCTTTAAGCATGGGGAGAAGCTGCAGAGTTTGTTTGGTATAACGATGGAAGAGATAAACGATACATACATCTTCTTCGGTAAGGCTTAACAGCGATTCTATATCACCGTTTCCGGCGGGAAGCATATATACGTCATTTCGAACGGTCAAAAAGCGGGTGTAGGCATAATGCGACAAAGCATAAGATTCTTTCATACCAAAGGTAAAAACTCTTTTGGCGCCGCAAATCATCCTTACCGTAGCAGCAAGGCTTTCATAAGGGATATTGTGGAATGTATGCTGAATACAGCGAATATCACGCTGGATGGTTTGGGAAAGAAGCTCGTCGTTGATCGTCGTATCAAGCGTACGCTGAAATTTGTCCGGAAGATCTGGCTGTTGGTATTTCAAATCATTGCGCAAAGCTTCTTGAAAGCCTTTAAAGCCTTCAAATCCAAGTCTGCGGCAAAAACGTATTACTGTTGTTGTGCTTGTTCCTATTTCAGCGGCTATTTTATCAAGGGTATAGAATGCAAAATCGTTGAAATGTCCCAGGAAAAAAGAAGCGACATGGCGCTCGGATTTTGTCATCTCGTCATAGCATTGATTGATTTTTTCTACAACATTCATTAAAATGCCCCCTTAAAATATAAAGTGCAATACATATAATATTTTAAAACAAAAACATGTATAAAACAATACATTTTAAAGGCTGAAAAAATTAAATTTATTACTTGATACAAGAATACAACAGCATGCATCTTTTTTCAATGTATTTTTTAGTACAAAATATATTGTCAATAGTGGCGAAAATGACGATTTTTAACGGCGAATTTAAATGACATATTGACAAAAGTGGCGCACAATGGCATAATTTACATGAAGAATAAAAAGTAAAAAATACAATTTTACTGTTTCAGGCAGCACTTGAGATTTGTATATTTTTATTCTGAAAGCACAGGTCATATTATCGATTTTGGTTAAGCAAAAAAACTATTGAAAAGAAAGGGAGTAACTGTTATGGGAAAGCGCACAGAATTCCTCTATTTAAACGAGGAGGAAATGATTAAGGCTGGAGTTCTCGATGCAGAGAGATGTATCGATGTTGAGGAGGAAATTTTCCGTCTTCTCAGCACCGGCGATTACGTAATGGGCGGCGATAAGCACAATTCACACGGTATTGCTATTAAGTTCCCTGCAATGAGCGAGTTCCCCAATATGCCTCTTGACGGCCCCGATCGTCGTTTTATGGCAATGCCTGCTTATGTTGGTGGGCGTTTTAACGTTACCGGTGTTAAGTGGTATGGTTCCAATATCATAAATCCTCAGCGTGGACTGCCTCGTTCGGTACTTATGGTAATGCTTAATGATCCCGACACCTGCGAACCCATCGCCTTTATGGCGGGCAACCTTATCAGTTCGGTTCGTACCGGCTGCGTTCCTGGCGTAGGCACCAGATATCTTGCACGCAAGGATGCTGAGGTTTGCGTATGCGTAGGCGCGGGTCCTGTAAGTAAGGCTTGCTTCGAAGCAATTCGCGTTGAAGCCAAAAATCTTAAAGAAGTTGTTATTTACGACCTGTTTAAGGAGAAGGCAGAAGCTTTTGCAAAAAGCGTAGAAGAAAAGTATGGCCTTAAAGCATGGGCAGCGGACTCTCTCGAAGAGGCTGTTAAGCTTGGCGATATCATCAGCGTAGCTGCTTCTTCTGTAGCTCCCGTAAATATCACTAATGATTGGCTCAAGCCCGGATCTCTTATTATATTCACCGGACGCTGCAACATCGATGAGCCTTACTTCAGTTCCGCAAAGATCTATTGGGATAATGCCAAGATGCACGAAGTTTACTTTGATGAGCATATGCAGCTGCCCGAAGATAAGAGATTTATCAACGGAATCGGCGTTCAGGTTTACAGAATGATGCATGAAGGAAAACTTCCTCCCATCACTGAAGCTGCAAGCCTGGGTGACGTAGTATGCGGAACCAGAGAAGGAAGAGTTTCCGACGACGAAAGAATCTGTTTCATCACCAGCGGCATGCCGGTTTGGGATGTGGGTTGGGCATATGAGATCTACGAGAACGCTAAGAAACTTGGTCTCGGCCAGATGCTCAAGCTCTGGGACGATCCTTATCTAAACTAAAACAAAACATGATACGTAAGAAAAACATGATTAATAAATAAAAGGAGCGCGATGTAAATGTTGCCTATTAATGCGATATCAGGCTCTATCCTCGACTCAACTTTAGTGTATTTCTCAGTAATCGGTATGCTGCTGTTTGCGGCTACGGTACTGCGTCTTACCGTTCCGGCATTCAAAAAGTTCTATATGCCTGCTTCACTGCTGGCAGGTATTATGGGTCTTATCTTAGGACCGCACTTTATTGGCTTGATTCCCAAAGAGATGACCAGCATGTTCTCTGCAATGGCAGGCCGTCTTATCGTATTGGTTTACGCTCCCATGCTTATGCGTAAGTCTATGACCGACAAAAAGGAACTGGCAAAGACTGCCGGTACTCGTGTGTGTCTTGGTTATTTCGCTTGCTTCGCACAGTATGCAGTTCCAATGCTGCTTACCGTATTGCTCTTCACCCCTGTTTGGGGAATCAACCCTCTGTTCTCCACCATTGTTGAACAGGGCTGGGCCGGAGGCCACGGCACCGCAGGCGGCATGGCACTGGTATTCGAGGAACTCGGATGGCTGGACGGTCAGTCCCTCTCTGTAACCTCTGCTACCTTCGGTCTGGTATCCGGTATTCTTGGCGGTACCGTTATCATCAATATCGCTGTTCGCAAGGGCTGGGCTGCTTACCTTAAGAGCTCTTCCAAAGGCATGGAAAACACCGATCCCGAGATCTACAACTCTGACACTGCAAAGGCTTCTGCGAAGCACGTTACCAGCTCCAACGTAATCGATTCGATGAGCTTCCACCTTGCACTTATCTCCTTTGCTGTATTCTTCGGTTGGATCCTTAATGTAAGCTTCAAGAAAGTATTCGGATTCTCTCTCTCCTGGTTCGTTACTGCTATGTTCTGCGGCCTTATCGTTAAGCTCCTCATCAAGAAGACCAGATACTACGAGGCAATTGACAACAATATCATCAACCGCATCCAGGGCGTTTCCCTTGACTTCCTCATTGTTGGCGCAGTTGCTTCTGTAAACGTTCCCGTAGTAGTATCCTATCTTACCCCCCTCCTTATCCAGCAGTTTGTCACCCTTGCACTTACCATTTGGACCTTCCTGTGGCTTGCTCCCAGAGTATTCAGAAAGAACTGGTTTGAGCACTCTATGAACATGTACGGAACCTACACCGGCGTAGCAGCAGTTGGCCTTATGCTTCTCAGAATGACCGACCCGGATCTTGAGTCTGACGTTCTCGAAGCAAACGCGACCGCATCTCCTTTCAGCACCTGGGCAATCGGCGGCGGTATCATTACTAGCGTAATGCCTGCTACCGTTGTTAAATACGGCATCGTACCGGTTTGTGGCGCAGCAGTTGCAGCCTGTGTTGTATGCCTTGTATTGCTTAGAATCTTCTTCTGGAATCCTAACGGTAAGGATATGACAGCAGCAAGCAGACAGACCGTTAAAGAATAAAATTTGAATACTGCATTATATGCAGGGATAGCTACATAGAAAGCGCACGCTGTGTTCAATTAAGTTTGAGCACAGCGTGCGTTTTTAATTGCGAGGAAAATGAAACATCCGAAACAGCAATGTCAAAGATGAAACCGACTAGAAAAAGTATTATCAAATCTCTGAAAAGTTTTGATAATGAGATGTTATGAAAATAACACTTAGTAAACCCATCTTTTCATTTCCGCCAAAATAAATAGTTACACGTCGGCTCCACCAAAATTATCCCGCACCCATCCGTAGGTTGGTGCGGGATAAATTTTGTACAGAGACGAGGATGGGTCGAACAACCGACACCCGCCCGCAGGCGAGACAAAAACATGCCGGGGGCATATTTTTAAGTGCGTGGGTAGATTCCCCTCGGGTCCACCATCCATTCCCGCGGAGAGCGGGAAATTAAAAGACACGCTGCTCTTTCGAGCGGCGTGTCTTTTGATGTTTATAAATGTTTTTTATTATCCTTTCTTTTTCCTTGGATTTCCTTTACCACATTTCCGACCGATTTAAGAGAAACCAGCGCTTCCTCTATGGTGCACATACTGCCGCTGAGAATAGGTTCCTGCGAGAAAAGATATTGCAGACTTTTTCGGCTCTCGCCGGAAAAAACAGTTTTAAAGCTTTGCGGGGTAGTACCGGTATATTTTTTAAAAGTTCTGCTGAAATGGCTTGCGCTGGAAAAGCCAACTCTTTCACGGGTGGCATGAACGTCATAGGAGAAGAAGCAAAGCATACTTACCGCAACACGCATTCGGTAAAGATTCAGATAATCAACTATCGACATGCCTGCGTTTTTGGAAAAGGCATAGGACATATAACTGCTGTTGTAATTAAGCTCGCGTGCCATATCGTCAAGTGAAAAAGACTTTCTGTGGTTGATGCTGATATAACTCATGATTCGCTGGGTAATATCGTTATATCCTTCGGAACTGATACGTGAAGTTTTAGCCTTTTCATATTTGTAATGAAGGTCATCTAAAAAGAATCCGAGAAAGATGGAAACCATCAACGATTCGCAGTTTTCAACATTCTGCGGATTGGTGTAAAACCAGTTGTTGTAAATGTGGTCCATTACTTTTTTTGTGAATTTATCCGCTTCTATAACTGGTGAAATTTTTTTCAGATTGGAAGCGATATAAAGATCTTCGATATGGATTTTAAATTCGTAATAGAACGAAGGGCTGCTTAGCGGCAGCATTCGATGCTGAGTATTTGGCGGGATATAAAAAATGCTTCCCGGAAAAGCATGCAGCTCGGTGCCGTCGATAACAAAAGTAGGGTAGCCGTCGATTATATAATAAAGCTGATAATGGGGGTGATGGTGTTCTCCCAGAATGGCTTTTTTATGTAGTATCAGATCGCTTGCCGACATTATTTTAACTTTAGAAGCCATTTTATCTTCCTTTCAAATTTGCTTTATTTTTAGGTGGTGTTAAGGACAAAAGTGGTGAAAAACTTGCTTTTTGATTGAGAAATGCCGTTAAAATCACAAAAAAACATCAATCTTATCCCCTTTACTTTACCATTTATGGCTAATATAATCAAGATATAAACGAACGATATTTTTGGTTCGAATTTACATTTGCATATAAAACAAAAAAGGAGAGTGGAGCTTATGAACAAAATGGGATTCCGCATCAAGTGGCTCGGATGTGCCGGATATGAGATGGATTTCAACGGATTTACCGTTGTAAACGATCCGTGGGTTACCGACAATCCCAAAACCGATCTTGATTGGGAGATAATTGAAAACTGCGACATTATCACCCTTACCCACACTCATTACGACCACATCACCGACATCCCCAAGCTGCTGGAAAAGTTTGATCCCAAGATCCTGACCGGTGAGCTGACCGCGATTTCGATGCTTAAGTGGACTAATATGTGTCCCATGAAGATGTATCCGCTTGCTCCCAACATCGAGCTGGATTTCGATGCGGTAAAGATCAAGACGCTGTTCGGCACCCACACCATGCTCGGTGCTACTATGAGCGCCGTAAAGGAAAGGCTGATGAACAATCCGACAGTTGCTTCCAGCGAGATAATGCAGGAGCTCAACATGATCGGCAGCATTGAATACCGCAACTTCCTTTTCACCACTCCCAACGGCACAAGAATTTTGATCTGGGGCAACGAGCTTACCCCCGAACAGAAAAATATCATCCGTGCCGAAAAGCCGGACGTAGCTATTCTTCAGATGACCAAGAACAGCCCTGCAGAAACCGCAGATCTTTGTGTAGAGATCGGTAGCAAGGTAGTCATCGCAAGCCACATCGACTGCCCTAAGGACTATATGCATTTTGCGGTTGAGCTCGGCGAAGAGTTCAAAAAGCGCAATGCCGATGTAAACTACATCATCCCCGAGTATGGCAAATGGATGGAACTGTAAGCTTTAAAGCTTGCTGTTTAATAAAAGGGCAAACGCCCTAAACAACGGAGGTTAATTTATGGTCAAATGGAAAAGAGACCTGTACTGCAGCATCATTTTGATGATTGTATCGGCGGTTCTGTTTATCTATGCCGGCACCTTCAGAACCACAAATGTAGACATATGGCTGGCACAGCCTGACGTTTACATAAGATTCTGGCTGGGTGCAATGTTCATCCTTTCGCTGCTGATGCTTATCAGAACGCTGCGAAACAAGCCTCAGGATATGACAGCCAAGATATTCGGCAAAATGCAGATATTCACCGTGGTTACTATGACGCTGTATATCTTCCTTTTAGAGCATCTTGGATTTGCGCTGGATACCTTCCTTGTTATTCTGGTGACCACAGCGGTATTTTGCATCGACGGAATGGATCCCAAGCCCAAGGGAAAAGAACTTGCAAAGCTTCTGGCGAAGTATTCCGTTTTCTCGGCGGTTTCCACTGCCCTTATCTGGGCACTGTTCACTCAGCTGCTTGATGCGCTGCTTCCCAGATGTGAACTGCTTGATTACTTTATCCACTAAGTACAAACCAACGGTCATAAAGGCATCTGCCTAAATGATAAATTAAAAACAGAAAGGACGCACTAACATGAAAAAGATTATTTGCGCAATGTTGGCACTGGCAATGGTTATTGGCCTGGCTGCATGTGGCTCCAAGCCCGCAGCTCCCGCTGCACCTGCCGCACCTGCTGCTCCCGCAGCTTCTGCCGCTGCACCTGCAGTTCCCGCAGAGCCTGCTAAGCCCGCTTGGGAGCCCAAGCGTACCGTAGAGTTCATCATCCCCTTCGCTGCAGGCGGCGGCACCGATATCATGGCACGCGCAGTTGCTGCTGCACTGCCTTTTGATACCGTTGTAACCAATATGGAAGGCGGCTCTTCCTCCATCGGTACCATGGAATTCATGCACAGAAAGCCCGACGGCTACACCATCCTTGGCAGTCTGCCCATCTCCATCGTTAACTACTCCATCAACGGCGTTTACACCGAGCCGGTAAATGAGACCATAATCCCGATCGGCTGCCCCGCACTTGATCCTGTTGTCATCGTTGCAAATGCAAACAGCCCCAAATTCGAAGGCAACTGGGAGTCTTTTGTAGAATACATAAAAGCTAATCCCAAGGACGTTAAGTTCGGCGCTTCCGGCAACAAATCCGGCAACCACGCTACCTGCGTTAAAATCGCAAATCTTGCAGGTATCGGCATAGAAGATATGACCTACGTTCCCTTCGATGGCACCGCAGGTGCCCGTACTGCTATTCTTGGCAACAACATCGATATCTGTTGCGGAATGGTTTCCGAGCTTGGCGCTTACATTGAGTCCGGTGACCTCGTTTGCCTTACCGTTATGGATAAGGTTCGCTCCGGATTCTTCCCCGATGTACCTACCGTTGAAGAAATCGGAGGAGTAGCGCCCACTGCTACTACCCGTGGCTTCTTTGCTCCACCCGAGACTCCCGATGAGATAGTTGAATATCTCGAAGCAGCACTCGAAAAGGTAGCTCAGGATCCCAAGGTTCAGGAACAGCTTCGTACCCTTTACTACGATCCCGTTTGGACCAGCGGCGCTGACGTTAAGGCCGGTATGGTATCTTACCTTGGCGAAGCTCAGGCAGATCAGGATCTGTTTAAATAATTTTTAAGTATAAAGCACTCTAATTTGTCGAAATATTTTATGACTTTGTGCATACAGGGGGATATCCCTCCTGTATGCATCAAAAGCATAAAGTAAGGAGGTTTCCATGGAGGTTTTTTCTACTCTCGGTCTTGGCTTTTCCTTTATGATAGAAAACCCCATCTCTTTTGCATATTTAACCTTTGGCGTATTTATGGGTATGGTGTTCGGCGCCATCCCTGCGCTTTCGGCCGCGTTGGCGGTATCGCTGATATTGCCCTTTACCTTTGCGATGGTAGCAGGCAACGGTCTTTCCACCCTTGTCGGTATTTATGTAGGCGGCATCTCGGGCGGTCTTATCTCCGCTATTCTTCTTAACATCCCCGGAACCGTAGCATCGATGGTAACCTGCTTTGACGGTTCACCGATGGCCAAAAAAGGCATGGCAAGCGAAGCGCTGCTGCTCGGCGTTTATTCCTCGATGCTCGGCGGTATCATAAGCGGTTTTGCGCTTATCTTCATCGCTCCTCAGCTTGCAAAGGTTGCCCTCACCTTCGGTCCCTGGGAATACCTTGCTATCGGTCTTATGGGTCTCAGCATCGTAGTAAGCCTTATATCCGGAGGCGATATGCTCAAGGGATTTATCGGCTGTATCATAGGCATTATGCTTGGCTGTATCGGCATCGACGCCATCACCAACGTACATCGCTTCACCTTTGGTATGTGGCAGCTTGGCGCGGGTCTTAACTCACTTCCCGTACTTATCGGTATTTTCGCCTTTTCGCAGATACTCGGTCAGGTAAGCGACCTCAACAGTCAGCATGCCAACCTTCATACTATGAAAAAACTTAAACTTTTTCCCGAAAGATCGCTTCTCAAGGGACAGTTTATGAACGTTATCCGATCCTCTGTAATCGGTATATTCATCGGCATTCTCCCCGGCGTAGGTCAGTCCACCGCTTCCATGATCTCTTACGATCAGGCTAAGCAGGCTTCCAAAACTCCTGAAATGTTCGGCGAAGGCTGCCCTGACGGTCTCGTTGCATCCGAAACCTCCAATAACGCGGTTTGCGGCGGCGCAATGATCCCTATGCTCACCATGGGCATCCCCGGCGACGCAGTTACCAACATTCTGCTTGGCGGCTTTATAGTACACGGTCTCCAGCCCGGTCCGCTGCTTTTCACCAGCAACAAGGATATTATCGGCACTGTGTTTGTGGCTTATATGCTGGCTAACGTCATCATGTATGTAATGATGATTACACTTATGCCTATCTTTATCAAGTCGCTTACCATGCCTATCAAGTATATGTTCCCGATACTCATCGCTCTTTGCGCGCTGGGTTGCTACACCCTTAACAACCGCGTATTCGACGTTTGGGTACTGTTCCTTATCGGTCTGTTTGGCTATATTCTTACCAAGAACGGCTTTAAGCTGCAGCCTATTACCATGGGCTTCGTACTTTCCAAGATAATCGAGAAAAACGGACGTACCGCCATCATGGGTGCAAACGGCAACATTGCCGAAGTATTTACCCGCCCCATCGCTGTTGTGCTGTTTATTGTTGCTATTGTTATGGCATTCCTGCCCCTTATCAAAATGAAAATGGCAGAACAAAAGGCAGCTAAAGCAGCCGGCTGATATCAGCTACCATGGTAAATGTGAAGTGCAGTCGTTTGGGCCTTGCGGATAAGTTTCCTTCATAACATTACTAAGAGATTTGTGTCCTCCTCAGTAATAAACCCCTTTGCTTTATTGTCTTGACATCGGCCCAAACGACTGTGACACATTTATATTTGATTATGCTAAAACTCCCCGCTGCCGTATAAAGGCGTGAACTAATAGGGACACGTTATGAATCCAGGGTGACACAGCAAATCGATACGGATATTATTAAACAGCCGCAAGGATTAACCTTGCGGCTGTTTGTTATATTTAGAAACTTTGCATACTATGTCGCATAGCAAGCATTCGTTTTACAGCTTATGAGAATGGTTATTTCTTTTCGCTGTTCCCGGTGATGATCCAATTTTCATCGTATCCAAACTCTAAAGAAATCAGCCTTGCAAGGGAGTGAGCGATTGTATCCGGCCGATTTTTAGAGTTTCCGGTGAGCAGATACACATAGTTCTCTGTAATATTTAATTTTGAAGCAAACTCTTTTTTGGTCAGTTTCTGCTCTTTGATGATTTGATTTAAACGGTCGGCTAAAGTCATTATGTTCCTCCCCTCTTTTCCTGGCGCATCAGGGTAGCATATCTCAAAAGTTCTTTGCGGGAAGCTACACCCAATTTATCGTAGATGTTTCGGTTGTGATATTTTAATGTGGTTTCCTTTATATCCCGAACAGCCATTATCTCCTTCGCTGTTTTGCCATCCAGATACAGTTCGAATATGATTCGTTCACTTGGTGTCAGCGATTTCAGATTGATAAGGAAAGCTCGGTAATTATCGGGGTCTACCTCGCTCTTGCGGGAATAGGCAAGACGGCTGATCTCAGTTTGTGCCTTTTGATGCTCTCCCTGCAGCTCATCCATCTGCTGCTGTTTCTGCTGCAAAGCAATATCGTTTTCTCTATCCTTCTGAGAAAGGAAATCAAACAAGTCGCTGATTTCGGAATAAACTTCCTTTCCGCCGTTTGAAGAATACGCATTATTCTTTATCTGATCGAACGCCTGATTTACGGGACGCAGATATTGGCGGCTGATGATCGCGGATATAAGCACACTTATTACCAGCAATACAATGATCGTATAGGTAAAATAAGATGTGTTGCCTTTTACCGCTTTGTGAAGAATATCCTTAGGCATAAGGATGGAACAGGACCATTCCTGTCCCTCATAGGGAGAACCCGAAGGATACAAATGCAGCCCTGCGGTTTTACCGCCATACAATTCATTTCCGCCGGAGTAGTGGTGGAATCCTTCATGACTTTCTTCATTCTTAAGGTCAATCTCCCATCTGGTGCCGGTCAGATAGGTATTGCCGGCAACTAAGCCTTTAGATGTGCAAAGTCCGTTTTCACAGTTGGGGGCCATTGCGGTAAAGATGTTTTCAAAGCTGCCGCCCTCCGGCGTATAAAGAGATTTGAACATGCGGTCACTGACTTCCACCCCGCAAAGACCGAACACTTCTCCCTCGGATGTGCGCAGCGGAACACAAAGCAGAAAACCTGCTTCGCTGTTGCCTTTCAAAACCACCCTTCCGGACCAATAGTAAAGACGGGACAGTGCCAAGTCCGTATTGGCTTCGGCTGTGTCCATGACCTCGGTAAAAAAGTCTTGACCGGCAATATCAAATTCCATTTTCCATTGACCCAGCAGCATTATCCCGTTATCACGGGCGATCTGCGCGGGTCCTCTCAGATAATGAAGCTGTACGCCCACGGCATCGGTTGCTGTGGGCTGTGTTTTTTTGATGAACACACCGGCTTTCGCAGATTCATTGTTATCGGTAATGGTAGCGTCAAGCATTACAAACGCACCTCCGCAATAGCGGTTATTTACCGTTGCGATAAGGGTATTCATATACTTTGAGAGCAGCGGCTCTATCAGCTGTGGGTTATCCCGCAGCTCGTTTGTGGAAATATCATTTTCATCAAAGAAATCTTCGCTGCGTTTAATCAAATCTTCCGCAATATCTATGCCGCCCAAAGAGAGCCGCCCAAAGTCTTCATTGATTTTGTCTGTGATGATGGAAAGTTCGGTGTCGATATGGCTTCTGACAGCCTTTGCTTCTTTACCGGTAATGCCAAACAGGCTAAGCAGTAGGGCAAAGATAAGGATAAGAGAAACGGAAACCAATACAAAGAAAAGAAGCAGTCTGCGGTGCAGAGTAGTTCCTTTTTTGCTCCTTTCTTCTTTCCATAACGCAAGGGCACCTCTGATCATAAAGCTCGACACCTCCCATCAACAAATAATTATTTCGGTCAGTTTTTAAAATCTTTCAGTGCATCGGCGGCAGAGATCATATTCCCTGCCAAATACTCGGTGCGGTTGTCGGACAGCAGCTCTTTAAAATCCTTTTCATAGTTGTCACTGTCGCTGTCAAAATCTGCGTATGTGGGTGCTGTAAAGAAGGAATAATCCTCGTACATGGCCAGCACACTGGTCAGCATCTTTTTTATACGGGGATCTTCCACAGTATCCATATGCGTACCCAGATCATCTTCAAAAGCCTGCTTGGTAACGGGCAGATAGCCGGTATTTGCAACAAAGTTCATATTCTGCTCGGATGCAGTAAGCCATTTGATGAAAACGCAGGCGGCATATTCTTTCTTTTCATCAGATTTGGCAACCATAAGACCGCCGCCGCGCTGTATTGCAGACTTTGTTCCGTTTTCAAACACGGGATAAGGAAGGATACTGTACTCGACATTTTCAATCGTTCCGTCTGTATAAGTGATGGTGTCGCCATAGAACAGGATACCCGCAGAAGAACCGGTAGAGCAGACATGTCACCTGTTTTGGAAAGGTCGGAGGAATACCCGTCATAGATGGCGATGCCGCCCTCTACTGCGGGAGCATAAACCGTTTTAAAGATATGAGCGAAATTATCTCCCTCAAGAGAAAGAGCTTCGCCTTCAAAAATACTGTCGCCAAGCTGCGCCATGCCTACCTCTGCAAAGTTGAACCAGGAATCGGCGGCGTAAAACTGCTTTCCGCCGCTCCATTCGTAGTACATTTCGGAAAGTTCGGCAAGCCCCTCAAAGGTAGAAAGCATATCAGCGCTGGCTCCGGTATCGGCGGCAAATCGGTCAAACAAGGTTTGGTTTACATAAAGTACCTCGGTGGATTTAGCAATAGGAAAAACGTAAAGCCCACCGTCCGAAAGGCGACCTTCCTCAACAAAGGCATCTACATAAGCAGAAAGCTCCTGTTCATTAAAATAATTACCAAGATCGGCAAGCATCCCTTTTTCCCAGAACTGGATAGCAAGCTTGGGATAGCCTGTAAAGATATCCGGCATATCGGGTGCGCCCGGATCACCGTTGACTATCATAGCGAGGCTTTTGTTAAGCTCGGAGCTGGAGGAAATGGCAGTTACGTCAATGATTATCCCCTGCTCTTTGCCCACCGTAGAATTGAACTGGTCTATAAGATAGTCCATTGCCTGCTGCATATCTCCGCCGTAATTATGCCACATGGTCAGCGTGACCGGCTCTTTGGTATTGAGCGGTGAGCCTCCTGCGCATCCGGAAAGACACCCAAACACAAACATAAAGGTCAGGAGCAACGTGATAGCTTTTTTCATGGTGTATACCTCCGATCTGTATGTTTCCCGTCCCGATTCCTATCCTTTTTTGGAAAAATCTAAAAAATTTTTCTGTTTTCCCATCCTTTTTGGGGGTTAGTATGGGGACAGTTTTTCAAAAAACTTGTATGGTTTAGCCATAAAGTACCAACAGCAAAAGATTAATTTGGGCATTATGGTTTGACCGTATTTTTATTACATCACAAAAGCTTGAAAAATTCAAGGCCGTTTTAAAAGAAAAATAAAACATCACCAAAATGTCCCAACGAAAGGAGGTCAACGCAGATGTCAATGAATAATCATGCGACAGCCCATTACAAGATAATCGCCGATTCAGGAGGAAGCCGATACCGCTTTTTCTGTGATCTGTCAGGAATGGCGTTGTGCACTACCGAGCCTGTTCGGGGAGATACGCAGCAGCAGGAACTGAAGATGGCATGGGAGACCGAAGGAAAGAAGCACTTCAACCGCTGTGCAAAATGCGGCAGATGGGTCAGCGATCCAATGTTCAACGCCGATATGCTTCAATGTGTAGACTGTGCGCCCTGGCAGGAGAAACCCAACTATTGCATCCATTGCGGAAAGGAGATCTCCGGTACTGACAGATTTTGTGATGCCTGCGGAACACGCCTTCGTTACAGGGAGGTGGCCGTATGACAGCCGAAAGATTGGAACTTCTCCGTCAGCAAAATATGGAGCATTACGGCTTCGGGCCATCCGCTATGAAAAAAATCTGCGTATGTACCCACTGCGGTACGCCTTCACAGATAGAAGATCATTTTTGTCCGGAGTGCGGATACCGATTACCGAACAAAACCTTATATGATCTGTATCGGGAACGTCACAAGGTATGCTCTGTATGCGATACCATACTCACCGAGGATATGGCGTTCTGCCCCAAGTGCGGAACAAAAATATAAAACACAAATCTTATTACAGAAAGGAACGGATCGTATGGCATTTTTCGATAAGATCTCTCAGGCAGCAAAAAATATTGGTGATAAGACCACCGACGCTTTTGAAACCACCAAGCTAAACAGCAAGATAAATTCCGAAAAGAATGCCGCTGGCGAAGAATATAAAAAGATAGGCGAGTTCTATTATAACGTTTTCGCTAACGGCGGCGAGGTCGCTCCCGAAGTAATGGAGTTCTGCCAGACCGCTAAGGTACATCTTGACGCAGCGGCTGAGGCTCAGGCAGAGATAGACCGCATCAAGGCCGAAAATGAGGCTGCCAAGGCAGCAACCGCCGCTCCCGCTCCCATCGGAGGACTTGTATGCGGCAGCTGCGGCGCGGTAAACGCGGCAGGCACAAGATTCTGTCAGAACTGCGGAAACAAGCTGGAGGCTCCCCTACCTGCTCCCGCTGAAGGCGGATGCCCCAACTGCGGAACGGTAAATGCTCCCGGCACCAAATTCTGCTGTGGCTGCGGCACTAAACTGGAAGAAGCTTCCCCCGCGGCCGCTCCTCAGAACCTCTTCTGTACCGGATGCGGCACAGAGCT
>JAFQAX010000065.1 GCA_017399785.1 Oscillospiraceae bacterium | reverse complement strand
GTGTCCTGACTGAGCTTATAGTACCAGTCGGTGGCCTTTTCAGGCGATTCGGAATACTTTGCCTTGAATTCACCGATGACCTGCGAGGGGCGGGGAGTAAGTATTCCCATCAGCTCGGTGTCAAAAAGATCGCGGGAGGTGATGTCGTTTTCGATGATGCCCTGCTCACAAGCCCAGTCGAGTATCTCCTTGAGTATCTCTTCGAGCGGGCGCTGCTGTGCGCAGGCGGGTTTATCCCAATCGGAAAGCTTCAGCGCCGAAAGGATGCGGTTTTCTGCCCAGATGCGGTCGCAGCTTTCGATAAGTCCTGTTTCGACAGCATATTCTATAAGGTCGGTGATAGACTGATAAATCATTGGATGACCTCCTTACGCAAGACGGAATCCGCCGACGGGACGGATGCTGACAACATGGCAGCGGTTTTCACCGAGAACCGCCTCGGTTTTGGATTTGAACTCATCCAGCATATCCAGCGGAACGAATGCCTGCGCGGTTCCGCCAAATCCGCCGCCGTGAACACGGGCAGCACCTCGGTCACCCAACAGCTTTTCGCAAAGGGCGATGGTCAGCATAAGCTCCTGGTTAGCGGTCTGACCGCAGGGAACAACGTTCTGCAGATACATTGCGGAGGATTTGCCCGATTCGCGGACAAGTCGGAGAAATTCGTCAAAATTATCTTTTCTAAGTGCCTCGGCCTCATCGGCGGCACGCTGATTTTCGGCATAGAAGTGGAAAGCACGGAGCACACCGCGGTCGCCTGCCGCTTTTCTCACCTCGGGCAACTTTGCCATAAATTCATTCTCGTCAACCTCGCGCAGAAATTCCTTGCCGAAGCAGCGGCATACCGTCTTGAGCTCGTTAGTGATACCGGCGTATTCGTCGGTGAGGTCGGCGTGGTCGGCGCCCGAATCAAGGATGCAAAGGGCATATCCCTTGGCGGTCAGGTCGAGCGCTATCTGCTCAACAACAGGATTTGCGGTGTCGGCAAAGTCGATGGCAACAACGCCGCCCACCGAAGATGCGGTCTCATCCATAAGGCCGCAGGGCTTGCCGAAAAATACATTTTCAGCATACTGGCCTATCTGTGCGATCTCAACGGCGGAGCATTTTCCGCACCAGAAAAGCTCGTTCAGAATGGTACCGATAAGCACCTCGAAAGCGGCGGAGGAGGAAAGCCCGCTGCCGCCGGGAACGTCAGAGATTATGTAGGCGTCCAGTCCCGCATTTCCGAGTGAACAACCAAGTGACGCCATTCTTGCGGCAACGCCGCGGATAAGGGCAGCAGAGCTGTTTACCTCCTCAGCTTTGGGAGTAAGCTCGGCGAGGTCGACCACAATAAGGGGGTAACCCTGCGACTGGATTCGAATCATGCCGCTCTGGTTGGGGGCAACGGCGGCGAGAATGTCAAGATCAACGCCGGCGGCAAGCACTCTTCCGTGCTGATGGTCGGTGTGGTTTCCGCCCAGCTCGGTGCGTCCGGGCGCGCTGAAAAGCGCTTCGGGCAGACTGTCAAAGGTTTTGGTAAATCCCGTGATTACCGCGTCACAGCGGCTGTGAGCTTTTTCGAGATTTTTTTCGCCGTAAAGACGGATAAGGGCAGCATCAAGGGCACCCGATGCCAGACGGTCTTTTAAAAGTTCCATATTGATCCCCCGTTTATTTATTCTTTAATTAAAAGGTATCAGTTTTTATCTTTTCTTTCCATATCTGCGGGTTGAATTGACATGGATTTTTGTTGCGCGTTTTAATGGATTGTTGTATTCTTAAATTATAACGATTTTGTGGAGGGGATAACATGCCGCAAAACTTTAAATATTCCTTTAAAGCCTCCGAACACAGCGAGCTTTCGTTGGTGGTATATAATGTCGGGTTTCAAAAATGCCCGCCCGGTTACGGCTGGGGCCCCGGAGTAAGAGATCATTTTCTGCTGCACTATATCGTTTCAGGCAGCGGGATATATCAAACCGGCGGCAGAACTTTTTCTCTTTCCGCGGGCGAAGCCTTTCTTGCCTATCCCGACACCGAGATTTATTACTGCGCTGACCAAACCGACCCGTGGGAGTATTATTGGGTTGGATTTTCGGGCGCTGCCGCGCCGCTGCTGACAGCACAGACTCCTTTCAGCCGCAGTCACCCTGCTGTCAAGCTTTCCAACGGCGAAGGCCTGCGCAGGGGATTGCTGGATATATACAAAGCGAGGGGAAGCGATTATCCCGATGCGGTGCGCATGGCTGGATATCTTCAGGCTGCGCTGGCGGTAACAATGAAAGGAAATACCGAAAATTCCGAAGAAAATATTGCAGATTATGCACGACGTGCCGCCGCTTTTCTTCAACAGAATTATTCCGCTTCGATAGGGGTAGAAGATGCCGCCAATCATATAGGTGTAAGCCGCAGCCACCTGTATCGCGCCTTTCAAAACGAATTCGGCTGTTCACCCAGCGAATATCTCACACAGTACAGGATTCAGCGAGCCAAACAGCTGCTCTGCCACAGCGATCTGAGCATAAACGCAGTGGCGGCATCGGTGGGATATGAGGATCCGCTTTACTTTTCAAGAGCATTTAAGCGTGAAACAGGATCAAGCCCTACCCGGTATCGCCTGCAAAAGAAGGAATAATTGCACAAAATTTATCGGTTTGACACCTGCTGATGCATTGTTGTGACGTTTTTTATTGCCAGAATCTCTCATTGCAAAGGTTTTTGTTGACATATTGCAAAAAAAAAGATATGCTTTTGATATAGTGTGGGGTTAAGCGCCCTAAGGCGTCCTGCACAAAATAATAAATGTTAGGAGAAGATTAACATGAAGAAGTTTTTAGCTCTTGCGCTTGCAGTTGTTATGGTTCTTGCCATCGCAGCATGCGGCAGCAAGCCCGCAGCTCCTGCTGCACCCGCAGCACCCGCAGCACCCGCAGCTTCTGCAGCTCCCGCTGCTTCTGAGGCTCCCGCAGCTCCCGAGAAGAAGTCTGTTGGCGTTTGCATCTACAAGTTTGATGACGCTTTCATGACCACCTACAGAAACGCTCTCCAGGAGATCCTTGAGGGCAAGGGTTACGAAGTTACCGTAGTTGACGGCAACAACGACCAGGCTAAGCAGAACGAGCAGATCAACACCTTCATCACCCAGGGTGTAGACGCTCTCATCATCAACCCCGTTATGACCTCTGCTGCTGCTACCATCATCGACACCGTTAAGTCTGCTGGTATCCCCACCGTTCTCATCAACCGTGAGCCCACCGCTGAAGAGATGGCAGTTTACGAGAACCTCGTATACGTAGGCGCTAACGCTGCTGACTCCGGTACTTACCAGGGCGAGCTCATCCTCGACACCGAGACCAAGGGCGACATCAACGGCGACGGCGTTGTTTCCTACATCATGATCCAGGGCGACCCCGAGAACATCGACGCTCAGCTCCGTACCGAGTACTCTGTTAAGGCTCTTGTAGACGCAGGCATGAAGGTTGAGCAGCTCAACCTCACCCGTGGTGACTGGGACCGTGAAAAGGGCCAGACCATCTGCGCTAACGACCTTGCACAGTTCGGCGACAAGATCGAAGTTGTATTCTGCAACAACGACGACATGGCTATCGGCGCTCTCCAGTCCATCCAGGCTGCAGGCCGTACCGTTAACAAGGACATCTACCTCGTAGGTGTTGACGCTCTCGACGCAGCTCTCAACGAAGTTAAGGCTGGCAACATGACCGGTACCGTTCTCAACGACGCTGTTGGTCAGGCTACTCAGGCTGTTGTTTCCATGGAAGACCTCCTTGGCGGCAAGACCTTCGCTGAAGGCGAGCAGAGCATTTACGTTCCTTACGTAAAGGTTACTCCCGAGAACGTAGACGAGTTCATGTAATCCTTAAGCAAGACAAAGTTTAAGACAGGGTGCGTGCGCTTTAATGCGCATGCACCCGTTGTCCGTTAGTAAGATAGAAAAATTTTGGCCGTTTGGCTGTATTCCTGATTAAAAAATTAATTCAGGAACAGAGCGGAACTACCAAAAATAACAAAGGGGGCCGGTGAAAATTGTCTGAATATCGTTTGGAAATGCGTGATGTCGTCAAAACCTTCCCGGGTGTAAAGGCGCTTAACCACGCACAGTTAAAGCTTCGTCCCGGAACCGTCCATGCGCTTATGGGCGAGAACGGCGCAGGCAAATCCACCATGATGAAGTGCATGTTCGGTATCTACCACATGGACGAAGGTGAAGTTATCTACGAGGGCGAAAAGGTCCAGATCAAGGGACCGCTTGATGCACTCAACCGCGGAATCGCGATGGTACATCAGGAGCTTCAGCCTATCCCTGAGCGCAGCATCGGCGAAAATATTTACGTCGGACGCTATCCCACCAAGAAATTCGGCCCCGTTACCATCATCGATCACGATAAGATGTATGCGGACGCCGCAGAAGTACTTAAAGAAGTGCATCTTGATTTTGACCCCAAAGCAAAGCTGGGAACGTTGAGCGTTTCTCAGATGCAGCTGGTTGAGATCGCAAAGGCTGTTTCGGCAGACTGCAAGGTGCTTATCCTTGACGAGCCTACCTCCTCGCTTACCGCAGCCGAGGTAGAGGCGCTGTTCACCATTGTAAACGAGCTGCGCGCAAAGGGCGTTTCCATCGTTTACATCAGCCACAAGATGGACGAGATACTTCGTATAAGCGATGAAGTTACCATCATGCGTGACGGTCAGTATATCGGCACCTGGGACGCTAAGGAGCTTACCACCGACTTTATCATCACCAAGATGGTAGGCCGTGAGCTTTCCAACCTCTATCCCAAGCGTGAAAACGTTCCCGGAGAAGTTGTTTTCGAAGTAAACGACGTTACCTCCATCAACCCCAAGAGCTTCCGCAACGCAACCTTCAACGTCCGCAAGGGCGAGATTCTCGGCGTTGCAGGTCTGGTAGGCGCTCAGCGTACCGAGCTTATGGAAGGTCTGTTCGGTCTGCGCTGCAACAGCAAGGGCACCATCACCTACAAGGGTCAGGAGCTTAAGATCAACCAGCCCAAGGATGCCATCAACAACGGCATCGCAATGCTGACTGAGGACAGACGCGCAACCGGTATTCTCGGCGTTCTTTCGATTGCCGACAACGTTTCCATCGCATCGCTCAACCAGTACCTTATCGGCGGCATCATGCTTGATGACGCCAAGATCGAAAATCTGGTTCAGGAAAACGTTGCCAAGCTTTCCATCAAAACGCCTTCCTCCAAAACCCAGATCCAGTCGCTTTCGGGCGGCAACCAGCAGAAGGTTCTTATCAGCCGCGGGCTTGCAAACGACCCCGACATCTTCATTCTTGATGAGCCTACCCGCGGTATCGACGTAGGCGCGAAATACGAGATATACTGCATCATCGCCGAGCTGGCAAAGCAGGGCAAGAGCATTATCATGATCTCCTCTGAGATGAGCGAGCTCATCGGTATGTCCGACCGCATCATGGTCATGTGCGACGGTCGTGTAACCGGCTTTATCGACGGCGACAAGGCTAATCAGGAAAACATCATGGCACTGGCCACTCAGTTTGAATAAGGAGGAAATGAGAACTCATGGCAAAGAAATTTGATTTCAAAAAATTTGTTTCCAATAACGCGATCATCCTTTTGATTGCCGCTCTTTCGATATTTGTAGGCTTCAACAGTCAGAACTTCTTCACCTTCAGAAACCTTAACAACCTTATCGTTAACGTTTCTCCCAGATTCATCATCGCATGCGGCGTTTCGGGCTGCCTTATCACCAAGGGCACCGACCTTTCCGCAGGCCGTGCGGTTGGCCTTTCTGCCTGCCTTTCGGCAATGCTGCTCCAGAGCGTAACCTACTCGGCACGTGTTTGGACCGGACTGCCTGATATTCCCTGGCCGGTAGCACTGCTCATCGTTATCGCTATCATGGCAATCTTCGGCGGAATCACCGGCTGCGTTATCGCGTTCCTCAAGGTTCCCCCCTTTATCGCAACCCTCGGTATGCAGACCATCATTTACGGTCTCTGCTCGGTAATTACCGACAACCAGCCTCTCGGCGGCTTTAAGAAGTCC
>JAFQAX010000064.1 GCA_017399785.1 Oscillospiraceae bacterium | reverse complement strand
GGCTGGGCACTTCTGCTTATGGTATGGATGCTGCTGGGACTGCCGCTCGGGCCCGGTGCGCCGCTTTGGGTATAAATGCTTCTTTACGCAAAAATCCTCCGAAGAAAAATCTTCGGAGGATTTTGTTTTACTTTTTGCAGCTTTCGATAAATGCGGCAAAGATAGGCGCCGAATCAGGTCCGTGATGCTCAAAGCGCTCAACGCCGGTCATGCGCTCGGGATGCCACTGTGTGCCGGCTATGGGCAGCGTTTCGTGCGAAAGGGCTTCGATGGTTCCGTCCTCGGCAGTAGCCGTCACTCTGAAGCCTTCGGCAACTCTGTCTATCGCCTGATGGTGGTAGCTGTTGGTAGTCATTTCGTCACCGTAAAGACGGTGCAGCAGGGTTCCTTCAACGAGTTTAGTCTTATGAACACAGGTGTGACCGCCGCTGTGTACGACACCGCACTGGCTGGGCAGATCCTGCCAGAGAGTACCGCCGAAATAACAGTTGATTATCTGAAGTCCGCGGCAGATACCGAATATCGGTTTTTCGCCCTTTTCGAATCTTTTAAGCAGTTTCCATTCCATCGAATCACGCTGTGTATCAAGTGCTCCGCATTCGGGCAGCATCTCCTGACCGTAGAGCGCAGGATCAAAGTCGGGTCCGCCGGTGAGCAGCAGACCGTCGCAAAGTTCATAAAGGTCATCGGCAAGCTCGCCGTTATCAAGCGGGATAAGCGGGATGCCTCCTGCGCGGGTGATGGCATCACCGTATGCCTGATAGAGATATCTGCGGTTCTGACCGTTTTCTGCAGTATTGTATCCTGCCGAAACTAAAATTACAGGTTTCATAAGCTACTCTCCTTCTGCGGTAAAACCGCTCTGATATAGTGTATAGGCAATCCCATCGAACGGAATTTAAGCTCGTGCTCGGTGATTATGGCAGAAGCCGGGTGGCTTGCGGGAAGATCTTCGATTATCTCTACTATCTCATAACCCGCCTCGGGGAAGTATTCCTTGGTGAATCTAAACAGCATATCATCATCTGTTTTAAATACTATCTCACACCCCGGATGCAGAAACAGCTTATACTTTTCAAGCTGGCGGGTATGAGTAAGACGGTGTTTAAAATCGCGGGGCTTGGGCCATGGATTGCAGAAGTTTATGTATATCTTCTGTACGTTATCATCGCCGCAAAGCACGTTATCGATATGCTCGATGTTGTATGCGGTAAGTCTGAGGTTATCCACCGTTCTTCCGCCCTCTGCAAATATTTTATCGGCGGTACGGCGTCCGACGGCAAGCACCTCGCTTTTTATATCAACCGCCAGAAAGTTTATATCAGGAGTATCAAAAGCCTTTTGGGCGATAAATCCGCCCTTTCCGCAGCCAAGCTCGACATAAAGCGGCTGATCGGGATCGGCGAACGCTTCGCTCCACCTGCCTTTAAACTCCTCGGGTTTATCTATTACAAACGGACTTGCCGCCAGCTCCGGGCGAGCCCACGGCTTTCTTCTCATTCTCAATGCCTTTTCCTCCGAATGATATGCAGGCTATCAAGCACTGCATATCTGTTATTTATAAAAGTATATACCAAACTTTTCTGCTGCGCAATAAGACATTTTGCATTGTTTTTGTGTATATTCATAAATTTTATAGGTTTTCTGATTGATTATGCTGTTCGTTATGGTAGTATCTGCCTAAATTATTCATTTGTCATTTTAATAGTGGAAATATTTATTAATTTCTGTTAAAATATTTTTGTATCAATTTTCGGAAGGGGTCTTTCATGACTAACGAGACCATACATAAAAGCCAACGCATTTCAAATTCTGACATCGCCCGACTGATGTGTTTACTATTAGGCATCGGCCTTATATTGGCAGGCTTTATTCTCGAGCCTCCCGCAGTTATATGGCAGGGGCTTATTTCTTATGTGACCTGTCCCGATATTCTTATCACCGACTATTTTGTGGTGGGCTCTATCGGCGCCGCGCTTGTAAATGCCGGTCTGGTCACCTTTATGTCGATAGGTCTTGTCCATGCGACCAAAACATCATATACCGCATCTACCGTTTCGGCAATATTCCTTATGGCAGGTTTTGCGCTGTTCGGAAAAAACCCGGTAAACATTCTTCCTTTCTTTTTGGGGGTTTGGATATACTGCAAAGTTAAAAAGCAGCGTATGTCAAGATATATAAACGCCGCTTTCTTTTCGACGGCACTCGCCCCGATAGTAAGCGATGCCATGAACAATTCCGCCGAAAGCATTGTTCTGCGCCTTATTGTAGCTGTTTTTTCAGGCGCCTGCATTGGATATATCATAATCCCGCTTTCGGAGCGAAGCTTTGCCGTACATCAGGGCTATTCCCATTTTAATATAGGTTTTGCGGGCGGTCTGCTTGCCCTTGTCATCGCTTCGGTAGCTCAGGCGATGGGTCATCCGGTCGATATGGTAATGATATGGAACAAAGGCGTTCCGCCTCTTGTGCTGCTGTTTATGCTGCTGCTCATCTTTTCGCTTATGTTTGGCGGACTTTGGATATCAAAATTCGACATTAAAGCCTGTCTTAATATAATGCGACATTCGGGGCGTTCCCCCACCGATTTCATCATTACCGACGGTATCGGCGTCACTATGTTCAACATGGGACTTATGGGCGCCATAACGCTGGGTTATGTGCTTTTGATCGGCGGCGACTTAAACGGACCGGTAATGGGTGCAATACTTACCGTAATCGGCTTTGCATCCGCAGGTGAACATCCTCGAAACGGTATTCCGATAATGACAGGCGTATATCTCGCTTCGCTGGTGATGCGTCCGTCCAACACCGACCCGGGTATGCTTTTAGCCGCACTGTTCGGAATGTCGCTGGCACCCATTTCGGGTCAGTTCGGCATTACATACGGCATTATCGCAGGCTTTATCCACGCTGCCGTCGTGCTTGTTGTCGGCGCGCCCTGCGGCGGATATAATCTTTACAACAACGGCTTCTCAGCAGGTCTTGTCGGTCTGGTAATGCTCTCATTTATTCAGGGTACCTCCCGTCACTGGCGACACACCGACCGATAAAATTAACAAAATATATCTTTTCTTTTTAAGAAACAAGTTATATTATCTTTTTATCACATATAAAAGGAATGTTTTAAATGACTTTGCTTCAAAGCGCTTTGGGCTTTATCGCTACCCTTGCCGTAATATTCTATTTTTCCAAAGAGGATAAAAAAAGCGGCGTGGATAATCACCGACTGATAATCAGTATTACCGGTATGGTTTCGATGATGTGCCTGTTCTTTTTGCTGGCAAATATACTTATCGCGATCGGAATTTTAAAGTAAACAGTAAAACCCTCCCGCATCAGCGGGAGGGTTTTTATTATCTGAATTCCTTTACCATCTGGCGATAGTCGAGCGGCTCGAATCCAAGCTTTTTATAAAGCCTGACTGCATCTTTATTGGAATCGGTGACCTCAAGCCTCATTCTGGCAAGAGCAGCGCCGTATTTATTCTCCAGAAACGCGAACAGTTCCTTGCCAAGTCCTTTGGAGCGATATTCGGGATAGACAAACAGCTCTTCGATCCATACGGTAAGTCCGCCGCCTTCGCAGGAAAAGGTTTTGGCTATGTTGGCGTATCCTACCGGCTTATCTTGATGCATCAGTATAAAGCCTTCCATATACACATCGGAGCGCATCATCTCATCAAATGCCGCCTCGAAATTAGCAGCAGGTATCTCGTGGCAAACCGCCTCAGAATTATAAAAGCCTTTTGCCATCGAGATGTAAAGCTCCCGGTCGGCTTCGCAAACTTTTCTAACCATAAAACTCGCCTCGTTTTTCATTTTATCAACGTCCGCCTTAAGGCGGGCAGCTGAAATTATAATACTTTTTTTCGCTTTAGTCTATATGCTGTCATAGAAACAGCAAGGACCGCGCTATCGGCGCGGTCCTTTAAAAATTTCAGATCACTGTGCATCAACTGCTGCCATGTGCTCGATGAGCATGAGCACTCTGCTGGAGTAACCCCACTCATTATCATACCAGGAAACAAGCTTTACAAACTTGTCGGTAAGGCAGATGGAAGCCTCTGCATCAAATACAGAGCTGCATGCTTCGCCGATGAAATCGGAAGAAACAACTGCTTCGTCGGTGTAGCCAAGGATGCCCTTAAGCTCGCCTTCGGAAGCCTTTTTGACAGCAGCGCAGATCTCATCCTTGGTTGCGGGCTTTGCAAGGTTTACGGTGAGGTCAACTACCGAAACGTCAAGGGTGGGTACGCGGAAAGCCATACCGGTAAGCTTGCCATTGAGCTCGGGGATAACCTTGCCGACAGCCTTTGCAGCGCCGGTGGAGGAAGGAATGATGTTGCCGGAAGCAGCTCTGCCGCCTCTCCAATCCTTCTTGGAAGATCCGTCAACAGTTTTCTGGGTGGCGGTGGTGGAATGAACGGTGGTCATAAGTCCGTCAACGATGCCGAAGTTGTCGTTGATAACCTTTGCAAGAGGAGCAAGACAGTTGGTGGTGCAGGATGCGTTGGATACTACCTGCATGTCGGGGGTATACTTATCCTGGTTTACACCCATAACAAACATGGGAGCATCAGCAGAAGGGGCGGAAATAACAACCTTCTTTGCGCCGGCATCGATATGAGCCTTTGCCTTTTCGGTTACGGTGAATACGCCGGTAGACTCTACAATATACTCGGCGCCGCACTCAGCCCACGGAATCTCTGCGGGGTTGGAGCAGGCATAAACATTTACAGCATCGCCGTTTACTATAAGCTTGCCATCCTTTACTTCAACAGTTCCGTTGAAATGACCGTGAATGGAATCATACTTTACCATGTATGCCATGTAATCGAGATCGATAAAGGGATCGTTGATGCCGCAGATATCATATTTATCGGGCTGGCTTACCGCTGCGCGGAAAACCAAACGTCCGATACGGCCAAAGCCATTAATACCAATTTTTATTGCCATATTATTATTCTTCCTTTCAAAAGAAAATTATCATTTTATATTTTGTATATTTTATATCACACTTTTTCGTTAATGACAATAGTATTATCGCAATTTTGTTTAAAATATATAAAATAGGATTATTTTTTTGGAAACGATTTTCGCGTCATCGCACGATATAGCATCCTTTGCGGCGCATTTGGCGGTTTTTATCGGTTAAAGTTGTTTATTGTCGAATTTTGTGATACCATATATTAGTAATATTCTAAAAGGAGGGATGGTTTTGTCATCACAGCTTGATTTTATCAAACAGCTTCACGGTGATTCTCCCGTTCCCTATGCCGTTATTTCCCGGGATTTTCTGGTCCTTTGGGCAAACGACTGCGCTTTGCATCTTTATCCTCAGCTTGGCACCCCCGGCGGGCTGGCTATGCTTTTGGGATCCGAGCAGCTTGAGCAGGCAAAGAATCAGTCGGGCGCTTTTTCGGTTACGCTTGGCGGACTGCAGCATTTCTCCGCTTCCTTCACCCCGGTGGAAGACGGCTTTCTGATGTCTGTTGGCTTTACCGATGCCGAATCGGTCCCCATCATGCTGCCTCAGAGCATAGATTATATTATCAGCTCGCTTTCTTCAAGGATACGCCATCCTCTCTCAAATATATTTGCCGGAGCCTCGGCGCTTTATCAGCGTGAAGAGATACAAAACGATGAAAAGCTTCTGCAGCTGGTCGAAAGTATAAATTCCGACAGCTATTCGATGCTGCGCTTTTCGGTCGACTTCACCGCATATCTGCGCTATATTCTCGGCAACGAAAACTTCTATCCCGAGCATATCGACCTTTCTGACTTTCTTACCCGTTTCGTTTCGGCTGCCGGCATTATAACCGGCTCGGTGGATATCAATATTAAAGCCGATATACCCGATTCAAAGGTGATAGTATTCGCTGACCAAAACGCCATAAACTATGCTCTGCTGCATGTCATTTCCAACTGCTGCAGATTCGCGCCGGACGATGCTTCGATAAAGATCAAGCTGGAAGCGGATGAATCGACCGCCAAAATCACCGTTTCGGATAATGGTCCCGGCATCCCCGCCGATATTCTTTCCAAAGTCTGCGAGCCGTTCTTCTCTTACGATCCTCTGGGTGAGCCGCTTGCCGGCTGCGGCCTCGGTCTTGCGATAGCACGTCAGGCAATCATCCGAAACAACGGCAGCTTTGTTATCACCTCTGCCCCCGGAAAGGGTACCACCGTTGCGATAAGCCTTCCCATTGCGGGCGAAAATGAAGTTACTTCGCTTAAAAGTCCCGCTCCGGTAGCCGATGTGCTGCGCGACCGATTCTCGCTTATGCACATTATTCTTTCGGACAGCTGTGGAAATCCAAAACCTTAAATCATTTTGCCTCCGTCTTTTAAGGCGGAGGTTTTTGTTTGTAATACGACAGATTCTACATTATAATATATGCTATCTGATTTTATTGGAGATGGTTTTATGCTGTCACAATTTAATAATTGCTCCCTTTGCCCCAGAAGCTGCGGTGTCGACCGCACTAAAGGGCAGCTTGGCTTTTGCCGTGCGCCCGAAACTCTTAAAATTGCGCGCGCCGCGCTGCACCACTGGGAAGAGCCCTGCATTTCGGGCAGCAAAGGCTCGGGAACGGTGTTTTTCTCTCACTGTACCCTCGGCTGCGTTTTCTGTCAGAACAGAGAAATTTCCCACGGCGGATTCGGTATCGAAATAACCCAAGAGCGACTTTGCGAGATATTTTTTGAGCTTGCCGAACAGGGTGCGCACAATATAAATCTGGTAACCCCTACGCATTATCTGCCGCATATAATACCGGCGCTTAAATCGGCAAAGAAAAAGGGACTTAAACTGCCGATAGTATATAACTGCGGCGGATTTGAAAAGGTTGAAACAGTTAAGGCAATTTCCGAATATATCGACATCTGGCTGCCGGATTTTAAATACTTTGCGCCGAGGCTGGGCGCTAAGTATTCCAAAGCTGAAAGCTATCCCGAAACGGCGCTTGCAGCAATTGAAGCTATGGTAAATGCTGCCGGCAGTGCCGTAATCGGTGATGACGGAATGATGCAAAGCGGCGTTATCGTGCGTCATCTGCTGCTGCCGGGAAAGCTTGCCGATTCGATGAAGGCAGTCGAGCTTTTATATGACAAATTCGGCGATGACATAATATTCAGCCTGATGAGCCAATACACCCCGCCCTGCCAGCCATCGGAGGAATTTAAATCCGAATTTCCCGAGCTTTGCCGAAAGGTAAATCCCAGACACTATCAGGCACTGGTGGATTTTGCCGCTGATTTGGGCATCACCCGCTGCTATGTGCAGGATGACCAATCGGCGGACAGCGGATTTATCCCATCCTTTAAAGGCGAAGGCGTTTTATAACAGAAAAAGGTATGTGCCGTTTCGGTACATACCTTTTATATATTGAAACATTTGCTGATTTGAGCTATAATTATTCAAATATGCAAACAAGCGAGATGGAGCTTTT
>JAFQAX010000001.1 GCA_017399785.1 Oscillospiraceae bacterium | reverse complement strand
TTCTGAGGTACCTGCAGCTTCCGAGGCGCCTGCAACTTCCGAGGCGCCTGCAGCTTCCGAGACTACTGCAGTTTCCGAGGCTCCTGCAGTTTCTGAGGTACCTGCAGCTTCCGAGGCGCCTGCAGCTTCCGAGGCGCCTGCAGCTTCCGAGACTACTGCAGTTTCCGAGGCGCCTGCAGTTTCTGAGGCTCCTGTAGTTTCCGAGGCTCCTGCAGTTTCTGAAGCTCCTGTAGCTTCCGAGGCTCCCGCAGTTTCTGAGGCTCCCGCAGTTTCCGAGGCTCCCGCAGTTTCCGAGGCTCCTGCACCTACCCCTGCCCCCGCAGGCCCCGGAAAGGTAACGGTAAGCAGTTATAAGATCATGCAGGGTACTCCGGATGAGAATACCGTTAAAGTGTTTACCTCCTCTAATCCCGGACCGACCGTTTATTTGATCGGAGGTATACATGGTGATGAGGTAGCAGGTTGGATGGCAGCGAATAAGATAAGGGACAACAACGTGTTCCAGATAAAGTGCGGAACACTTTACATCCTTTCTCCGGTAAATCAGTCTGGAGCAAAAACCGAGACCAGGCAGGTAACCGGCTCGGGAGACCTTAACAGACAGTTCCCCGGAAGTGCATCCAGCACAGATCGCGCCACTAAGCTGGCAGCGGGAGTATTTGCCGATGTAAAACGAGTTGACCCTGACTTTGCGCTTGACCTGCATGAGGCAAGAGTGGAACCCGGTCAGGAATCGGAATACGGCTGCGCAAACACTCTTATCTACTCCATGGATGACGAGATGGGCGGGCTTATATTTGAACTTGTCGTTGCCAACGAAGACGGCGATATTTGGCCGACCGATACCTTTGTTCCTTTCTATCCTGGAAAGGAAGGCAGTTTTAACCGGGTGCTAGGAGATAAATTAGGAATACCCTGCCTTACAACTGAGACATGGAGAAAGCATGATGTGGCCACCAGAGTGCAGCAGCAGATAGATGTTGTTAAATTCTGCTTGGAATATTACGGAATGCTGTAATTACAGTTAACAAAAAAACGGCTCTACAGGCCGATTCAGATCCCCAAGTAATTCAGGAGGGAAGCAAATGAAAAAACTGTTATTGATATTGCTGGCGCTGTCAATGATAATGAGTCTTGCTGTGACATCTTTTGCAGATGACGAAGGAGACCCCGAAGCAGGAGACCCGACTTATAATGACACTATTAAAGCGGGAGCATCGAAAACAAATATTATCCATCATGCCAGCGGATATGAATATGAATTTGACGACGATACAAATTCTATGGAAACCCTCAAGAGCGAAGTGAAAAATAATCATTCCTACGGAAAAACCGTATATTACGCTCTTTTGGACAAAGACGGATATATTGTAAATAAGTCCGAGGCCGGAGAAAAAATATCCATAAAGGCTGAGTGGGAGCTTGGTGGAGAATTTGTTGAGTCTCTTTCCATTGTCAGAAAAAAGACCGAGCGGGATGTGTTTGGATATTTTCTTGCTATCAAGCTGAAAAGCGGACTGAATACTGATACCAACGAGGTGGTTGGAACTGTTACTCTCCGAAAGAACAGCGGCGATTACAAGTTTGAAAAGGTCAATGGCAAGCGCGAGGTCAAAGTTGATGTGGAATTTGATGTAAGATACGGTATTGCCCGCCAGGCAGAAGGCGGAAAATATGCCTACAACTATATTCAGGACGCTACCTATCTTCATAAGTTCAACAAGGCAGAAGATCCGCTCGAATGCGAGTTCATTTTTGAAGATTGGGAAGACGCTACCTTTACCGTAAAGGTAAAGGATCAGGATCCTCTTCTCATCAAGGTTACCGATGATTTCAATGAGGATATCGCAGCTACATATGATCTCTGCAACCTTGATTTCTTCAACGGAAATGGTGCTACATTTAATCATCGCGGCACACTCTTCCTGCCAAGTGAGTACGGCAGATTCGTCTATGAACGCAGCGGGACTACCCTTAAACCTGTTCCCAATGTAGTTTACGATGAAAAGGATGAAGGATTCTATATCCAAACAAGAAAGCTTGGCAACTTTGTAATCTCTGATAGAGATATTGATATCTACAGTGAAGTCGGCCGTATAACCATATATGGTGACAATTCCGATTACGAAGATTAATATTGCAGGTTTTTCCTGCCATCATAGCAATAAACGGCGGGCGTTGACAAAGCCCGTCGTTTATCGTTTAATGGATTTTGAGGACAATATCTACTTTAGAATTTACACGATAAAAGGCGGTGAGCGGTCTGGTTTATCTTGTTTTATCATTGACAATTTTATATCTGGCGCTGCTTTTCGCCGAAAAGAAAAGGGCAGATGCCGACCGTGACAAGCTGTCCCATGTTGTTTACGTAAACGGCACCAGAGGGAAATCCAGCGTCTCCCGCCTTATCGATGCGGGTCTGCGAGCAGGAGGTTTTAAAGTTTTCTGCAAAACCACCGGCACACTGCCGATGACTATCGGCGTGGATGGCGTTGAACGCCCAATAAATCGCCGTGGCAAAGCCAATATCAAGGAACAGCTTGCCATAATGCATCAGGCGGCATCGCAGGGCGCTGACATTCTTGTCGCGGAATGCATGGCCGTTGCGCCCGACTTACAGTACATATCACAGCACAAAATGGTGCGTGCCGATATTGGCGTCATCACTAATGTCCGCCTTGATCACACCGAGGAAATGGGCGAAACACTCGACGAGATATGCCTGTCGCTTTGCTCCACCGTTCCCAAAGACGGAGTGATGTTTACTGCCGAATCCGACCGCGCCGAACTTATCGCGCAAAAAACTGCGGAAATGAACAGCCGATTTGTACAGGCGATCCCCGATGACAAACTTCCGCAGGACATCGACTTTTCCGAAAATGTCGCACTTGCGCTGGCGGTATGCCAGCATCTCGGTGTGTCCGGAGAAGCCGCGCTCAACGGCATGCGAAATTTCCGGCGAGATCCTTATGCGCTTTCGCTGTTTACGCTTTCCAACGGAGCGCTTTTTATCAACGGACTTTCGATAAACGACCCCGATTCCAGCGAAAAGGTCTGGCGCATGCTGCGGCAAAAGCACGACCTTTCTAATAAGCGCCTGATACTTATAATCAACAACCGCCCCGACCGCGGATACCGCACCGAGCATATGCTGCTGTTGGCGCAGCGCCTTGCCCCTGATGAGGTGTGGCTTATGGGCGCAAACCGCGGACTTATGGAGCGTAAACTCAAAAAATTCGAAAAACAGCCTGTTATTAAACAGTTCGCAAAGGCATCACAGCTGCCGCTGGAGCAGCCCGATGCCGATAATGTGATTTTTGCGGCGGGCAACATAGCCAACGAGGGACAGCCGCTCATCGAAAGAGTTAAAAAGGAGGGAAAGCCATATGTATCATAACATCGTGCTGTTGGGCGTGGTGATCAGCATACTTTTCTATGAGCTTACCGGCTTTTCTCCGGCAGGACTCATCGTTTCGGGATATCTGGTGCTGTGTCTGCAAACTCCCGCACGCATAGCCTACACCTTCGTGATAGTATTTGTCACATGGGGCATCGCAAAAATCGCTTCCCGTTGGATAATTCTTTACGGACGCCGCAGATTTGCCGTTATGATACTGCTCTCCTTTGCGGTAAATCTGCTAATCGAAGGCAGCGCAATATTCGGCACCACACCGGGGCTTATTGGCTGCCTTGTCCCCGGAATAATCGCTCAGGAATTTGAGCGTCAGGGCATCATCCCCTCGCTGCTTTCGCTTGGAATCGTCACCGCGCTGCTGGCACTTATCATGCTGTGGTTCGGTCTGCCGGTGCTGCCGGCATTCATGCTATGAGGGCGGCGCATAAAAAGCTGTGGCTGCTCGGCATTGCGTTAGCTGTGGCAGCCGCCGCAGTAGTGTTTATTTCGGCAAACGGCAGCACTCAGCGCTTGGGCTGTTATGATATCCAGCTTGATGCGGCAGAGCGCACTGCCCGCTGTTTTGAGGCGATTCGTTCCTACCGCACTGAACTTGGAATGGAGCTTGCCCCCGAGGATGTCAGAAAAACCGGCATGATAGGGGAGGAGTTTACCGACATCACCACCAGCGTTGGTTCTATTGAATCAAAGCGCACCGCCGCCGACCCTGATATGTCGGCTCTGTTTGTCCGCATGCTGACCGAAGCGGGACTTAAAGCGGGCGACAGGGTTGGCGCAGGCTTTTCCGGTTCCTTCCCGTCGCTTAACATCGCTCTGATTTGTGCCTGCGATGCAATGGGGATAGATATAACCTATATCTCGTCTATCGGAGCATCCTTCTACGGCGCGAATCACCCCGATCTTACCTTCCCCGATATGGCACATCGGCTTTACCTCGATGGGCTTATCTCCACCGACAGTAGCTTAGTTACCCCCGGCGGGGATTATGACAACGGCAAAGGCGTCTTTGATGAGGAGGCATTTATCCCGATAATCGCCCGCATTAAGGACTACGGCATACCTGTAATGCGGGAGGAAAACTATCAGCAGAATCTTGCCAATCGCCGCGCCGTTTACGACGAGGCGGAAATAGATTGCTTTGTAGCGGTCGGCGGCAACATCTCCTCGACCGGCTTGGATGAAAGCGCTTTATCGCTCGGACAGGGACTGCTTAAGCAGAACATCCCCGTCGGCGGACTTAACAAACACAGCGGACTGGTGCAGTATTACCTTGCACAGGGTTTGCCGGTAATAAATATGCTCAACCTCCGCCAGATAGTTGCCGATTATTCAATGCCGTTTGACCCGCCTGTTCAGTTGTCCCCCGGCGAATCCCCCGCCTATTGGACGGTAAGCTATCCAAAGCTGCCTATCGCAGCGGCGTTCATAGCGGTATTTGCCATCCTGACAGTGAGAAAGCGGATGATAAAGAAAAAATAAAAGGCAGCGCCCAAAATCAAAGGGCGTTGCCTTTTGGCTTGTTTCGTGCTATAATGCTGAAAAATAAAAATACTGCCACCGGGTAGTGAAATGCTTTTGCATTCGTCTGCACATCGTTAGGTCTTTGGAGATGTGCAAGCGGATGCTTATTTTTTTTGGAGGAAGTTATGCATACCGCAAAAAGACTGATAAATTATTTTACCGCCGCCGAGATTGCACTGTGGAGCGGGTCGGCGCTGATGATAATAGGTTCCTTTGCCGCCTTTGACGGCGAAAGCCACATGACACTTGCAGCATCGCTGATCGGCGTTACCTCGCTTATTTTCAGCGCCAAAGGCAATCCCATCGGGCAGCTTTTGATGATAATATTCAGCCTGTTTTACGGATATATCTCCTACACCTTCAGCTATTTCGGCGAGATGATAACCTACCTCGGCATGACTGCTCCGATGGCGTTGTTCGCCTTTATCTCGTGGATGAGAAACCCCTATAACGGCAACAGGGCAGAGGTAAAAGTAAACCGGATAACCAGATCCGAAACGGTGTTTATGCTGCTGCTTTCCGCCGTTGTAACGGTTAGTTTCTACTTTATATTGGAAGCCTTCGGCACGGCGAATATACTGCCCAGCACCCTTTCGGTAACCACCAGTTTTATTGCCGTATATCTTACCTTCAGGCGAAGCCCTTATTTTGCACTTGCCTATGCCGCCAACGACATAGTGCTGATAGTGCTTTGGGTAATGGCGGCTTTTAAAGACGTGACCTATATATCTATGGCGATATGTTTCCTGACGTTTTTGGTAAACGATTATTACGGATTTATCAGCTGGAGAAAAATGCAGATAAGACAGAAAAAGGGTGGAGCCTGAAAGCTCCACCCTTTAAATATTATGGGTGATTTATTCAGCAACAGCTGCAATGGATTTTTTCTTAGCTTCAACGCCCGATTCGGCAACGTCATATTCCCAGTTCCAGGGATCCTTGCGGCAGACGCCGTCGGCATAGGGGATGAAGATGGAAACAATTCCGAATATAGCAAGGATTCCGCAGTACCAAACATAGGGGAGAATGTCAACGGGAGCCATTGCAAATCCGCAGGCGGTGGTGAGAGCAGCTGCCGAAAGGGGCTGCGCGCTATAGGGGAGAATGCCCTGGAATACGCAGCTGAAAACGTCAAGCAGCGAAGCGGTGCGGCGGGGATCAACCCTATATTCATGGCTAATATCTCTGGCGACGTTGCCGCAAACGATGATAGCAACGGTGTTGTTTGCAACGGCGCAGTCGGCAAGGCTTACCAGCGAGGAGATGCCGACCTGAGCAGATTTGTTGCCCTTCATAACGCCGCGCAGCTTTTCGATAAGCCATGCGATGCCTCCGTTATGTGCGGTAAGTTCTGCAAGACCGCCCATCAGCAGGCTGAGGTAGAAAATCTCGCTCATGCCGGTGATGCCGTTCCAGATGCCCTGTGCATAGGTTGCAACGGTGAGATCGCCGCATACAATGCCGATAACACCTGCGGCGATGATGCCGATGGTAAGTACAAGGAATACGTTGATGCCGATGATGGCAAGCACAAGAACCAGCAGATAGGGGATTACCTTAACAAAGCTGTAGCTGAGATCTCCCATGGCAGCAACGGTATCAGGTCTGCCAAGTATGAGCAGCATAATAACGGTGATGACGGCAGCGGGAAGAGCGATGAGCAGGTTTACGCGGAACTTGTCCTTCATTTCGCAGTTCTGCGAGCGGGTAGCAGCGATGGTGGTATCGGAGATCATCGAAAGGTTGTCGCCGAACATTGCACCGCCGACACATGCGCCGACTACAAGAGCGATATTAAGTCCGCCCTTGTCGGCAACACCGACAGCGATGGGAACGATAGCGCTGATGGTGCCCATCGAAGTACCGGTAGCGGTTCCCATAAATGCCGAGATAACAAAGATGCCTGCGGCAAGGAACTGAACGGGAACTACCGAAAGACCGAGGTTAACTACCGAATCTCTGCCGCCCATGATGGAAGCTACGTTGGAAAACGCGCCGGCAAGAGCAAAGATTATCAGCATGGTCATGATGTCTTCGTTGCCCGCACCCTTTGCGAATACCGAAAACTTTTCGTTGATGCTGCCCTTGCCCATACAGAAGGCAAGTACAAGACCAATAAGTGCGGCGGTAACGATGGGGAACTGGTAAAACGCCATATCGGTACCTAAACTCTGATAGATAAGACCTGCGCCAAGATAGATAAGGATAAACACTATCAGAGGCAGCAGAGCAAATCCGTTTGCTTTTTTGTTATGCATGGATTAGTCCTCCTATTTGTTTTATTGATAGAACATATCATTAAAATTGATGAAAAGCTCAACAAATTGATTATATATCAATAAACAAATAATTACAACAAATTGAGTGGCAAAAAACCGCATAAACAAAGCCGAAGCTTTCGCTCCGGCTTTTTGGCTTATTCATATTTCAGATTTGCTATCTGATAAACGTGGAGGATGTGCAGCCGCATAATGGTTCTGGCGGCTTCGCCGTTTCCTTCTTCAATGAATCTGACTATTTCGCGGTGATCTTGAATAGAGTAGGAAAGGCTGCCGTCAAAATAGGTGAGATCGGTGTAGATAGATTTATTTATGACCGGCATAAGCTTGGTCATAAACTGGTTGTGGCTCGCCATGGCGATGGAGTTGTGAAAATCCTGCTCTATTTCTATAGGATTTTCTCCGTTTGCGGCGGCCTGCTCCAGCTTTTCGCAAAGCTCGCGTATCAGTTTCTTTTCATCGGGAGTAGCGCGCAGCGCAGCGTAATAGGCGGCCGACGGCTCCACCATCATGCGTATCTCAAGCATATCGCGGGTGTTTGCCGAAACGGTTTCAAGAGGAGAAAGGTTGGCGCTGCTGGTTCGCTGGTCATAGCTGGTCACATAGGTTCCGCGTCCGCGTCTTATCTCTACCAGACCTCGGGTGCAGAGGATGCGAACAGCCTCGCGCAGCGTAACGCGGCTTATGCCGAGCTCCTGCGCAAGTTCCATCTCGTTGGGAAGTTTATCACCGGCGCGGAAGCGTCGCTCGGCCAGTATCATGTCCATGATTTGCCCTGCCGCCTGTTCGGCGAGGGAAGAAGAGTGTCCGTTCATAAGCTGCTCCTTAAAAAATCATCTAAAGACATCTTACGACTGTTAAGAGAAAAAATCAACTTCTTAACGGATAAAAAATAAAATATGGGAAAATGAATAAAACCGCATTGTTAATATGGTTAAAACGCCGAAGTTGAAACTGCAAACACATTTCGCATTGACTTTTTAGCCGTCATTGCCTAAGATATTAGTGTATGAAAATGCCGCGAGAGGTAAGATGACTGAAAAGACATCTTATCACTCGGCACAAGACATATATTCACATTTTCACAAAAGAGCCTATGCTCGTCAAAATAATTAAAAGGAGGAAAAACGAATGAAAGACTTGATCCAAATGGCACAGGGCAAACTCGGCAAGGTAGTGGTTCTCAGACTCAAGCCCGGAGCAGACGTTCTTCTCGGTCTTACCGAGGCCTGCAAAGAGGCCGGCATCAAGAACGGTGTTATCCTCAGCTGCATCGGCAGCCTGGCAGTTGTTAAATACTGCAACCCCGTAGAGGTTCCCACCAAGGCAGGCTACGGCTACGGCGAGATCCTTCATCTCACCGGACCTATCGAGCTGACCAATGCAACCGGCATCATCTGCCACGATGATGAGGGCAACGTAAACCTGCACGTACATCTTGACATGAGCGACCGTACCGGCGGCGGCCACGGCGGACATCTGGCAGAGGGCACCAAGGTGCTGCTTACCGTTGACGCAGTTGTTGCAGAGGTAGAGGGCGTTGATATGGGCAGAAAGATGGATCCCGATCTCGAGGTTCCGATCCTTACCCCCACCCAGCTTTAATCTAAAAGGCGTTTCTACATTGTATAAATAAAGAAAGGCGTGAATACATTGGCAAGTAAAAAGAAATACAGCAAGGAAATGCTGTTGAATTTCTACCGCACTATGAACCGCATGAGAAGCTTTGAGGAAAGAGCTGCTGAATGCTTTACCAAGGGCATGCTGGCAGGCAACATCCATCTCAGCATCGGTCAGGAAGCTGCCGAAGCAGGCGCTTTCGCAGCAATTCAGGAGAAGGATTTCTTCACCTCTACCCACCGCGGCCACGGCCACGTAATCGCAAGAGGCGGCGACGCTAAGCGCGCTATGGCAGAGCTGTTCGGCAAGAAGACCGGCTACTGCAAGGGCAAGGGCGGCTCTATGCACATCGCTGATATGGCTAAGATGAACCACCTTGGCGCAAACGGCATCGTTGGCGCAGGTCAGGCTATCTCCGCAGGCTCCGCACTCGCATCCAAGATCCTCGGCGACGACATCGTTACCGTTGGCTGCTTCGGCGACGGCTCCACCAACGAGGGTACCTTCCACGAGTCCCTTAACATGGCTGCTACCTGGAAGCTTCCTATGGTATGGTTCATCGAGAACAACTGCTACGGCGTTTCCACCGAGATCCACAGAGTAACCAACACCCCCGACATCGCTACCCGCGCTGCTGCTTACGACGTTCCCTTTGCAGTAGTTGACGGTACCGACGTTTGCGCTGTATACGAGGCTATGCTCAAGGCTATGGAGCATGCACGCAGCGGCAAGGGCCCCTATGTTGTAGAGGCTAAGGTTTACAGATATCAGGGACATTACTGCGGCGATCCCGCCGTTTACCGTCCCGCAAGCTATATGGAAGATGCACTTGCTAACGACGGCATCGAAAAGCTCGGCAAGAAGCTGCTTGATATGGGCGTTACCGAAGCAGAGCTTGAGCAGATCAAGAAGGAAGCTTACGACGAGATGATGGAAGCAGTTAAGTTTGCCGACGAATCTCCCTATCCCGATCCTTCCGAGGTTACCGAGGATATGTATACTACCGATAACGAAAGGTGTGTAGCAAGATGAGCAAAAAGTTAACTGTCAGCAAGGCGATTCGCGAAGCGCTGCACGAAGAAATGGTTCGCGACGATAAAGTATTTATCATGGGCGAGGACATGGCCGTAATGGGCAACGTTTTCGCTATCACCACCGGCTTCCTTGAGGAATTCGGCCCCAACCGCGTAATCGATACCCCTATCTCTGAGGAAGGCTTCTGCGGTATGGCAGTAGGCGCAGCTATGAGAGGCCTGCGTCCCGTAATCGAGCTTATGTACAACGACTTTGCAACCGTAGCAGCAGACCCCATCCTCAACCAGGCTGCAAAGATGAGATATATGACCGGCGGTCAGGCTTCCATTCCTATGGTACTGCGTGCACCCATGGGCTCCGGACGCAGAAACGCAGGTCAGCATTCCCAGTCCCTTGAGAACTTCTTCTGCCACTTCCCGGGACTTAAGGTCATCGCTCCCTCCAGCGCTGCCGATGCTTACGGCCTTATCAAGAGCGCTATCCGTGATGACGACCCCGTTATCTCGCTCGAGCACAAGCTGCTCTACGCTAAGAAGGAAGAGATCCCGGACGAAGAGTACCTCATTCCGCTGGGCGTTGCAGACGTAAAGCGCGAAGGCAAGGATCTCACCATCATCACCTGGAGCCGCGAAGTTAACTTCTCGCTCGAGGCTGCCGCAGAGCTTGCCAAGGAAGGCATCGACGTTGAAGTTCTCGACCTGAGAACCCTCGTTCCCCTTGATTGGGACGCTATCGTTAAGTCTGTTTCCAAGACCCACAACGTTATCATCGTATCTGAGGAAGTTAAGCGCGGCAGCTATGCCGGTGAGCTATCCGCTCAGATCGCTGAGGAGCTGTTCGACGAGCTGGATGCTCCCGTTGAGCGTGTATGCGGCCTCAACATCGTTTCTCCCTTCAGCCCCGTACTTGAGGACGAGAACTTCCCGCATCCCAAGGACATCGTCAAGGCTGTTAAGCGTGTGCTGAACAAGTGAGGAGGACAGAGAAATGGCATATGAAGTATTGATGCCCCAGCTGGGCCTCACTATGGAAGAGGGCACTGTTTCTCAGTGGCTCAAAAAGGAAGGCGACGCTGTAGCGATCGGCGAAGCTATCCTTGAGATCACCACCGACAAGCTCACCAACGAAGTCGTCAGCGAATTCGAAGGCGTACTTCTTAAGATAGTCGCTCAGGAAGGCGAAGATATCCCCGTCAAGGGTCTGCTCGGCTACATCGGTCAGGCAGGCGAGGCTGTTGGCGGCGCTGCACCTGCAGCTGCTCCCGCTGCCGAGGCTGCTCCCGCACCCGCAGCTCCTGCTGCCGCTCCCGCAGCAGCACCCGCACCTGTCGCTGCCGCTAACGGCAAGCGCATCCGCATTTCTCCTCTCGCAAGAAAGACCGCTGCCGCTCTCGGCGTTGACTACACCGCTATCGCAGGCACCGGCCCTTCCGGACGTATCGTTCAGAAGGACATCCTTGCTGCCGCTGAAGCTGCCAAGGCTGCACCCGCACCCGCTGCAGCTCCTGCTCCTGCCGCTGCACCCGCACCCGCAGCTCCCGCTGCAAAGGCTGCAGGACTCGAGCTCATGGAAGGCGACACCGTTGTCAAGCTTGCAGGCATGCGCAAGGTAGTTGCAGAGAGAATGCTCAAGTCTCACACCGAGATCCCCAACGTTACCCAGAATATCAAGGTCGATGTTACCGAGCTTATGAAGCTGCGTAAGATGCTGCTTGCTACCACCGGCAAGAAGTACTCCGTAAACGACCTTATCCTCAAGGCTGTTGCCAAGTGCCTGAGAGCTCATCCCGAGATGCTGGTAAGCTTCGACGGCGACCGCATTATCCAGAGAGCACATGTAAACCTTGGTATGGCTGTTGCACTTGATAACGGACTCATCGTTCCCGTTATCCGCGATGCCGATAAGCTTGGTCTTGACGCTCTTGCAGCTGCTG
>JAFQAX010000063.1 GCA_017399785.1 Oscillospiraceae bacterium | reverse complement strand
TTACCTCCGATAATCCCCGCGGAGAGGATGTAATGCAGATAATCGAGGACGCCATGCCGGGATTGCCTAACAATAAAAAACGCTATATAATAATCCCCGACCGTTATCAGGCGATAAAATGGGCGCTTGAAAACTGCGGCGAGGGAGAAGTGCTGCTGCTTGCGGGAAAAGGACATGAGGATTATCAGGTACTTTCCCACGGAACCATCCATTTCGATGAGAGGGAAGTAGTTGCAGAGCTTCTTTCCAAAAGGACGGAGGAATAATAAATTGTTGAATATCAAGCTATCGGAAATAGCAAAGCTGTTTGACAAAAAGCTCTCTTACGAGGCTGTTATAAATACCGTTGTCACCGATTCCAGAAAAGCGGAAAAAGGCAGCCTTTTTGTCGGCATAAAGGGCGACAATATGGACGGCAACGAATTTGCTGCAAAGGCGCTGCAAAACGGCGCAGAAGCCGTTTTGGTGGATAGGATATGCGAAGGTGTGGATGAAACAAAAGCCATCGTTGTGCCCGATACCAAGCGTGCGCTTATAAAGATAGGCGGTCTTTACCGCAGCCGGTACAGCATTCCCTTTGTCGGAATTACCGGCAGCGTCGGCAAAACCACCACCAAGGAATTTACTTCGGTGGTGCTGGCTGAAAAATATAACGTGCATAAAACTCAGGGCAACCAGAATAACGAGATCGGCGTTCCCAACACCCTGTTTGCGCTGAGCGATGAGCACGAGATCGCCGTCATCGAGATGGGGATGTCCGGCCCCGGCGAGATTCGTGACCTTACCGTGGAGGTAAAGCCCTGCGCTGCCATAATAACCTCGGTAGGCGTTTCGCACATCGAGCATCTCGGCAGCCGCGAAAATATACTTAAAGCAAAGCTTGAGATCACCGAAGGGATGCCTGACGGCGCTCCGCTGGTAATATGCGGCGATAATGACCTGCTCAGCAGAGTGACCGACGACCGCCTTAAAGTTTACCGCTTCGGCATCACCAATCCCGAATGCGAAGTAAAGGCTGAAGCTATAGAACAGCAGGGAAGTGCCACCAAATTCGTTATAACCTCCCCGTGGGGAGAATATACCGCCGTGATACCGCTGGTAGGTCAGCATAACGTATTGGATGCGCTTTCCGCTTTCACCGTTGGCTGCCTTATGGACGTGGAACCTGCTAAAGCTGCTGCGGCACTTTCTAAATACGTTGCAGTCGGCATGCGTCAGAATACGGTGCTTTATAACGGCATGACGATAGTTGAAGATTGCTATAACTGCTCGCCCGATTCGCTTAAGGCCGCGGCACTGGCGCTGGCATCCTATCCCTGCAGCGGAAGAAGGATAATGGTGCTTTCAGATATGCTGGAGCTTGGACCTGATGCTGCCGAAATGCACCGCCAGTGCGGCGCGTTTATCGCAAATCAGGAGATAGATCTGCTCATTGCCTGCGGCGAGCTCAGCAAAAACACTGTAGAAGGCGCTGACAGAGCCGGAATGGAGCGCTGCTGTCATTATGAAACAAAACAGCAGATGGCACAGATGGTTTCCGAAGCGATTCGCCCGGGAGACGTTGTCTGGTTTAAAGCAAGCCGCGGAATGTATCTTGAGGAAGTTATAAAAACGGTAATGGGAAAAGAGGAAAAACAGTGAATACTTATCTTATTATTGCCGCTGCCCTTTCGCTGGGAATTACCGCCATTTTGGGAATTTGGCTTATCCCGTATCTTAGAAAGCTTAAATATGGGCAGACTATTTTGGATATCGGACCCAATTGGCACAAAAATAAGCAGGGAACCCCCACCATGGGCGGACTTATGTTTATCGCAGGCGTCATAATTTCCTGCGCTGTAGTGTTTATACTTGCGGGTCCTGAAATCACTGCGCAGGGCGAGTATTCTTCGATACTCAATAACCGCCTTTTCTCGGGACTTCTTATGGCAGTCGGCTATGCACTGATAGGTTTTGTTGACGACTACGTCAAGGTATCCAAAAAGCAGAACCTCGGACTTACCGCGAGACAGAAGCTGGTACTTCAGTTTGCTGTTGCGGGCGTCTATCTTTGGTCACTTTATTCCGCCGGAGGCGCTTCCAGCGTGCTGGTTATCCCCTTTATCGGTCAGTTTGATATAGGTGTTATCTATTATCCGCTTTGTGTGATAGGTATCGTTTATATCGTCAACTCAGTCAACCTCACCGACGGCCTCGACGGACTTGCCGCATCGGTAACCTTCATGTCCTGCGTCGGCTTTATCCTTGCCGCCGCAAGACTCGGATTTTTCCAGGTGTCGCTGCTCGGCTGTGCCGTTGCGGGTGGGTGCGTAGGCTTTTTGATCTACAACTTCTATCCCGCAAAGGTCTTTATGGGCGATACCGGATCTATGTTTTTGGGCGGATGTGTAGTTGCCCTTGCCTTTGGAATAAATATGCCGCTTATTCTGGCATTTACCGGCATAATATATATCTGTGAGTCGATGTCGGTGGTGCTGCAGGTGATCAGCTTTAAAACCACCGGCAAAAGAATATTCAAGATGAGTCCCATCCACCATCATTTCGAGATGTGCGGCTATAACGAAGTTCAGATTGTAATTGCGTTTTCCACCATTACATTGATGGGTTCACTGCTGGCTTATCTGTCGGTAAGAGCGCTGTTTTAATTAAAAATTTCTGCGAAATGAGGTGATCGCTTGTTCTTCGGAAATATCTTCAAAAAGAATAGCAAAACAACATACGGCCCGATGGACGCGACCTTCCTCATCATCGTGCTGATTTTGGTGGCGACCGGTCTGATAATGATGTTTTCGGCAAGCTACGCCAACGCATATTATCTTAAAAACGGCAATTCCACCTTCTACATTTCAAAGCAGCTGGTCGCTGCGGCGATAGGATTTGCCGCATTGATGGCTACCTCTGCAATAGACCATCGGATATATCGCCTGCTTTCCATACCGATATATGTCGTTACGTTGGCTCTGCTGGTGATAGTCCTTTTCATGCGTCCCTTAAACGGCGCAAGAAGATGGATATTTATCGGCCCGATAAACTTTCAGCCTTCCGAGATAGCAAAGTTCGCGATAGTAATTCTTTTTGCAGCCGTCATCTGCAAATGTTTCAACAAAATGAATTCTATTGTATACGGAGTGCTGCCTTTTCTGGCTATCCTTGCACCGGTCGTAGTGCTGATGGTAATGGAGCCGCATCTTTCCGGAACCATTTTGATACTGGCGCTGGGTGTTATAATGATGTTTATCGGCGGTTCTCCGCTTTGGATTTTTATCCTCGGCGCAATCGTTGTTGTCGGCGCGATAATGGCTGTCATAGTTAACCCCGACCTGCTCACCGTATTTACCGAATATGCAGGAACAAGAATCGAGGTGTGGCTAAATCCCGCCTCCGACCCGCAGGGCAAAGGCTTTCAGACGCTGCAGTCGCTTTATGCGATAGCCTCGGGCGGTCTTATGGGCACGGGAATCGGCGGTTCACGACAGAAATATCTCTACCTGCCCGAACCGTATAACGATTTTATATTCGCTATCATCGGTGAAGAACTTGGCTTTGTCGGTGCTGTTTTGATAATCTGCCTTTTTGTGCTGCTCATCTGGCGCGGATTTGTAATCGCCGCAAGATGCCCCGATAAATTTGGCTCCCTTGTAGCGGCGGGACTTACCTCTCAGGTCGGTCTGCAGACGATACTGAATATTGCGGTAGTTACCAATACTGTTCCAAACACCGGCATAAGCCTGCCGTTTTTCTCATACGGCGGCACCAGTCTTATAATGCTGATGGCCGAAATGGGAATCATCCTTTCAATCTCACGAATAACTGCTATTGAAAAAGCATAAAAGATAAATTCGCCACAAAAGGCGGAAACGGAGGGTCGATATGAAGATACTGTTTGCCTGCGGCGGCACCGCCGGTCATATAAATCCGGCGCTTTCGGTTGCCGATTCGCTCTGCAAAAGATACCCCGGAACAGAGGTGCTGTTTGCCGGAAATCCCAACGGAATGGAAGCGAGATTAGTCCCCAAGGCGGGATATCCCTTCGTTCCTATTGAGGTCGCAGGAATACAGCGCAAAATCAACGCAAAAAATATCGCCCGAAATGCAAAGGCGCTTTGGCTGCTTGCAAAAAGCGGCCCTACAGCTGCACGCATAATTAAAGATTTTGATCCCGATATCGTCATGGGAACGGGCGGCTATGTCAGTGGACCTATCGTCAGAAAGGCACATCAGTTGGGATATAAAACCGTTACCCATGAGCAAAATGCTTTCCCCGGTGTTACTACCAAGCTGCTTGCCCCCAATGTGGACAGGCTGCTGCTGGCGATGAGCGGCGCTCAGAAGCACCTTAAAGTCAAGGATACATCCAAGGTCAAGGTCACCGGAAATCCCGTCAGAGAGGCTGTTTTTACCGCTGACAGAGAGCTTTCCCGTATGCGCATGGGAATAGAGGACAGAGTGTGCCTTCTCTCCTTTGGCGGAAGCCTTGGCGCCCGCAGGATCAACGAGGCTATTGCCGATGTCATTAAATGGCACGGTGGAGATAAGATACACCACATTCACGCCACCGGAAGCTACGATTATGAGGATTTCCTCCAGATGCTTGCCGAGCGAGGTATCGACCCCGCCGACAACGACCATCTCGATGTAAGAGAGTACATAGACAATATGCCCACCTGCCTTGCTGCAGCCGATATCGTCATCTGCCGCAGCGGCGCTATAACCCTTTCGGAGCTGCAGTGTGCCGGCAAGGCTTCGATCCTTATCCCTTCTCCCAATGTTGCCGAAAATCACCAGTATCACAATGCAATGGAACTGGTAGAGCGCGGCGCTGCCGAGATACTGGAAGAAAAGGACCTCAGTGGTCAGTCGCTTATCGAAATGCTTGATAAGCTCTGCGAGGATAAGAAAAAGATAGCTTCGCTTGGCAAATCCGCTGCCGAAATGGCAATTAAGGATGCAAATCAGCGTATCATAAACGAAATATTAGAGCTTGCCGCCGAATAACAGCGTCAAAGCTCGTCTTTAATGAGCCGTTTCACCACGAGGCGGCTCCCCGCATAGGATGGAGTATATACTATCCTGTACCGAGGAGCGCTGATGTTATGGAACGGCTTATAATAAAGGGCGGAAACCGCCTTTCGGGAGAGATAACCCTTCAGGGAGCCAAAAATTCGGCGCTGCCTATTCTTGCAGCGGCGCTGCTTGGCAAAAAGACGGTGTTACATAATTGCCCTAATCTTTCGGATGTTTCGGCTGCCTGCAATATATTAGAAACGCTTGGCTGTACTGTGATGCGGCAAGGCACAACGCTGTTTATTGATGCCGGAAATGCAAAATACAACGACCCGCCCGAGCATTTGATGAGAGAAATGCGCTCGTCAATACTGTTTCTCGGCGCAATGCTTGCCGGATTCGGCAAAGCGAGGGTAAGCTTTCCCGGCGGATGTGAATTAGGCGCCCGCCCCGTAGATATGCATATCGAGGGATTGCGCAAGCTTGGAGCTTTGATCGAAGAAGATCACGGTTTTTTAAGCTGCCGCGTTGAAAAGCCGCTTTGCGGCTGTGAGATAACGCTGCCTTTTCCAAGTGTAGGCGCCACCGAAAATATTATGATAGCGGCAACGGCGGCAAAAGGCTGCACTGTAATTAGAAACGCCGCCAGAGAACCCGAAATAGCTGACCTTGCCGAGTTTTTAAACGGATGCGGCGCTTACATATGCCTAAACAGCGACGAAATCATTATCGAAGGGGCAAGACCGCTGCACAGCTGTGAACACACTGTAATACCCGACCGAATAGAAGCTGCTACCTTTCTTTGCGCCGCCGCCGCAACAGGCGGGGATATCACCTTGAAATCGGCGCGCAAAAACGATGTGGTTTCAATGATTCCCGTGCTTGAAGAAATGGGCTGCATCATAAACTGCGGCGAAAGTGAACTTTCGCTTAAAGCACCGAAACGGCTGCTGCCCGCAAAGATAATAAAAACTATGCCTTATCCCGGCTTCCCAACCGATGCCCAGGCGGTGTTTATGGCTGCGCTCTGCACAGCGCAAGGCAGTTCGATGATGGTGGAAAATATCTTTGAGGCCAGATATAAACACGTCGGCGAGTTGATGCGGATGGGCGCTAAAATACACATTTCCGACCGTGTTGCCGTTATAGATGGTATCGACCGTCTGCACAGCGCATCGGTGCAATGTACCGACCTGCGCGGCGGTGCGGCGCTTGTCGTTGCCGCATTGGCGGCAGAAGGGGAGAGTGTCATCACCTCGCTGCGGCATATCGATCGGGGATATGACTTGTTTGAGCAAAAATTGCGTCTTTTGGGCGCTGATATAAAAAGAGAAGGAGCGAAAACGGATGGCAAAAAAATCTGAAGATCGCTATACCTACGGCGCTGCGGCAAGACGCCGCAAAAAGAACCGCCGCAAATATACCTTTTATTATTTTACCGCCGCAATTTTGATGCTGGCGGTGGGGGCGACCCTTGCGCTGACGGTGTTTTTCAACATCACCGATATCACCGTTACCGGAGAGAGCCGCTATGACAATGACGAAATAATCAAAGCGAGCGGCGTGCTGATAGGGGATAACCTGCTCAGGCTGCGCTCCTCCGAGATAAAAGCCGACATAATAGAAGAATTTCCCTATATCGAATCGGTGCGGGTGCAGCGTGTATTCCCGACCGAACTTCAGCTTCAGGTGGGGGAGGCTTCTATCGCCGCAGCCATCGAGCGTGACGAGCATTACCTGCTGATTTCGGCAAACGGCAGAGTGCTGGAGGAGATATCGGCAAAGCCGGAGGGCAGCCCCAGAATCATTGGCCCCGAGGTGAAAGACCTTAAAGCGGGAGACTACCTTCCCGAAAACGAAAGCGAGCGCCTGCCCGCCCTGATCAAGATACTTGAGCTCATCGCTCAAAATGAGCTAAACGGCATCGACGTGATCGACCTGCGTGATATGCGTGATTTGAGATTGCTCTACCGCGGAAGAGTTTTGATAGAACTGGGCAGTTTTACCGACATCGATTACAAGATCAAAGCGGTACGCGGCATAGTAGATGCCGCTGTCGAAGACAGCACCGTCGGCGTGATGGATGTGTCCAGCCGCGATTCTATGCGTCTGCGTGAGATAAACATCTATCAGGGCGAAAACTGGAAGCTGCCCGAATATATGTTGGAGGATTATCGCCGCCAGCTTTGATTTAGACACAATATATAGTTGCAAAAGCAAAAATTCTGTCAAAAAAACAGCTATAATTTTAAAATGCGACTTGTTACCGTTTCGCTTACATGGTACAATTATCAGTAATAGTTGTGTCAGTAAACTCCTTTCGGGGACGGAAACGGAGGAAACTCTATGCAGATGAATTTCAGTATGGCAACCGATGGCGGACTTGCCCCCACCAGCATCAAGGTAATAGGTGTCGGCGGCGGCGGCGGAAACGCCGTAAACCGCATGATTCGCTCCGGCATGAGAAACGTCGAGTTTATCGCCATGAACACCGATTCTCAGGTGCTCTCGGCTTCGCTTGCCGATAAAAAGATGAATATAGGCTTCAGACTCACCAAAGGATTCGGCGCGGGCGGCGATGCCCTTATCGGACAGCGTGCAGCCGAAGAGAGCCGCGAGGAGATCCAGGCAGCGCTCAAGGGCGCTGACATGGTGTTTATTACCGCGGGCATGGGCGGCGGCACCGGAACCGGTGCGGCTCCCGTAGTTGCCGAGATCGCAAAATCGATGGGCATCCTCACCGTTGCGGTGGTCACCAAGCCCTTTGCCTTTGAGCAGCAGCGCCGCATGCGCGCAGCCGAGATGGGCGTTTCCTCGCTAAGTGAGAAGGTGGATGCTATCATCGTTGTTCCCAACGAAAGATTGAAATACATATCCACCGAGAAGATAACCCTTGCAAACGCCTTTGCGGCAGCCGATTCGGTACTCAGCCAGGGCGTCCAGAGCATCGCCGATATAATCAGCGGCAGCGGATTTATCAACCTTGACTTCGCCGACGTTACCAGCATCATGAAGGATGCCGGCAACGCGCACATGGGAGTTGGACGTGCAGCCGGCAAGGATAAGGCACGCATCGCAGCCGAGGCGGCCATCAATTCTCCGCTGCTCGAGACCAAGATAGACGGCGCGACCGGCGTTATCGTCAGCATAATCGCATCCCCTGATGCACTGCTCGATGACATCTCGCTTGCGTCCGAGGTCGTTTCCGATCTGGTAGATGTCGACGCACAGCTTATCTGGGGCGTTTCCTTTGATGAAAACCTTGATGATGAGATGATAGTCACCGTTATCGCCACCGGATTTGAAAACGATCCCAAGCAGCAGTATATCAAGGAGATAACCGGATATAAAAATAAGCAGCAGCCTGCCCCCGCAGCAGTGCCTGTTGCTCCTGCCGCGCCTGTGGCAGCACCTGCCCCCGAGCCCGCACCTCAACCGGTGCCCGTTGCAGAACCTGTATTTGAGCAGACCATCCAACAGGCGATAGAAACCAACCCCGTTCTGGCTCAGCTTGAACAGCAGACCGAGCTTTTTAATGAGCAACCCTCTGAGCCGGAGGAGGAAGATTGGCTTCAGCCGCTCGATTTTGGTAAAGCGGAGCGCAGAAAAGCCGAGCTTGCAGCGGCAAAGACGGCAGCAGCCGATGATTTTGGATTTACACCAAAGAGCAGCACTACATTTGCCGAGGAAAAGAGCTTTGATTTCGAGGAAAAGCCTGCTTCTGCACCCAAAAAGGAAAAGAAGATCGAGGAGTGGCCCGACCTTGAGCCGATAACCCCTGTTAAGAAGTCGGAGAAATCAAGAAAGAGCTACGACTACGACGAGGATGACGACGATTACACTGTCGGCGGAATTTTCGGCGGATTATTCGGCGGCGGCAAAAATAAAAAGAAGAAAAAGAGATAATTTAAAGCAAAAAGCCTGCACTGTGAAGCGTATTTCACATTGCAGGCTTTTTTTGATGCTTGTTATCAATTTCCTTATAACCAAAAAAGCTCTCCCAGCAGTTAGGAGAGTTGTTCACAAGCATATATCAGATTTTTTTGGAATAAGGAGAGATGATATCTGTCATGCCTAATATGTAATCTGCTGAGGTATTATAATATAAAGCCAGTGTTTTAAGGTGTCTTGTAGGAAGCTCCTGAATACCTTTTTCGTATTTGTAATATTGCTGTTGGGTGGTTTTTAGCAGATTTCCTATATCTGCTTGACTTTTGTCGTGATCTTCGCGCAAATCTTTCAGCCTTTTACACATGATTTCCATAGAATGATCCTCCTTTGGATTGATAAAACCATTCTAAGATAAATCTGATAGGGCTTATCGCTTTAACCTCCCATCAGATGTAAAAAATATAGATATAAAAGCCTGATTTTAGATGTTTTATAAAAAAATTAAAAAACGCTATTGACATTAAACCTTAAAGGATGTATAGTTAATTTGTAATTAAACCCAATAAGATGTAATTAAATTGTAACAATCTTACTCGGGGATTTAACTTACAACCATACACCGTGGTGCTTTCCACCACAAAAACAGGTTTTTTGGTTGATACTGGAGAGGATCGGCCTGAAACAAAATATAATTAGGAGGAATATACCCATGAAAAAGTTTTTTGCACTTGTTCTTGCTGTAGCTATGGTTATGAGCATGGCAGTAGCTTCTTCTGCTATCGACGTTTCTCTCGATAGCGCAAACATCGCTGGCTTTGCTGACGGCGTTATCGCTTACGATTATGACGCAGACGCAAACCACATGAAGTCTGTTGGTGGTTTCAATGTTAAGGAATCCGAAATGGATTATGACTTTAACGGCGATGGCGACAAAACTGACGTTTTAGGCGCTCTTCTCACCTATGGTGACACCGCTTACTTCCCCCTCTTCATCAATGGCGTTCCCGTTTCTGATTACAGCTTTGTTGAGAAGCTCAAGATCAAGTATGAGTTCGAGCTTGGCGAAGAGTACGTAGAGAGCGTTTCTATCGTTAAGAAGCCCGTTGACATGATTGACTTCCAGGATTGGGATGCTAACACTGGCAACTCTGCTCTTGACGCAGTTCTTACCCCCGATTACATGTACTTCATCGCAGTAAAGACCACCTCTGCTGCTACCACCGCTGACGCTGACGTTATCGGTACCTTCGAGCTTTCCCGTAAGTCTCTTAAGAAGGAAGACGTTCCTGCATTCTACAGAGCTGATGAAGCAGCTGACTTCCTCGCAGAGATCGACGATGTAGAGATTGATTTCGCTTTCAACCTCTTCTATGAGAACAGCTGGCTCACCGGCGCTAAGAGAGATGTAATGGTTGATGGCGACCTCGTAGAGCTCAAGTGGGATACCGATTACGCTCTTAAGTTTGAGAACGACGACGAAGTAGAGTTCACCTTCGGCACCGACCCCAACGAAGGCTCTTTCGTAGTTGACGTTTCTGGCCAGGGC
>JAFQAX010000062.1 GCA_017399785.1 Oscillospiraceae bacterium | reverse complement strand
TTTCCATTGACGTACACCTGCCCCCCAACGCGTTGGACCTGAACTGGCAACGCCTGATCCTTTTTAACCTATATGAAAAAGTCCACCGCGGAACGCTCATCGGCGCGGTGCGCATATCTATCATCATTACATCGGGAAGCAGGTTACCCGAGTAACGCTTGGTCAGCTTTTCGAGATTATATTTGCCCTTTTGGGCGTTAAAATAGCTTTCTACCGAAGGAGTAGCCGAACAAAGCAGCAGCTGAGCGTTGTGATAATGAGCACGCAGCTTTGCTATATCCCGCGCATGATAGCGCGGCGAACTTTCGGAGTGATAAGTGTGCTCCTGCTCCTCATCGATGACGATAAGTCCGATGTTATCAAGCGGAGCGAATATCGCCGAGCGAGTTCCGACGACTATATCAGCCATTCCCGATTTGATGCGGTTCCACTCATCAAGGCGCTCGGTCATCGAAAGGGATGAATGAAGCACCGCAACGCGGGAGCCGAATCGGGAAGAAAATCTCGCCACCGTTTGGGGGGTAAGCGATATTTCGGGGATGAGCACTATCGCCTTTTTTCCGCGCGCCAAACTGTGTTCGATAAGCTTTAAAAATACCTGGGTTTTACCGCTTCCGGTTACGCCGTGCAGCAGCGAAACGGCATATTCGCCCTTTTCGCCAATAACGGCAAAGCGGTCAAAGGCTTCCTGCTGCTCATCCGACAGCACTATCGGTGCGGTATCGGTGACAGTATCCTCTTTGGCGCTTATTCTTCGGGACATTACCTCTTCGAACAGCTCGACTATGCCGCGCTTGCGCAGCGTATCGACCACCGAACGTCCCGCTCCGGTGAAGTAGCTCAGTTCCTTTACCGACACGCAGCCAAGCTGCGAAAGCAGCTCGCAAATTGCCTGCTGCTTTTCGGTAAGTCGCTTGTTTTCAAAGCCATCATCGGCAAGGCGAGCCATAACGGCACGCTCGTCGGCTATCTTCTTTTTAACTATCTGACCACGGACAGCGAGACCTTTTTTTATCAGCTCGTCAATGCAGAGGGCGTCGGTATCAAATCCAAGCTCGGAAGTCACTTTCTCAAGCGGAGTCATGCTCTTTTTTCCGCAAAGCCAGCGGTAAAGCTGCAGCGCTTCGACTGAAAGGTCGTTTTCGTCAAAATCCACGCCCTTTTGCGCCAAAAGACCTGTGTTGAGCTTAACTCCCGCTCCCGGCGGGATGAGCAAACGCAGTGCCTCGAACCAGGTGCAGAAGGTATATTTTTTTATGGCAGAAAGCAAGGAAAGCCCCTCGTCATTCAGAAGCGGTTTTTGGTCCAAAACGGACGCTATCTGCTTCATGCGGGGGGCGGTCGGCTGTGTCGCATCAAAAACAGAAACGACAAATCCCACCCTTCTGCCGCCGCCTGCCCCAAAGGGCACCAATACACGGCATCCGGCACGGGCGTTTGATCCTTCCGGCAGGATATAGTCGTACTCTTTATCGTAGGAGTGGGTCGCCTTGTCGATAACGACACGCGCCGTTTTCATAGCTTAGAGCTCTTCCTCGTGATTGATGATAAGCTTGCTTTTGCCTTCTGCAAACTCATCTACCGAAAGCTTTACCGGCTTCATCTCAAGGATCTCATGCTGCTCCTCGGACTGGTCGGCTATCTCTCTTGCACGCTTTGCAACTGCTACTACGAAAGTGTAGCAATCCTGTTTTTTTTCAAGTATTTCACTCATTGCCGGTCTTAACATTTTTAAGCACCTCGTAAATTTTGTTTTTATTGATGCGGCAGATAAGCTTGCCAGCCGATACAGCTTTCATAAGCTGTAGACGTGCGTTTTCCACCGTGTCGTTCACTATAATGAAATCGTAATTTTCGGCCGCTTCTATCTCACGCAGCGCGGCTTTAAGTCTTCCGGCGCACTGTTCGGCCGTTTCGGTACCTCTTCCCAAGAGGCGGTTTTCAAGTTCCTGATAGCTTGGGGGCATTATAAAGATAAGTACCGCTTCGGGACAAAGTTTCTTTACCTGGGCAGCGCCCTTGGTCTCTATCTCAAGGATTACGTCATTGCCCATCTCAAGCTGGCGTTCCACAAAGCTTTTGGGGGTGCCGTAATAGTTGCCGTTATATTCGGCATATTCCAGCATATCCCCTTCTTTTACCATCTGCTCAAATTTTTCACGAGTAACAAAATGATACTCGCGTCCGTTTACTTCTCCCTCTCTGGGGGCGCGGGTGGTTGCCGAAACCGACAGCACCAACGGACCGGCAGGCGCCAACAATGTCTTGAGTACCGTTCCTTTTCCCACTCCGGAAGGTCCGGAATAAACGATAAGACTGCCTTTTTCAATCATCGTCATCATCCTCGCCAACATCAAGTCTTCCCGCTACCGTTTCGGGCTGTACCGCCGAAAGGATGACGTGGTCAGAATCAGTAATTATAACGGCGCGGGTCCTTCTGCCATAGGTGGCATCGATAAGCGAACCGCGGTCACGGGCATCCTGGATTATTCTCTTTATCGGTGCAGATTCGGGGCTGACTATCGCAACCAGCTTGTTGGCAGAAACCATGTTTCCGAATCCTATGTTGATAAGTTTCATAAAATAAGACGCCCCTTTCGTTATTCGATATTCTGTATCTGCTCGCGGATCTTTTCAAGCTCGCTCTTGAGGTCTACTACGACGGAAAGTATCTTGGAATCCTGCGCCTTGGAACCGATGGTGTTGCTTTCACGGTTTAATTCCTGAGTGAGGAAGTCCAGCTTTCTTCCGATAGGCTCGTCCGATTCAAGAATGCCCCTGAACTGATCGACATGGCTTTTCAGGCGAACAGTCTCCTCGTCAACGGCGATCCTGTCGGCAAAGATTGCTGCCTCGGTAAGAACTCTTGCATCGTCGATATTGCGGTCGGCAAGCAGGGTGGAAAGCTTCTGATAAAGTCTGTTACGATAGTTTTCAACCGTCTGCGGACTCTGCTTTTCAACCTCGGCGGTAAGCGCCAGCACGGTATCAAGTCGGGAAAGGAGATCCTCCTTGAGCTTTTTGCCCTCGGTCTCTCTCATGGCGATGAAGTTGGCAAGTGCCTCCTTTGCGACGGCGGAAACCGCCTCCCAAAGGGCGTCTTCATCGACTGCTACACGCTCGGGGGTGAGAACATCTGGATATCTGGAAAGGGAAGAAAGGGAAATCTCCATAGGAAGTCCGGTAGCTTCCGAAAGCTTTGCCAGCGACTCCATATAGCTTTTTGCAAGCTCGAGGTTTACCTTTACGGTCTCATCGTTGTTTTCACCGGTAGAAGCTATCTGGAGGTAAAGGTCGGTCTTGCCGCGGGCAATTCCGCTTTGAACAAGACTTTTAAGCTTGTCCTCCATATAGCCGCAATTTCTCGGTGCGCGGCAGGAAAATTCAAAATAGCGGTGGTTGACCGCCTTTATCTCTACGGTGATATCCCAGCCGCTTATCTGCTGCTGACTTCTACCGTAGCCGGTCATGCTTTTAATCATCTGCTTCGCTTCCTTTTGTCAAATTGTATTTGTAAAGATCGTCTGCCGGGTGATTCCCTTAAAGCGATCTGATTACCTTTTTTAGCGGCGTCCGCCGTTGCTGTTGAAGTTGACTTTGCGGGCAGCGGTCTTTTTGCCGGATTTCGCGCCGGAATTTGCTTCTACTACCGCATTTCTGATAGCGCCGATCTCGGTGGGGGTCAACTCACGCCATTTGCCGGGCTGCAGCATGCCGAGCTTAACGGGGCCAACAGATACACGGCGAAGTCTTGCGACTTCAAGGCCGAGCGCTTCGCACATTCTTCTGATCTGGCGGTTTTTGCCCTCAAAGATGGTCATGCGAAGGACAGTTCTGCCCTCCGATTTATCATCTACCTGAACCTGTGCCGGCATGGTGACAGTGCCGTCATCGAGGGTTACTCCGGTGGAAAGCTCGATGAGCTGATCCTCCGAAACTTCAGGGCGTACGGTAACGCGGTAGGTCTTGGAGATGTGATGGCTGGGGTGCATTATCATGTTGGCAAAATCGCCGTCGTTGGTAAGCAGCAGCATGCCCTCGCTGTCCTTATCAAGGCGTCCGATGGGATATACTCTTGCGCCGACATCCTTAACCAGCTCGGCAACGCAGCGGCGTCCCAGCTCATCCGACATGGTGGTGACATAGCCGCGGGGCTTGTTGAGCATGATGTAATACTTGGTCTGCTTTCTTTCAAAGTAAACTCTTTCGCCGTCGATATGGATAATATCGCGGGCGGGGTTTACGTCCTGACCGATGATGGCTTTTCTGCCGTTTACGGTAACTCTGCCCTCTTCGACCATCTTTTCAGCCGCGCGGCGGGATGCTATTCCGTTATCTGCAAGTGCCTTGTGTATTCTCACTTTCATTCTCCTTTATAACAGCTCGCCGTCAGCGCAGCAGCAGCTGTTCCCTTTCGTTTAGCGGGAAGCGGTATTGCTCCGGTGCGGCAAAAAAATCTTTTACTCTGTCTATAACGCTTCTCCGCTCGGGAAAGCGGGAAGGTAAACTTTTTGAGGTGACCAGCGGTGTTTGGGAAATGGTGGCGCCGTCAAGCTTTAAAACGGCGCTGCCGACTATTTTTCCCTCTTCAACCGGAGCGTAGATAAATGGCTCTACCGCGAAAGACAGTTCCACCTGCTTTGCTTCATCGGCGGCAAGATAAGCGCCCGGCGCCCAAAGCGGAGCTATCGGGATCCTTCCCTCTTCCGCACCGGTGACCGCAACCGAAAGGCTGCTTGCCATATCGCCAAAATCGACAAACTCAAGTCTCTCAAAGCAGCTGTCGTAAACGGCATGGTGGGTGTTGAAATCATCGGGACATCCAAGCGTTACCGCAATAAGGGTAAGTCCATCCCGCTCCGCGGCCGAAACAAGGCATCTGCCCGCAGCCTTGGTAAATCCGGTTTTGATACCGATGCAGTCCTCGCACTGCCAAAGCAGGCGGTTGTGGTTGGTGAGCCAGCGGTGATAGGGCGGATTTCCGTAATAAAGCTTTGCCGATTTGGAGCTGACCATCTCGGCAAAATCGTCATTTTGAAGTGCGTATCGCGCCAGCAGCGCAAGATCATAGGCGGTGGTGTAATGCTCGCCGTTTTCCAATCCCGAGGGGGAGGAAAAGTGTGTATCCTGCATTCCCAGCTCGGCGGCTTTTTTGTTCATACGCTCGCAGAATTTTTCGATGCTGCCGTCGATTCTGACCGCAGCCGCGTTTGCGGCATCGTTGCCCGATGACAGCAGCATGCCCCACGCAAGGGTGCGCAGCGATACGCTGTCCCCTTCGGTAAGCCCCATCGAGCTGCCCTCGACTGCGATCGCATTTGCATCAACGGTGAACATCTCATCGAGATCAGGCTGCTCAAGGGTAAGTATAGCGGTCATTATCTTGGTTGTGCTGGCGTTAGGCAGACGGCTGCGGCAGTTGTTTTCTTCTATCACTCTGCCGCTTGCGGCATCTATCAGCACCGCGCCTTTAGCGGCATCCAGCGAATATACGTCGGCATAGGGAACAACACGCAGCGATACAGCCAGACAACAAACCAAAATCATCGAAAAAATCTTTTTAATCATAGCTTCACCCACCTTACTACAGAAAGACTATTCGGCGTGGTGGGCAAAAATGATTTTAAAGGGCAGGTTCTTCAGCGGTCTTTTTTGCCTTGTAATCGGAAATCATTCCGCTTACCTTATCGACCATTCCGGGCATCATATTAACGATACGGTCGGCGGTGTTGTCGGCGGTCTGCATCTGCAGCAGCTTTACGTTGCCGTTGGAAATTACAAGGAAAGCAAGCGGCTGGATGGTAACTCCGCCGCCCGAGCCGCCGCCAAAGGGGGTGGAGGGCTTGGAGGTGGGCAGTTCCGAGCCGCCGGTGGCAAATCCAAAGCTGACCTTGGAAACGGGGATTATTGTGGTGCCGTCGGGGGTGGTGATGGCGTCTCCGATTATGGTGTTGACATCAACCAGCTTTTTAAGCTTTTCGAGCGAGGTGTCAAGCACTTCGCCCAACGGATTTTTCTTCTCCATTGCGGTCATCCTTTCGGTCATTTATTTGGGTAGAAGCGACGTTTGCCGCTCTGCTTTTTCTTTTTCTTTCTTTTACCGCGGGAATAAGCAGTATAAGTGCAGATATTCCCAACTGCACCGCCGCAATAAGCAGCGCAAGCGGATAGGCTTTTATTTTTGCCGAGGCTTTAAAATCGCTCTGTTCGGCGGCAAATCCGGGGACTATATCGACGTTTTTAACTTTCAACGTCATAATTCGGTCCAAAAGGGCAACGGCATAAAATACCGCTCCGTTTATCTTTCCGAACTGTATGGCTGTATCGGCGGCATCAGAGCCGACTATAGTCATGCTGAGAGAAAATTTACCGATAACGGTACGCTTCAAAAGCTTTCTTACCGGAGGGATAAGTCGGTCGACAGCTTTGGGCAAAAGCTCTATCATGTCCCCGACCGTCAGCGGAAATTTCTTTTTGGGTTTTGTCGCTTTTGCGGGCTTAGTTTTTTTCTTCGCCGTGCCGCTTTCTGTTTTTTCAGGCTTTGGGAAAACAGTCTTTTTATAAAAGAGGTATTTTATCTCCAGCGCAGGCTGACTGTCATATCCGCCCGAAACAGTTACCGGGATAAGCAAAAAGGCGATTATCACCGCAACAACGATGAGTAAAATTTTCATCCACACACCGCCTTTTTTTCAGTTCAAGGTGTCGGAAAACTCCATCTGTCCCTCAAGGAAGTCGTCAGGCAGTTCTTCGCCAAACACCTCTTCGGGAATGGTAAGGGGCAGCTCCTCCAGCGAGGAGAGGCCGAAGGTGCGCAGAAAATGCGCGGTGGTTTTATATGAAATGGGACGTCCGGGCAGGTCAAGTCTTCCCGCCTCTTCCAGCAATCCCTTTTCGACAAGATTGGTGATGATGCCGCTGGAATCAACGCCGCGCACCTGCTCTACGTATGCTCTGGTGACAGGCTGGTTATAGGCGACAGCCGCCAAAACCTCAAGTGCGGCGGGGGTAAGCGGAACGTTGCGGCGCTCGTTCATAACTTTTCTGATGTCCTCGGTATAGCGCTCTCGGGTGGAAAGCTGATACTGACCGCCGAGATAAAGTATCTGCAGCGCGCCGTCCTGAGTGTCGAGCATATCGCGAAGATGCTCGATAAGGCTGCGCACCGAATCGGTGGACATATCAAGCGCCGAGGCTATCTTTTCGGGGGATACAGGCTCGCCCACCGCAAACAAAACGGCAAGCAGCATCTGTTCAAGATTTGTGTTCATATCTCAACCTCTTGTTTCGGAGCAGTTTTCGCGCGGTGGAAATTTACCGTTTCGCCGTCATCCGATACGGTAACTCGTCCGCTTTTGATAAGTTCCAGCAGCGCCAAAAAGGTGGCGACCAGCTCGCTTCTGTCCTTTTGGTCGTCAAAAAGCGACGAGAAGCTGCTTTGCTGCTGTTTATAGAATCTTCTCAGCAGGTGGATGATTCGGGAATTGACCGAAACGATCCTGCGTTTTACTATTCCCGAGAAAACTTCAGGTTCTACAGCTCTGCGGCGAACTGCCTTGCCGCTGGATGCCGACATCGCTTCCAGCAATACAGTGGCGGGGTGAGTCATGCGGTAGGTAAGGTCTTCTTCCAGCTTTACCGGTTTTCTGACGTAAACGCGGTTTTTCTCGGCAAGCTCGCCCAGCTTTGAAGCCGCCATCTTGCAAAGCTGATACTCCATCAGCTCGCCGGTAAGGCGGTTTTTAAGCTCATCTGCCTCATCTTCATGCTTGGGCAGCAGCATGACCGTTTTGATATGCACCAGACGGGCAGCCATCTCGAGAAACTCGCTGGCGACTTCCAGATCACGGTCAGCGCGGTTTTCGATAAAGCTTAAATATTGACGCAAAAGCTCCGATATCTCTATATCGAGGATATCGAGCTTATGCTTTGATATTAAGTGCAGAAGCAGATCGAGTGGGCCTTCAAAATCCGAAAGCCTGAAGGAAAGCTGGGTCATTATCTTCGTCCTTTACAAAAAGAAGGTAAGTTTATCAAGAAGAATATACAGAAACGATACCGCACCACCGATTATGCCATCCAGTGCTCCCATCCATACCAGCAGCAGCACTATCCAGACGATGTGTTGCTCATAGGGCTGTATCTTCCAATAGAACTCGCGAGGCAGCAGCGGAGAGATGGCATGCCATCCGTCAAGAGGAGGCATGGGCAGCATATTAAATACCGCCAGCGACAAATTTATGCTGACCATAAACAGAAATACACGGAATATTCCGACCAGCATGCCGAGATGCGTTACCGAATAAGCCAACGCAATAATCTTTGCCGCCAGCATCGAAAGCAGTGCCATGATGACGTTGGAAAGAGGACCTGCAAGACTGGTGACAACGGTGCCCACTCTGCGGTTATTGAAGTTGAGCGAATTTACCGGAACCGGGCGTGCAAAGCCGAATCCCAGCAGCAGTATCATCAGCGCACCGATGGGATCGATGTGGTCAAGCGGATTGAGCGAAAGGCGGCGGTAATAGCGCGCGGTGGAATCACCCATCTTTTCGGCTGCCCATGCGTGGGCATACTCATGAACCGGGATGGCAGTCATCAAAACGATAACACGAGCTATTAAAGTTTGTATTATGGCAGCGGTATCGCCGCCTCCAAATAATCTAAAAAGCATAAAAAGGCATTCCTCCCGTATCATATTATTATACACCAAACCGTTTGTAAAAAGCAAGAAAACCACCGATAAAGCCGCGACCTTTACGAAAAAATCATTGCTCCGTAAAAGGCGGCAAACAAATCTTCCGTAAAGGTCGTAAAATCACTTTTTAAATTCCGATTTCAGCATCGCCATTCGTTCTTTATACTCTGCCGAATCGATTATTCCGGCGCGATGCAGATCTTTAAGTTCGTTTGAGCGGTGGGTATATTCATCGTGGTAATCGCTTGATAAACTGTCATAATGGGTCTGTTCTGTGCGAGACAGCATGCTGAACAGCGTTTCGCCGTCCGAACTGCTTTTCTGTCGGCGGCGCGCAGTCTCAAATTTAGATTCCATATGCTTTCTTGCAGAATCGCCTGAAGCATTGGAGTCGCGAAACTGCTTGCGTCTTGCGTCGGAAAAGAGGTCGGAAACGGTGGGGATCCTGCCCGATTCTTCTATCTCATCTAATCGGTTCATTACCTCGGCACTTTTCCTTTTAACAGTTTCGCTCATCGAGATGCCCTGTTCTTCGCTTTGCTTTTTTATGTAGACGGTTATTGCGTAAGCAATTCCCGCTATAATCAAAATTGGGAGCAAAGCACCGCCTGTGGCATTCAAAAGCAGTACAACAATGACAGCAATTATACCGCCGATAGCTTTTTTGTTTTCCTGATCGTTTCTTTCGGACATGACGACACCTCGATTCTCTGTATTTTTCTCTTACCAGATAAGTATATCAAAGGAGGGTATTTCATTCAATAAATTAATTGTAAACTATCCGCAAATATAGCAAAACGCGCGGGAAAATCCCGCGCGCCGGTATCGGTTTTAAGATATATGACGGACAACGGCAATGACCTTGCCAAGCACGCGGCAATCATCGACGATTATCGGCTCCATGCTGCTGTTTTCAGGCTGGAGACGGTAATGTCCCTTCTCTTTGTAGAAGCGCTTTACGGTGGCCTCGTCCTCTATCATGGCGACGGCTATCTCACCGTTGGAAACGGTGGGAGTCTGGCGTACAACGACGATATCGCCGTCGAGAATGGCGGCTTCTATCATGCTTTCGCCCCTTACTTTGAGGGCGAACAGATTTTTTGCATCCTCGCCCGAGGCGGCAAAGGGGATGTAATCGGTGACCTCTTCAAAGGCAAGGATAGGCTGACCTGCGGTCACGGTGCCGAGCAGCGGGATCTGGGCAGTTTTTCCGAATTCGGCACCGACAAGCCGGATCATGCGGTTGGCGTTGTCGCCCATAGAAATATAGCCCTTTTCCTCCAGACTTTTGAGATAGCGATGAGCCGAAGAGGTGGATTTAATTCCAAGGTCGCGGCATATCTCACGCACGGTGGGAGGGATCTGATCCTCCAGCCTTTCTTTGATATATGCCAGCAGGCTGCGTTCCTTTTCGTTTAATTCAGAAGTGTACATTTATGCTACCTCCTAATTTCGGCGGCGGATTTAAGCTTTTACAGCTTGACTTTTATGCTGATATTATACCACTATGCACCGCAAATTGCAAACATATGTTTCACTTTTTATCTGTTTCGAGCTTTTTTTCTTAATATTTGTGAGGTTTGTCCTAAAAACATATAAAAAAAACTACTTCAATTTTGAAATTTCCACTTGTAAACTGCAAGGAAAACAGCTATTATGTTGTCGTACAGAGCTGTCAGGCTTATTTTCCCTGACGGCATCTTAAGGAGGAAGCAGCATGATTTTTGATAAGGTAAAGAGCATTATCGCAGAGCAGCTTGATATTGATGAGGATTCCATCACCCTCGAGTCGGCAATCATTGACGACCTTGGCGCTGATTCCCTCGATATCGTAGACCTCGTAATGAGCTTCGAGGACGAGTTTGACACCGAGATCTCGGACGAAGCTATCGAAGAGATGAAGACTGTTGGCGACATCGTTCATTACATCGAAGAGAATCTCGCCTGATTTTTGCAATTTTTAAGACAAAACTCCGCCCGCCTTATCTATTTAAGGCGGGCGGAGCTATTGCTTTTTTATGCCGAAAACTTTATAATAGTTTGGTATGATAACGTGTGGATTATAAACTTTGCTCCGCCCGTTTTCCGCTTACTCAAGGGAGGAATTTGCTTTGGCAGACAACAAAAAGAAAATGGTGGAAGACATCACCTCTATGGATGTCGATTTTGCCAAATGGTACACCGATATAGTTCGTAAGGCCGATCTGGCCGATTATTCCAGCGTGCGCGGCTGCATGGTCGTAAGACCCTATGGCACCGCTATCTGGGAAAATATCAGAAACCTTCTCGACGGCATGTTCAAAGAGACCGGACACGAGAACGTTATGATGCCTATGTTTATCCCCGAGGGTCTGCTCCAGAAGGAGAAAGACCACGTTGAAGGCTTTGCGCCTGAGGTTGCTTGGGTAACTCACGGCGGCTCTGAAAAGCTTGCCGAGAGACTTTGTGTTCGCCCCACCTCCGAGACGCTGTTTTGTGAGCATTTCGCTAAGGTTTGCAGCTCTTACCGCGACCTGCCCATGCTTTACAACCAGTGGTGCTCGGTTTGCCGCTGGGAAAAGACCACCCGTCCTTTCCTGAGAACCGCTGAGTTCTGGTGGCAGGAGGGTCACACCATCCACGAGACCGCCGAGGAGGCAATGGCTGAGACCGAGCAGCAGCTGGAGTGCTATGCACGTCTCTGCGAGGAATACCTTGCCATCCCCGTTATCAAGGGCCAGAAGACCGACAAGGAAAAGTTTGCAGGCGCAGAGCGTACCTACACCATCGAAGCCATGATGCACGACGGCAAGGCGCTGCAGTCCGGCACCTCTCACTACTTTGGCGACGGCTTTGCCAAGGCTTTTGATATCACCTATACCGGACGTGACAACAAGCTGCATCATCCCCACGAGACTTCCTGGGGCATGTCCACCAGAATCATCGGCGCAATCATAATGACCCACGGCGATGACAACGGACTTGTTCTGCCCCCCGCAATCGCTCCCTGGCAGGCTGTTATCGTTCCCATCGCACAGCACAAGCCCGGCGTTCTTGACGCTGCAAACGAGCTTAAGGCAAGACTTGCTAAGGTTTGCCGCGTAAAGATGGATGACAGCGACAACGCTCCCGGCTGGAAGTTTGCAGAATATGAGATGAAGGGCGTTCCGCTGCGCATCGAGCTTGGTCCCAAGGACATCGAGAACGGTCAGTGCGTAGTTGTTACCCGTCACAACCGCGAGAAGCACTTCGTTAAGCTGGACGAGATCGAGAGCATGATCCCTGTTCTGCTGCAGAAGGTTCGCGACGGCATCTACCAGATCGCACTTGAAAACCGCGAGAACCGCACCTTTGTCGGACACAGCATGGAAGAGATCATGAAGTTCTCTGCAGAGCAGAGCGGTTTCCTCAAGACTATGTGGTGCGGCGAGCTGGAATGCGAGATGAAGATGAAGGAAGAGGCAGGACTTACCTCCCGCTGCATGCCTTTCGAGCAGGAAAATCTCGGCGACGTATGTCCCATCTGCGGAAAGCCCGCAAAGACCATGGTTGTCTGGGGCAAGGCATACTAAGCTGAACATATCAGATAACATTAAACAACCCCGACAGGATTCCTGTCGGGGTTGTTTTTGCATATTTTATTTGGGTGCTCTGAGTTTGGCGTAATCAAGTATGTCAAGCGACGCCGAAAGCTCTATCAGCTCGGTCTGCAGGCAGAACAGGTTGACCGCCGTTGCGGCAAATTCCAGTATCAGATTAAGCGCTATCGTTATGGCGATGGCTTCGGGTGGGACCTCAAGCTGCATAAACAGTATGGTATAGCAGGTAAGCGCGCCGCCGGGAACGGGAGGAGCAGCAATAGCCAGTACAACGGTGATTATCAGCGCTGTTATCAGCCAGGTGATGCTAAGCGATACGCCGTAAACTTCAGCCATGCAGATTCCCGCAGCAAGAAACAGTATCGATGCGCCGGGCATAAATACGACCTGACCGAGCGGTATGCCAAAGTTGATTATCTTTTTGTCTATACCAAGGTCTTTTTCGCAGCATTCGGCATTAGTGGCATAAGCTGCTGCCGCAGATGCGGTGAAAAGTCCGATAAGGAAGGTTGGCATCATCTTTTTATAGAGCAGCGAAGGGCTGATCTTTCTGTTGAAGCATACCAAAAGTGTGTATATCGCAATTGCGATCAGGTGCCCCAGCAGCATGATGGGCAAAAGCTTATAAGCCGAGGCCAGCAGCGAGATATTGCCGCCCACTATCATTGTGAAGATGCTGCCAAAGATAAAGAATGGGATAAGCGAGGTTATCGCTTCCATTATCAGCTGAACGATATAGTTGGACTGCTCGATAAAGGTTGTGGCAACAGCCGTTTTATTGCCGAGAATAAGCACCGCCAATCCCACCGCGACCGCGACAAAGATTATCTGCAGCGGATTGCCTTCGGTAAAGGGTGTAAAGAAGTTGTTGGGGATGATATCAAGGATCATGTCAAACAGCTCGGAAAAGTTAAATGCGCCGCCGCTTCCCTGTTGGATATCAAAAAACGGTATGTAGGCCAGCAAAACGACCGACGTTACTATCAGCGTCATAACGATATAACGGATTATCATCCTTTTGCCTATTTTTCCGAAAGTCGAGGTGTCGCCTATGCTGTATATGCCCCATGTTACCGAAAGAAAAATCATGGGACCCGAAATAGCGGTCAAAAGACCCATAAAGGTGTTGAAAATCGGAGTAATCATCTGAAGTGAAATAAAGTGCATTATATCGGGAATAAGATTGGATATTCCGCCCATTACCAAAGCCAGCAGAATTGCAACCACCATCTGCTTCATCTGCGAGGGCTTTTTCTTTTTGGGTGTGAAGGTGACTATATTAAGTCCGTTTTTGTACTGCCATGCAGGTGCAATACCCATATAGGAGAGCATGGAACGCAGTACATCGCTGTCATATTCGTCTTCTTGCTGTTCAAACGGATCGAAGCGCTCGCCCGCCAAAATTATTTCTACCTTAAGGCTTCCCAAGCGCTTGACGCACTTGAGCGAAAAAGCCGCCTGCTCGCCGAATTTTTCCTGTAATTTAAGCAGCGTTTCCTCAGCAGCAAGCTTTATTCTTATAATATTTTTGCCTTCCACCTTGTTTTGAGAGAGGAATTCTTCTATCTTCTTGCTCGCAAGGTCGATATTGAGATTTGTTAATTTCTCGTTTTTCATTTAAATACACCCTCTCCTGACCCGAATCAAATATTTTTCTTTATCTTAAGGATATTCTGTCCGTCCTTATACTCGTAGGTGACCTCGTCCATGCTCTTTTTGACCATGTAGATGCCAAGTCCGCCGAGATCTCGCTCTTCCGCCGAAAGGGTGGTGTCGGGATCCTCCCTTGCAAGCGGATCGTAGGGCACGCCCTTGTCGATAAAGGTGATGACCACCGCCATGGGATCTTCGACCACCTCTACCCTTACGGTAGCAGGTCCTACATCGGGATTGTAGGCATAGTAAGCGATGTTGGAAAACAGCTCGTCGATGGCGATATCTATCTGCATCTGCGCTTTCATCGGGCAATCGAATGCTTCCAGCTGCTCATCTACAAAGGCGGTAACTGCGGGAATAT
>JAFQAX010000061.1 GCA_017399785.1 Oscillospiraceae bacterium | reverse complement strand
TGAGCCAGGATCAAACTCTTGAAAAATTGTATCTCAACACTTTCGTGTTAAAACCTAAATCTTTCAAGCTTTTTTCTAGCTTGTTTCTCAAAAAAATCATCTCTTCGGTATCTTTCGACACCTTAGAGTTACAAGGGTCTTTGTTTCTTTCAATGTTGTTTAATTTTCAAGGTCCGGTGCCGTCATGTGACAGCCTGATTATCATATCACAACCCATTGGACTTGTCAAGCACTTTTTTCAAGTTTTTTAAAACTTTTTTTGGGCTTGCATTTCTTAAGTTGTGAAGCCGTTCCGGAGCGTCGCCCGCTCGGAGACAGCTTTGCTATATTACCACCACATTCCCCAATTGTCAACACCTTTTTTCAATTTTTTTCAATTTATTTTTTGGGGCGCCTAATCATATAGTTTTCCTTTGTTTTTCGAGTTTTCCGTCCCGAATCGGCTCGAATTGTTTTGGTTGAAATTTAAAGTAAGCCTTGATATACTATTATAGTAATTTGTGCCCGTAGCTCAGCTGGATAGAGTGTCAGATTCCGACTCTGAAGGTCGTGCGTTCGAATCGCATCGGGCATACCAATAAAAAAACAGCTCAAGCGTTATGCTTGGGCTGTTTTTTATGATTGGTATTTTGTTTGAACATAAAAATGATTAAATCCTAAGGCGTTTTCGTAAATCTTTGATTTTGTCTCTGCCTATTGGCAGTATATTGCTTGAACCGCGCAGACGCAATGCAAATCCGTTGTTGCTCCAGGGGAAAATATCCTGAATATATTTAAGCTGTACAAGGCATGTTTTATGGATGCGAAAAAAGCCATTGCGGATTAAGCGGTTTTCGAAATCAGAAAGCGAAGAGTTGTCAGGATATGTATCACCGGAAAGCATGTGTATTACGCATCCGCGTCCGGAACCGTCTGTTTCAATATAGGAGACCTCATCAATATCCAGCAGAGTTGTATGGCGGTTTACGCTGACGGCAATTTTTTTGCTGCCATGCTCAATAACCGAATTGGTGCTGTTAAGATCCATTGTACACCGTTCAAGAACCTGTTTAATTCGGGCAGGATCAAAAGGTTTTAGCACATAGTCATCAACTCTTAGCTCAAATGCTTTTACCGCATACTCGGAATAAGCGGTAGCAAATATTATCTTTGCCTTTGGCATAAGCTTGCGTGCAAGCGATGCAACGGTAGTTCCTTCAAGGTCACCAAGATGGATATCGATAAAAAGTATATCAAAAGACTTTCGCTCTATCAGCGCTATTGCCTGAACACCGTTTGATGCTTCGGAAATTACCGCATCGGGAATATGACTGAGTATTTGATGTATCAATTCGACGCGGGAATATTTTTCATCATCAATAACTGCGATACGCATAAGCTCACTTCCTTTTTAAAATAAAACGGAGGTTTCGCCAGGGGGATTAAGCGGTATGGAAAAAGATACTACCGATCCGTTTTCGGAACTGTCGATGGAGAACTCGCACTGATTGCCGTATATGCTGTGTAAACGCTTACGTACATTGAACAGCCCTGTGTAACAAGAGTTGTTCAGATCTTCTATCTTTTGAAGAACGTCTTCCGGGAATCCCTTGCCCTTATCCGAAATACGTATATAAGCACGCTCATTGTCCTGATTTATCCGTATATCCACCCTGCGATCGTCTATCGCTAACCAGCCGTGGCGCACTGCGTTTTCCACAATGGGTTGTAATATCAGCGGAGGCAGTCTGAGCCGAGTGAGATTATCCGGCAGTTCACGTGTGACGTGGATAGCATCTTCAAACCGTGCTTCGGTAAGAGAAAGATAATTGTCTACATTATTAAGTTCCTGTTCCAAAGTAACAAACGGTTCATTGATAGAAAGGGTTTGACGGAAATAGTTTGCTAAAACCAGTATCATTTCGCGTGCTTTATCAGGATCGGTAAGGCAAAGCGCCGAAATGGTATTTAGAGCGTTAAAAAGAAAATGCGGATTGATCTGTGATTGCAGCGCGCGAAATTCTGCCTGCTGACGCAGATCAATCTGATGCTGCAGTTCTCCAAGCGCAAGAGTTGATGAAAAAAGTTGGGCAAGCGATTCAGTCGTATGTATATCGGCATCAAGTATAAGGGTAGGGCTCATGGGTACTATCAGCAAAAGTGTTCCAACCACTTCATTTTGCCATTTGAACGGGGCGGCAATGGCGGCATCCGGATGAAATGAAGTGTCAAATTCCTCGCAGTAGTTCTTTATCACCTGAAGCTGACCTGACGAAATAGCTTGAAGCGATGGAGAAGGAAGAGCGCTGCTTGATAATGCGATTCCGCTCGAAGCCAAAACCTCGTGGCGGTCGGTGATTATCACCTTAAAACTTGGGAAATATTTCCACACTATATCTGTGACCTGCTGCATAGCGGCACAATTTTCTATGCCTTCTTTAAGATAAGGCAAGCATTCCTGCGCTATTTGCATCGCCCGCGACTGATGTTCTACCAATTCTATGGTAACGCTGCGGTTCAAACGGTTGAACAGCCAGACAAACATTACGATTCCAAGCGAATTTATCACTATTTTGGGAAGAAGTATAGCGCGTTCCAGTGCAAGCGCTGCCTCAAACGGTTTTGCAACCAAAAGGATTATCACGCATTGTACCAATTCGGAAACCACGGTAAGAAGTACAAGCAAGAGATAGCTGCGTCGGAGTGAAAATTTTCGATAAAAAACAGCGCCGATAACGCCGAAACAAAAAGTTCCTATTCCGCAAGCCAGCGAAGTGAATCCATGGGGGTCGTAAAGATAACGGTGGAGTCCGCTTATAAAGCCTGCCAGAAGTCCGGGTATAGGCCCACCCATAAGGCCTGCTGTCATGGTGCTTACAACGCGTATGTTTACTATTGCGCCCTGAAAATTAAGGCCCATATATGTGCAGGTGACAGAAAGCAGACCGAAAATCACTCCCAGATAGATTTGATTGAGTACCGATTCCCGAGGATTCTTTAAAATAGAGCGAAGCGGGCGCAGCTCGGTGAGCATGGAGGCGGACAGCAGCAAAAGGGATATATTAAGCAAAAGATGTAACAAAAGGCTGTCAGTCATTGATATTTCTCCTTATTTAAACCGGCTGTTGATTTTAAAGCTAACAACTGTTTATAGTGTAGCATGACAGCTTTTGCAATTCAAGATTTGCCTCATATTCCGTTGACCTGCTGATTTTTGCAGTTCCCACCGTGAAATCTACCTTAGACCTGAAAATCGTTGACCGGGTGTGAGTTTTTAAATAGTATATAATCGCAAGCAATGATACATTTTTAACCGATTTTCATATACTTATGTATCACTGTAATATGATTAAAAAGGAGACAACAACAATGAAAAAGATTTTTGCTTTGATTCTCGTTCTTTGCATGGTTCTTTCTATAGCCGGATGCGGTGGTTCCGGCGCACCCGCTGCTCCTGCGGCTCCTGCTGCACCCGCTGCACCCGCTGCACCCGCTGCTCCTGCTGCTCCTGCAGCTCCCGCTGAGACCAAAGGTCTTACCGAAAAAGAGCGTGCCGATCAGTTTATCACCGTAGCCACCGGTCCCACTTCCGGAATCTACTATCCTATCGGCGGCGCTATCGCAACCGCTTTGAAGGATTATGGTTATGATACTTCTGCCGAGGCTACCAACGCTTCCGGCGCAAACATCCAGATAATCCTTGATGGTGATGCTGAAATCGCTATCGCAATGCAGGATGTTATCATGCAGGCTTACAATGCTACCGATGCTTACGCAGATAAGGAACCCGCTACCAAGCTTCGTTCCATGATGCGTCTATGGCCCAACTATGTTCAGCTGGTAACCACCGCTGACACCGGCATCAAGAGCGTTGAGGACCTTAAGGGCAAGCGCGTAGGCGTTGGTGCTCCCAACTCCGGCGTTGAGGTTAACGCACGTACCATTCTCGCAGCTTACGGTATCACCTATGACGATATTACCCCCGATTACCTTGCTTACGGCGAAGCTATTGATAACATGAAGAACGGCCAGTGTGATGCTGTATTTGTAACCTCTGGTTTGCCCAACGCAACCGTTATGGAGCTTGGCGTTCAGTATGAGATGGTAGTTGTTCCGATCGATGGCGCCGGCAGAGATAAGCTTGTTTCCGAGAATCCCATCTACGCCAAGGCTGTTATCCCGGCAAATACCTATAACAATACCGAAGACGTTGAAGGCGTATATGTTTACAATATTCTTGTAACCAATGAAGATCTTGATGACGCTTTGGTATACGATATGCTCGAAGGCATTTTCGCAAACATCTCTACCGTTAAAGCTTCTCACAATACCGCCGACGCTAACATCGATATCTCCTTTGGTATCGGCGATCTCGAGCTGCCGCTCCATCCCGGTGCCGAGCAGTTCTGGAAGGACAACGGGTATACCAAGTAATTTAATTTATAAGAGTTTATATTGACTCTTGGCCGAAGCGGTGCGGGCCGTGCAAACGTTTCCGCACCGCTTTTTTAGGAGCATGGTTATATGAGCAAACAAAGTCGATTACTTACCGTTGCGGTTTTGTCGGTTGTTATTGCTGCTTTTTTATGGTGGGGCTATATGGCGCCTGCCGGAACCTATTTTGAACTTTACGATAGAGAGCGTAAAGAGCAGCTGCTCATAACTCCTGTAAAGGCGGGGGACGAACTTTGTCTGGAGATAGAACATTCCGCAGAATTTATTCCTTGGTTTGAATATTATACTGTACTTTCGGATGGCAGTTTCAATCTGCATTCAATAGCGGTTGCCGGATACGGTGCAGGGATACCGGCGGAAATGGATGTTTCCCACAGAATTGAAGACGGTCTTGTTTGGATGGAGGGGATAAACAGCGTATTCCCCGAGTTCAAGTGGATCACCTCCGATACCTATATGAAGGGTCTTACTCTCAACGGAGAAGAGATATTTGACTTTCGCACGCTGCCGAATAAGAGCCGTGTGAGAGGATCTGTAATTATGAAAAGGGGGTATATCTCCTAATGACTGATATTAAAAACAACAACATTGCGGCTGAGCCGGAAGTGATAGACGCGACTGTCGGAGCCGAAATATTAGAGAAATACGAAAAAGAATCCCGTACACGAAACTTTTCCAATAAGACGTTATCAAGCATAGTATATGTGCTTTGCTTGATTTTTACTGTTTACCATTTGGCTTATGCCTCGGGAATACGTCTTTTACAGATGGTGAACATCAAGCACCATGCCATCCACGTAGGAATGGTATTGGTTCTTGGCTTTGCTATTTATCCCGCCTTTAAAAAATCCAGCAGAAACAGCATAGCCTGGTATGACTGGATATGTATTGCTGTTTCCGCCGTTATGCCGGTTTATGTATTCTATCGCTATATGGATTGGATCTCCACCGGTTTCAGACCTACTACCATGGATATGATAATGGGCGTTGCGCTTATTTTACTGGTACTTGAATGTTCCAGACGAATTAGCGGGCCTGCGCTCTCAATTCTTTCTATCATATTCTTGATTTACGGACATTACGGACGCTCTTTTCCGGGCGTATTCCGCCATCGCGGTTATGCGTGGGACAGAATAGTTTCTTATCTTACCACCGATATTTCGGGTATATACGGTTCGTCGGTAAAGGTTTCCGCTACCTTTATAGTACTGTTTATCATATTCGGCGAAGTTATGAATAAGTGCGGCATGGGACAGTTCTTTAATGATACTGCCAACGCACTTGCCGGACATACAAAGGGAGGACCTGCAAAGGTTGCAGTTCTTGCTTCCGGATTTCTTGGATCTATAAATGGTTCGGCCGTAGCAAACGTTGTTACCACCGGCGCTTTTACTATTCCGCTGATGAAAAAAACTGGATACAGCAAGGAGTTTGCAGGAGCTGTTGAAGCGACAGCTTCGGTTGGCGGTCAGCTGCTGCCTCCTATTATGGGCGCTGCAGCATTTGTTATGGCGGAAACTCTGGGCGTAAAGTACCCGGTAATAATTAAGGCGGCAATACTTCCCGCACTTATTTACTATCTCGGAATAATCATCCAGGTGCAGATGCGTGCCACCAAAGACCATCTTCACGGCATCCCCAAAGATCAGTTACCTCGTTTGGGACAGGTAATGAAAGATCAAGGACACCTGCTTATACCGATTGCTTTCCTGCTATATATGCTTATATGGAGCGGAAAAACGGTTATCATGGGCGCCTTTTGGACTATTATGGTAACTATTATAGTGGCCGAGTTCCGCAGCAGCAGCCGAATGAGTATTAAAGACATTAGTGATGCTTTTGTTGCCGGTGCCAAATCCACCGTGTCGGTTGCTATCGCCTGTGCCTGCGTCGGCATAATCGTTGGTGTTTGCGGACAGACTGGTTTTGCTCTCAACGTAGCTGCAACTATTATCAGCATCGGACAGGAGAGCATTTTCCTTACGCTGCTGTTCACTATGGTTACCTGTATGATACTGGGTATGGGACTTCCCTCCATTCCGTCCTACCTCATCACTGCGACTATTGCAGCGCCTGCTCTTGTCGAACTGGGAGTTCCCGCTATCGCGGCTCACATGTTCTGCTTCTACTTTGCAATGTTTGCCAATCTTACCCCACCCGTTGCGTTGGCTTCCTTTGCCGCCGCAGGTCTTTCGGGAGGCAACCCTATGAAGACCGGTATTGCATCTGTAAAGCTGGCACTGGCCGGATTTATCATCCCCTATATGTTCGTCTACAATCAAAAGCTTATGCTTGAAAACGTAGGACTGTTGGATGGCATTCAGGTAGTGGTTACTGCCTGCGTCGGTGTTACGCTTATTGCCGCTGCGGTCGAGGGGTATCTTTACGGAAAGATACATATCGTTCTTCGAGTTGTTTCGTTCGGCGCGGCACTGTTGCTTATTGACAGCGGCACTGTTACCGACCTGATGGGAATTGCAGGATTGGTGGTCATCATTGCGATACAGAAGTTTATCGTATCCAAAAAGAATAACCTTAAAGTAAGTTCGGCAGGATAACGTAAGAAACATACCTCTTTTGATGTATGCAGCTGCAATGCAGTTTCTAAATCATTCGACTCAGCCAAACAAAAATCCCCCATCGGGCAGCTGTTTATAAAACGGGTTTTACAAAACAAAAAATATGGCAGTTACCGTGCAAGAGTTACTGACAAAAAAGGGTATGCGTCTTAACGGGCGTGTACCCTTTTTATTTCGTACGAAATAAATATCAGAAAGAATGCTGCTTATCCAAGCTGAATTGATTAGCTATGCCAAGCATTGCGCAGGCAGGCGATGTCTATAAATAGCACTGTCCTCAAAATTTTGCTATCCGAGCGCCAAATTCACAAACCGATGGGATTTGAACCCGCGCATAACCGATACCGTGGCGGAGGTCGTTCAAAAGACGGCCTCCGCTTTTTTGTTTAAAGGAGGATCGATATGAATATAAATGAAGAATCCAGAACCAGATATTTCAACGAACTGTCCCTGCCAAAGGATTGGACACGGCAGATGATTTCCGTCTGTTGGCGAACTACTGTGCTCAACGCTTGGCACCATTCTCTTCTATCTGTTCGCTTTTCCGCAAACCCAAAAGCGCCTGATAATTCCGACTCTGAAGGCCGTGCGTTCGAATCGCATCGGATGCGCCAAACAAAAAAACACCCCCACGGGGTATTTTTTTGTTTGGCGAGACCGACGGGTAATGAAAATGCACCCGTTCGATAACTGACACCCCAAGAGAACAAGCGCAGCGTTGTTTGATTGGTTGGTGGAAGTTATACAGCGAGCGTAAGCGAGTCGTAATCGCATCGGGTGTACCATCCAAAAGACCCCTCGCGGGTCTTATTTATTTGCCATAACTGACACACAACCAAAATACACTATTCGACATATTTCTCCCTAAAATATGGAAATCGCCCCTCATAAGATGTATACTATTATATTATTTGTATTTTACGGGGTATATCTATGAAAAGACATCTTTGCCTTTTACTTATACTGTTGCTCTGCTGCGGATGCAGCACCGCCGTTGAAGCTCCGTCGGCTGCGGCGGCTGCCGAGCCCCCGCCCGCTCCCTGTTTTGCCTCTGAACGACTTTCCTCTTTCACCACTGTGGGTTTTGACAAAGACGGCCCCGGCGATTTCGGATTAAAGGCACAGCTTTCCGATGATGAACTTATAGACTTCGCCGATATGATGCAGATCCATGAGTGGAACATTCTTGAAAATCCACCCGAGCATGGAACCGCGGTAGCTTTGCAGATAGCCGACAGCGACCTTAATAATATAATGCATATCATGGACGGCGGTGAGCTTGGCACTATTATAAAAGTCGCTTCGCAGTTCGACGGCAAATTCGAGCTTTTTACCGCTCCGGCAGACGTCGCAAAATCGGCAAAAGAATTTTACGAGCAAATCAAATATACCTATATAAAAGTAAAGGCTGACGAGTCCTGGAACGTCAACGAGATAATCGACGCTTATTTTGACGCCCACTACCGCAGCTATCTTTCGATGCAGGATATCGATATCACCGAGCTGCTGGATATGGAGGTCGACACCAACCACAAGCTTATCACCTGGCTTTCTATGCTGAATCAGCGCCGCAGACTGATTTACGAAAACGATCTTTGCTATGTTGAAACCGAAGCGTTTCCCTATCAAATCGTTTACGACGATGAAGCCGAGGACGACCGCATACAATTCTGGAAGCGGAGAATGGACGACGATTTCGATGCAGTCTATCATTTCCGCATCCTTGGCGAAGAGGGCAAGGCTTATCCTCCGACCTTTGCGCTAAATTCTCAGCACTCTATCTTTTTAAAGCAGACCGACAGCGGCTGGAAGATAGTACGTCACTACTACCCCGGCGCGGTGCGCAATTTCTATTTAAATGAAGGTCTTGCTGTTTTGGATGATGACACCGCATTGAAGCTGCTGGAAAAAGAGTTTGCCTTTGCTGAGCAGCCCGAAGCCGATGAGATCCCCGAAAAGGCACTCGTTTACGATCCGGAAAAATCGGTGCAATATGCCATGACCTATGCCGAACAGCCCAATCCAATATATTATAATGTAGGTGACTGGGACGGAAACTGTCAGAACTTTGTTTCGCAGTCGGTCAGCAGCGGATTCGGTTACGACGGCAACCCCGATCCGATGACCCGCCGTTGGTTTGCCGGCAGCGGCGGCGGAACGGTGCAGTGGGAAAACTGCGACTACTTTTGGGATTTCGCCGTAACTAACAAAGGCATCGGCGGCCAGCAGCTGGAAAGCGTTACCCAGCTTATCCCCGGCGATGTGCTGCAACTGCGTTCGCTTGGGCGAAACGATCCCGACGATTTCAGCCACGTTATTTTTACGGTAGATGATGAAAAGCTGATGTTTGCCCAGAATTCCCCGCCCAACTTCGTCTACTACTCTGATCTGGTCAATATTGAGGCAAGGTTTTTCCGCCCGCAATATCTCGAAAACTATATCCGACCTTAAATAAAAAAGACCCTGAACGGGTCTTTTTTATATTTTAACTCATATAATAATCGGTTCCGCCTTTTGCAACCATCACAGAGGAAAGATTAAGGGTTTCTTTTATCTCTTTGGTGACATTGTCAATGTTACCCTTTTCGCTGAAGTAAAGCTCGTAAACCAGCGTGTCATTTTCAAAAACAGTGCCGTTTTCAACATATGCGCCATAGGCGACAAACTCGGTGTATCCAAATCCATTGTCGGTAAATATCTTGCGCGCAGTCTGCTGTGCTTCTTCTACACTGACGACCTGCTTTCCGGTGTCGGCATCGTTAAGTCCGCAGTATACGGTATACTTAGGAGGGTTGGCAGGCTGCTGCTGTTTTGCAGCACATCCGGCAAAGATAGCCGCAACAAGCATCAGCGTCATCGCAACGATACATATTCTTTTTACATTTTTCATATATTTCATCTCCTTTGCGATATATAATTCAATTATACATTATTTCCTGTCGTCACGAAATATCCAACCGGAAATTTTACTCACGGCTCCACTGTTTGTGACTTTGACACTGATTATTATTTAAAATACGTATATCATAATTACATCGAAATACATAAGGAGGTATATCACATGAAAAGATTTGCAGCCTTTTTAATGACAGTTATAATATTATCCGGCTGCGCTGCTCCCGCAGGGGAGATCAGCTATCAGCAGATAAACGCCGAACAGGCGATGAAGATGATGTCGGAACAATCTGACTACATCATTCTGGATGTACGCACACCGTCGGAGTTTGAATCCAAGCACATTGTCGGCGCGATAAACATCCCCAACGAGGAGATCGGCAAGGAGGAGCTGTCTCAGCTTCCCGACAAGGATCAGCTGATACTGGTTTACTGCCGCAGCGGAAACCGCAGCAAGCAGGCTTCGCAAAAGCTGGTCGACCTCGGTTACACCAACATAGTTGAGTTCGGAGGCATAATTGACTGGACCGGTGAAACTGTTTCGGGAAATTAAGTGATAAAATCACTGAAATATCTGTAATTTAGGGTATAATAAAACCATAGCATTAAGATTTTAAGGAGGCTTTTAACATGGCTGTTATTCATATCAACAACGAAAATTTCAATGCGGAAGTTCTCAACTCTGACAAGCCCGTTCTGCTTGACTTTTGGGCACCCTGGTGCGGACCCTGCCGCATGGTAGCTCCCATCCTCGATGAGATCGCTGCCGAGCGCCCCGACGTAAAGATCGCAAAGGTAAACGTCGACGAAGAAGCAGAACTTGCAGGAAGATTTTCGGTATTCAGCATCCCCACCCTTGTCGTTTTCAAGGATGGAAAGGTTGTAAACCAGTCGGTCGGCGCAAGACCCAAGAGCTCTATCCTATCGATGCTGTAAAGGAATGATTATATGGGATTTTTTGATCTGCTTCGCGGCGCTGATATAAATCAGCTGCACCAAGTTTACTCCAAAACCGAAAAGGCGCTGCTGCTGGATGTGCGCACGCCATCTGAATTCGGTAATGGCCACATCCCCGGCAGCAAAAATGTCCCGCTCGATGTGATAGATCACATCGGCTGCAATATCGCCGATAAGGATGTTCCGATTTTTGTATACTGTCACTCCGGCGCAAGAAGCCGCCTGGCAGCCAAGATGCTTAACAAATGCGGCTACAGTTCGGTAGTTGACATGGGAGGCATCTCCCGCTATTCCGGCGAACTGGAACGCTGAAAACTTATCGCCCCGTCCAAGGTTTTCCCCCACCTTGGCGGGGCGTTTTTGATTTTTGTTGCACTCTTTGCCGATTTGGATTAGAATGCTATTATATTTTTCTCAAGGAGCGACATTTATGGCGATCAAAAACATATTATTCGATCTCGACGGCACCCTTTTGCCGATGGATCAGGACATATTTGTAGAGAAATACACCAAGGGGCTGGCAAAGCATATGATGCCCTATGGTTATGACCCCAAGATTTTGATAAAGGGACTTTGGATGGGCACCGGCGCAATGATAAAAAACGACGGCAGCCGCACCAATGAAGAGGTTTTCTGGGAGGTTTTTTCCGCCGTTTTGGGCAGAGATGCCCGTGACGACATCGACACCATCGAACAGTTTTATCTCACCGATTTCCAGAACGTTAAAAACGACTGCGGATTTAACGCCCGCTCCGCTGAGATAATCAAGCCGCTTAAAGATAAGGGCTACAACCTTATCCTTGCCACCAACCCGCTGTTCCCCTCTATCGCCACCCACAGCCGCGTGAGATGGGCGGGGCTTGAGCCTGACCATTTCAGCTTTATCACCACCTATGAAAACGCCTCCTTCTGCAAGCCTAATCCCGATTACTATGCCGAACTGCTTGCAAAGACCGGCTGCAAGCCGGAGGAATCGGTCATGGTCGGCAACGACGTCGACGACGACATGGCGGTAGAAAAGCTTGGCATGAAGAGCTTTTTGCTGACCGACTGCCTGATCAACAAAGCTGACGCAGACATAAGCCGCTGGCCCAACGGCGGATTTGATGAGCTTGAGCGTTGGCTGAATCAACTCAAATGAATCTTTCATTCAAATAAAAGCGGCGCGGTTTTTCTGTGTCGCTTTCATTATTTTTGTTGGTCACAGGATGGCAGGCATCCGATTTATCTTTCTGCACTAAGTTCCCTGCTCAAAGTCATACTATTGCTTAACAACGCCGTTTTGAGTATAATTACAGCGTATAACAACTTATCGCCAAACGGTTTTAGGGGGTTTAGAAATGGAGCGTCCTTATATAATCTGTCACATGACAACTTCTATCGACGGCAAGGTGACCGGTGATTTTCTCGCCGCCCCTGAATCCGCCGCCGCGATAGAGCATTACTATCAGATAAACCGCGACTTTAAGGCAGACGGATTCGCCTGCGGCAGGGTGACGATGGAAGGCAGCTTCACCGGCGGATCTGCCCCCGACCTTTCTCCCTTTGAGGGTGCAAAACCTTGGCGGGGCGATTATGTCGCTGACCCAACCGCCACCTATTTTGCGGTATCCTTTGACCGCCGCGGCAGGCTGGGCTGGAAAGCGGGCAGAATATCGGATGAAGATCCCGGATATGACAACAGCCACATTATAGAAGTGATGTGCAATGACGCATCGGACAGTTATCTCGCTTATCTGCGCAGCATCGGAGTTTCCTATATCTTTGCGGGCGAGCGTGAGATGGATATTTCGCTTGCACTTAAAAAGCTGCGGCAGTTTTTCGGCATAAAAACGCTGCTGCTCGAAGGCGGCAGCACCATAAACGGAGCTTTTCAGCGGGCGGGACTTATTGATGAACTCAGCCTTGTTGTTGCACCGGTAACAGCGGACCAAAACAGCAAGCCGCTTTTTGAGGATGCAGTTATCGAAGATTTTTCACTTATATCGGCGCAGCCTTTGGATGGCGGCGCGGTATGGCTTAGATATAAAAAGGAGCGATGAAAATGAACGTTCTGGTAGTTGACGCACAGGGCGGCGGAGTTGGCAGACAGCTTGTCGCGGCAATAAAAAAGCAGTATCCCGACGTTACCGTTACGGCGGTCGGCGCAAACAGCGCAGCCGCTGCCGCAATGCTTAAGGCGGGCGCGGACAACAGCGCCACCGGCGAAAACGCCGTAATAGTAAACTGCCGCAGAGCTGATGTCATAGTCGGACCGATAGGCATCGTCATCGCCGATTCGCTTTTGGGAGAGATAACCCCCGCAATGGCACTGGCGGTAAGTCAGAGCAGCGCCAAACGCATACTGCTGCCGATGAATCACTGCGACAACATCGTGGTCGGCGTTTCGGATTTGAACCTCGGCAAGCTCATCCAGCAGGCGGTGGATAAGATAGGGGAATTCATCTGACGTTGACAAAGCGCGGCGTTTTTCGTATACTTATTAAATATGATACACAAGAAGTGTATCGCAAAGGCAGGAAGCCTTTAGACTATCGACAGCACGCCGTTTCTTTAATTTGTATGCTATGAAGGCATACGGCTTTTCGTGAAGGAAGGCCGTATGCCCTTTTGTCTTTAAAAGGGCTTTTGACGGCTGCGCATTCTGCCTTGAAAGGATTTTGAAAATGAGAAAAATCACCGCAATGCTGCTTGCTTTGGCAATGCTGCTTTTGGGATGCGGCAAAGCGCCAAGCGAACCCGCAATCCCCGCCGACACCCCCACCGTCACCGATGTTTGGGGACGCACAGTGGAAATCCCGCAGCAGGTCGATTCGATAATCTGCCTCGGCTCGATGGCTCCGCGATTTGCCGCCTATCTCGATGCGACCGATATGCTGGTTGGCGCCGAAGATCACGACATAAAAGGCTGTACAGTTCTGCGCGATTACAACGCCGTATATTTTGATGAGCTTAAAGCTCTTCCCTCGGTCGGCGCCGGCGGCGGAAGCGGTCAGAACAACGGCTATCCCGAGCAGATAATCGGCGTTATGCCAGACGTTATCATTGCGGGATTTGACAGCGCCGCCTGCGACGAGCTGCAGCGCCAGACCGGTATTCCGGTGGTCAGCGTGCGCTACCGTGACAACGGCTTTATCGACGAAAATTTTGACCGCGCTTTGAATGTATTCGCCGAAGTCATCGGCAAACAGCAGCGAGCCCGGCAGGTCTTGGATTTTATAAACAGCTGCAAGGCTGATTTAAACTCCCGCACCGAAAACATCCCCGATTCCGAAAAGCAGTCGGTCTACACCGGTGCTGTGACCTTTAACGGACGCCACGGATTCGGCGGAACTTATGTCAACTTCGGGCCACTTATGGCGGTAAATGCCAACAATGTTGCCGATTCGATGGCAGCACAGCAGGTCGGCGATGCCGCTTCTTCGGCTGCATCGTCGAGAAAGGCTTATCTCGGCTCCAACGGATTCGACATCGACCTTGAGCAGGTTATAAAATGGGATCCTGATGTTATTTTGCTCGATCCCGGCAACATAGATTTGGTAAACGACGAATACAAGGCAAATCCCGGATTTTTTGATTCACTGCGCGCTGTAAAGGATGAACAGGTTTACACCATGCCCTCCTTCAACAACTGCGGTCAGAACACCACCTACGCCCTTATCGATGCCTACTTTGCGGGCTGCGTACTCTTTCCCGAGCAGTTTGCCGATGTAAATATCGAGGACAAGGCAGCCGAGATACTGGAATTTATGGTGGGCAAAAACATCTTTGCCGATATGCAAAACGGCGGACTGTACTACGGTAAAATTACGATTGGCGGATAATTTATGTCAACTTTAAACACCAACGTCGATTACTCACAATATAAAAGCTTTATCTGGCGCAAGCGGCTCATCCTGCTGGCAGCGGCGCTGGTCATGCTGTTTTTCTGCCTGCTTTCGCTTAAGGTCGGCTCGGCGGGGCTTTCGCTCGGCGAAATTCTCACCGTCCTTTCTGGCGGCGGCAATCAGCAGACCAGGACGATAATTTTCAACCTGCGCCTTCCCCGCATCGCGGCGGCGGTCGCTGTCGGCGCGGCGCTCAGCCTTTCGGGCTGCATCATGCAAAGCGTTATGCGAAATCCGCTGGCTTCCGCTTCGACGCTGGGCGTTTCTCAAGGCGCATCTTTCGGCGCAGCGGCGGCGATAGTATATCTCGGCGCGGGTCTTCAGGTGAATTCCGGCTCCAACGCAGCGGCGCTTACCATAACAAATCCTGTTTTGGTCACTGTCTGCGCCTTTATCGGCGGACTTTCCACCACCGTTTTGATCCTCGCGCTGTCAAAGCTTCGCGGCAGCTCCCCCACCATGATGGTGCTGGCGGGCGTTGCGATAAGTTCGATGTTCGGCGGCGGCACAACGCTGATACAGTATTTTGCCGATGACGTTATGGTATCGTCGGTGGTTTACTGGACCTTCGGCAGTCTTTCCCGTGCGGGATGGAGCGAGATAGCGCTTATCGCGGCGCTCACCTTTGCGGCATTCGTATTTTTCCAGTTTAACCGATGGAGCTACAACACGCTGCAAAGCGGCGTTTCCACCGCAAAAAGCCTCGGCGTTTCGGTCGAGCTGCTCATCCCGATAAGCATGGCGGTCTGTGCACTTATCTCTTCCGTTTCGGTGGCGTTTGTCGGCTGCATCAGCTTTATCGGTCTTATCTCTCCGCACATTATGCGCCGATTTGTCGGCACCGACCATAGATTTCTCATCCCCTGCTCGGCGTTTTGCGGCGCTTCTCTGCTGCTTGCTGCCGACATCGCATCGAGAACGCTGGTCGCCCCCGCAGTGCTGCCGATTGGTGCACTGACCTCATTCCTGGGCGCACCGCTGTTTCTCTACCTAATAATGAAAGGCGGCATGAAATGATCGAGATAAAAAACCTAAGCTTTGCTTACGGCAAAAATCAAGTGCTGTCCGATATCAGCTTTTCGGCGGAGACGGGCGAATGCGTCGGCATTTTGGGCAACAACGGTGCCGGCAAAAGCACCCTTGTCACCTGCATAAACCGCATCCTCACCCCCGCTTCGGGAGAGGTGCTGATAGACGGCCTCTCCGTCAGTCAGATGGACCGCAACGAGCTTGCAAAAACAGTCGCATATGTCGCGCAGAAAAATCAGGCATACAGCTGCACTGTATTCGATTCGCTGCTGATGGGCAGAAAACCCTATATCAAATGGGCGGTAAGCGACGCCGATTTGGAGATATGCGCCTCGGTATTAAAAAAGATGGATCTGGAAGATTATCAGCTGCGCCGACTTGATGAGCTTTCGGGCGGCGAGCTGCAAAAGGTGCTGCTTGCCAGGGCACTGGTAAAACAGCCGAAGGTGCTGCTCTTGGATGAGCCGACCAGCAACCTCGACCCCAAAAACCAATATGAATCGATGGCGATGGTGCGCAAGGCGGCAAAGGAAAACAACATCACCGTTTTCATCGTGCTGCACGACCTTAACCTTGCGCTGCGCTGCTGCGACCGCTTCTTTTTCTTAAAGGACGGAAAGTGCTGCAGCTACGGCGGAATTGAAACGGTAAATCCCGCCACCATAAAAGAGGTTTACGGCATCGATGCCGAGATAGCGGAAATCAACGGGCGAAAATTTGTCGCCATAGGATAAGGAGAAAAGTTATGACCGATTGGGAAAGATGCAAAGCCTTTCACGGCCACGAATGCGGAGGACTTACTATCGGATACAAGGCGGCGCTTTATGCCAAAGATCTGCTGGATATAAAATTTTCGGAGGATGAGCAGCTGGTCTGCATCGCCGAAAACGATGCCTGCGGTTTGGATGCCATTCAGGTGCTGCTTGGCTGCACCGTCGGCAAGGGAAATCTGCTGTTTCATATAACAGGCAAGCAGGCGTTCTCCTTTTACAACCGCTTAAACGGCAAGTCGGTGCGGCTGGTGCTGCGCCCCAAGCCCGAGGGCATGACCAAACAGCAGTCGTTTGAATATTTTCAGAGTCTTGAGCCTTCCAAAATGTTCGACGTCAAGCAAGCGACTATCCCCCTGCCCGAGCGCGCCCAGCTCTTTGATTCCTACGCCTGCGAATGCTGCGGCGAAACGGTGGGCGCAAACTGGATTCGCATTCAGGGCGGCAAAAAGCTCTGCCTAGACTGCATCAACAAATACGACCGCTTCAATGTATGAGGTGACCGCATGACGTTAAACGAATTTTTTAAAGATAACCCCAAGGCGGCCATCGCCTTTTCGGGCGGAGTGGATTCGGCTTATCTGCTTTATGCCGCCGCTGCGGCCAAGGCCAACATCCGAGCCTATTATGTAAAATCGGCTTTTCAGCCTCAGTTTGAGTTGGATGACGCAATCAAGCTGGCAGAGGAGCTTGGCGCCGACATGAAGATAATCAACGTCGACGTTTTGGCTGACAGCCGCGTTTCGGCAAACCCCGCCGACCGCTGCTATTACTGCAAAAAGGCAATTTTCAACACGATCGCCGAAGCGGCAAAAGCGGACGGATTCGACCTCATCTTAGACGGCACCAACGCCTCCGACGATGAGGGTGACCGCCCCGGCATGCGGGCGCTGAAAGAGCTTTCGGTACGTTCTCCGCTCAGAGAATGCGGCTTGACCAAGCCTGAGATACGCCGTCTTTCCAAAAAGGCGGGACTTTTCACCTGGGACAAGCCCGCCTACGCCTGCCTCGCTACGAGGATTCCGACAGGCGAGGTGATAACCGCCGAAAAACTTGCCAAAACCGAATCGGCGGAGGATTTTCTCTTCTCGCTCGGCTTCACCGATTTCCGCGTCAGAATGAGCGGAAATTCGGCAAAGATTCAGCTGCCGGAAGGTCAGCTTGACAAGCTGATGGCGCAGCGCAAGGAGATTTTGGCTAAACTTAAACAATATTACGACTCGGTCACGCTGGACCTGGAGGTAAGATAATGAACAACGAGATCAAAAGAGTTCTTGAATCGGTAAAAGAGGGCAGCCTTTCGGTGGACGATGCGCTGCTTAAAATAAAGGTGGAGCCGTTTGAGGACATCGGCTTTGCAAAGGTTGACCTGCACCGCAAGATACGCCAAGGCGCTGCTGAGGTCATCTATGGCGCAGGCAAGACCCCCGAGCAGATGATAGGCATCATCGACATAATGAAGAAAAACGGACAGGACACCATTCTCATCACCCGCCTTTCGGCTGAAGCTGCTGACGAGATAGCAAAGGTACACCCCATCAGCTACCACAAGGACGCCCGCTGCGGAATCATCGGCGAGCTGCCCGCTCCCACCGGAATAGGCAAGATAGTTGTTGCCACCGGCGGCACCAGCGACATCCCCGTCGCCGAGGAAGCAGCGCTCACTGCACAGATACTCGGCAACGAGGTCACCCGCCTTTACGATGTCGGCGTTGCGGGACTTCACCGCACCCTTGCCCACCTCGACGATATAATGGGCGCCTCGGTAATTGTTGCCATCGCCGGAATGGAGGGCGCGCTTGCCAGCGTTATCGGCGGACTTGCTGACTGCCCCGTTATCGCAGTTCCCACCAGCGTCGGCTACGGTGCTTCCTTCAACGGACTTTCGGCGCTGCTTTCGATGCTCAACTCCTGCGCAAGCGGCGTTTCGGTGGTCAACATCGACAACGGATTTGGAGCAGGTTATCTCGCCAGCATGATAAACCACATGGACGTTAAGGGGGCAAAATAATGAAAACGTTATATCTCGATTGCGCTATGGGCGCTGCCGGCGATATGCTTGCCGCATCTCTGCTGGAGCTTTTGCCCGAGCCTGATAAATTTATAGATGAGCTTAACTCTCTTGGCATCCCCAAGGTGCGTTTCGTGCGTGAGCCTTCGGTAAAGTGCGGCATCACCGGCTCTCATCTTTCGGTTACTGTGGACGGCGTGGACGAAGAGGATTTCCATCAGGGACATCATCACGACCATGAGCATCACCACGATCACGAGCATCATCATGACCACGAGCATCATCACGATCACGAGCACCATCACGAGCACGAACACTCCCACCATCATC
>JAFQAX010000060.1 GCA_017399785.1 Oscillospiraceae bacterium | reverse complement strand
GGTGGCATCGGCCGCAAAACCGATAACTGCGGTGGAGAACATCATTGCAACCGCAATTAAAACAGCTAACATTTTCTTCATTACAAAACCCTCCTGTAACTATGATACGGTTTCCTCAAAACCATTATCACGATTATCTCACATTAAACAATCGTCCTCATTGAATAATGTGCGAAAATTTCCTGAAAATTTTGCATTGTTTTGAAAAATTATCAGAAAAATAGTCAACTTTATTGTAGCAAATCAGACCATTTTCGTCAATAATTCTCGGCCTTATTATCTATATATAGTCATTATTTTTTTAATGAATACAATATAGCGGGAATCATCAATTGATTCTTCTGATAACATATGTAAAAATAAGCACTTATTTTATACTTTTATTTGAAAATCAGTGTTGCCGTTTTGTTAAAATGGGTTTATAATATAAAATTGTGAAGAGCGAAATTGATTTGCACGTCATTTCGCAAGTTTGTTATGTAATTAATAACCCAAGGAGGTTTTTTACCAATGTCAACCAAGGCTTATTATCCCATTACCGAGATTGGCCCCGGCAAAGTTGGCTTTGCCAAGACCCGCTCCATCATCGAAGCTCCTTTTTACGCTAACAACGTAATCAAGGTAAACTCTCTGCGTGAAGCTTATGAGCTTGCAAAGAACTCCCCCGGAACCGTTGTTACCGATATGCCCGTTTACCGCGGCGAAGAGTTCGGCCTTGAGCCCGACGCCAAGGTTCTCCTTTTCAACGATGGCTCTATCACCGGCCGTTACGCTCCCGCTCGCCGCATCGTTGGCAAGCCCGGCGTTAACCCCGAAAAGCTCGACAAGATCCTGATGGATGCCGTTTATGACACCCGTTGGAAGACCATGTACCATGCAGAGACCTTCATCGGCCTTGATCCCGAGTTCATGGTAAAGGCTCACCTTCTCATTCCCGAAGGCGAAGAGAACCTGCTCTACAACTGGATGCTCAACTTCCAGTACATGTCCGACGAGTACGTTAAGATGTACAAGAACTCCAAGCCCGTAGGCGACGGCAAGGAGCCCGACGTTTACATCTTCTCCGATCCCCAGTGGACCGGCGCTCCCGGACAGGAAGACGTTTGCGATCCCAACTGCCTCTGCTACTTCAACACCGAGACCAACTGTGCTGCGATCCTCGGTATGAGATACTTCGGCGAGCACAAGAAGGGCACCCTGACCCTCGCTTGGGCAATCGCTAACAGAAACGGTTACGCTTCCTGCCACGGCGGTCAGAAGGAATACACCCTTGACGACGGCAGCAAGTATGTTGCAGCTGTATTCGGTCTTTCCGGCTCCGGTAAGTCCACCCTTACCCACGCTAAGCACGGCGGCAAGTACCCCGCTATCAAGGTTCTGCATGATGACGCTTTCATCATCAACACCGACACCTGCTCTTCTGTAGCTCTTGAGCCCACCTACTTCGACAAGACCGCTGACTACCCCGTTGATTCTCCCGACAACAAGTACCTGCTCACCGCTCAGAACTGCTCCGCTACCATGGATGAGGACGGCAAGATCGTTCTCGTTACCGAGGATGTTAGAAACGGCAACGGCCGCGCTATCAAGTCCAAGCTTTGGAGCCCCAACCGCGTTGACAAGATCGAATCTCCCGTTAACGCTATCTTCTGGATCATGAAGGATCCCACCATTCCTCCCATCGTTAAGCTCAAGGGCGCTGCTCTGGCTTCCGTTATGGGCGCAACCCTCGCTACCAAGCGTTCTTCCGCAGAGCGTCTTAAGGCAGGCGTAGACCCCAACGCTCTCGTTGTTGAGCCTTACGCTAACCCCTTCCGTACCTACCCCCTCGTAAACGACTACGAGAAGTTCAAGAAGCTTGTTGCTGAGAAGGACGTAGCTTGCTACATCATCAACACCGGCGACTTCATGGGCAAGAAGGTTCAGAAGGAAGACACCCTCGGCGTTATCGAGTCTGTTGTTGAAGGCAAGGCTAACTTCGTTAAGTGGGGCCCCTTCTCCGACATCGAGATCTTCGAGTGGGAAGGCTTTGTTCCCAACCTTGAGGACAAGGATTACGTTGCACAGCTCAAGGCTCGTATGCAGGACCGTCTCAACTACGTTGAGAATCTTGAGACCGCTGAAGGTGGCTTCAACAAGCTTCCCGCAGACGCTGCAGAAGCTATCCGCCGCGTAGTTGAAGAGGCTAACACCCTTTAAGCTAAAGCTTAATACTTACTTAAGAGAGGGCTTCTTTTGAGGCTCTCTCTTTTTCTGTGGGAAAACAGCAAAGCCGACAGACATTTGTCCATCGGCTTTGCTGCTGAAAAAAGATATAAAGAAGAATATAGAAGATGTCGTAATTAGGATTCGGTAGAAACAATGAAGATACTATCCGCCTTAATAGGTTTTATTACTCAATCAGTATAGCTCACGGGTAATTTTATTGCAATATACTTATACACATTTCGTATAAATGTATAATTTTTGCGATATATATTTAAGCAAAACAGCCTATGAGAAATCTCTCACAGGCTGTTTTATTACTCATCTGTTTACCATTAACTTTGAGAAGGCAGCTTCAAGCTGAGATATGGTCATTACATACATATCAAATTCCTGCGCGATCATGTCATAAGATGCACGATACCAGGAACCGGGGCGGTAGCGCATTTCATCGGGGGTTATCCAGACGTTATGCGGGAACTTTGCCTTTATCATTTTCAGCCATTCCATACCGCTGCGGCTGTAATAGTCATCGGTAAGTTCATAGGGCGACATTTCGGCGTCGCCGAAAATAATCGTTTTATATTTGGAATTAAGCTCTGCCAGAACTTTCTCTGTTTCTATTCTGTCACCGTAGCGAAGCTCGGGGCCGGTATAGAGATACTTTCCGATGCAGTTATGAAAGTAGTAGATGCGTAGATCTTTAAAGTGATTGGACTGATGCACCGCAGAAAACAGTTCGGCACAAAGCTTGCGGTGGACATCCATAGATCCGCCCGAATCCATAAGCAGCAGCAATCTAACCGAATTTTTTCTGGGACGGCGGTACTCAATTTTCAAGTTTCCGGCATTGTCGCAGGTGCTTTGAATCGTGGCATCAAGATCGAGCTCATCTTTTGGGGCGTCATCAAGATTTGAAAACTGGCGCAGCTTTTTAAATGCAAGCTGAAGCTGACGGGGCGTGATTACGGTATCCTGTCTGAAATCGTCAAACTCTCGCTCTCCAACCACTTCGAAAGCGCGGCGGAATTTTGATTCTCCGCCCACTCTCATTCCGGTGGGGCTGTTGCCGGCATTGCCGAAGGTGGACATGCCACCTGTTCCTACCCAATAGCTTCCGCCGTTATGTTCCTCGTGCTGCTCCTTGATGCGCTCGGCAAACATTTTTCTTATCTCATCCAATTCAAGGCGCATATTCTCGCGCGCTTTGTCGGGGTCAAACGTTCCGGGAGTAGAGGCAGGATGGTTGAGCCAATCCAACAGCTCGGCAGGGATAGGATTTTCACTCTGCTCGATAACTTCTTCAAAAAATTCGAGGAAAACGCGGTGATAAGCATAATAATCCGCTTCGCTCTTTATCAATACAGTACGGCAGAGGAAATAGAACTCGGAAAGTCCCGAGCAGCCCATTCCTTTATCCAACGCATTTTGAAGCGACATCCACTCGCCCAGCGAAACGTTTAGTCCGTTCGCACGCAGCAATGTAAAAAAGTTTGTAAACATCGGCTGTTCCTTATCTTCTGAATCCCGAGCGGCGGCTGCGCTCGAGGGTGTCGAGATCTTCGTTCTTTTTAAGCAGCACTCCCGCAAAAGGCAGGTCGAAGGTTATCTTTTCAACAGGGATCCCACTGAGGGTAAGAGCACGTATCCAGTCGACCAGCTCGGAAGTTGCGGGCTTTTTCTGTATTCCCGAAAGTGCTCTCAAGCGGTAGAAAGCTTCAAGCGAAGCATCAAGAACATTCTGCTCAAGATCGGGGAAATGAACGCGAACGATCTCCTCCATCAACTCTTTGCTCGGAAATTCGATGTAATGGAAAACACAGCGTCGAAGGAAGGCATCGGGCAGCTCCTTTTCGGCATTGGAGGTGATTATAACCACCGGGCGCTTTTTAGCGGTTATGGTTTTGCCGGTCTCGGGAATATTAAACTCCATGCGATCAAGTTCCCAGAGTAGATCGTTTGGAAATTCGATATCAGCCTTATCGATCTCATCGATGAGCAGGATAATATCCTCATCGCTGGAAAAAGCTTCGCCAAGCTTGCCAAGCTTTATATACTGCTCGATATTGGCAACATCTTTTCCTCCGAACTGGCTGTCATAAAGGCGCTGGACTACGTCGTAAACGTAAAGACCGTCCTGAGCTTTGGTGGTAGATTTGATGTTCCAGATTATAAGCTTGCGGTTGAGGGCGCTGGCAGCCGCCTGAGCAAGCATGGTTTTGCCGGTTCCCGGCTCGCCCTTTATCAGCAGCGGCTTTTGAAGCAGCATAGCTACGTTCACAGCATTGAGCAGCTGCTGTGACGCGACATATCCGCCCGATTCTCTGAATTTTTCTTTGATATTCTCCGCCATTTTTATCTCTCACTTTCGAATTATGATATAAAATTATTCAAAATAGCTTTATTATCCGCAAAATATTGCTTTTCAGGTGGCTTTGTGACAATTAGTATGATATAATAAATTTTACGCGTTAAAAAATCGTAAAAAATTAAAGGGGTTTCGACAATGTCCGTTAAGAAAATATTCCCTAAAATTGGATTGAGAAATTTTAAGACCGCAATTGCCGCCACTCTTTGCGCATTGCTTTATGCCCTTATCGACCGCAACCCTACATTTGCCTGCATAGGTGCGGTTTTTGCTATGAACACCGACCTGCACACTTCCTGGGAAACCGGCGGCAACCGCCTTTGGGGAACAATGATAGGCGGTTTTACCGGAATGCTGTTCTTTTACCTTTACAATGAGCTTCCTTTAATATTCCCGAATAATCAGGCCATGTCAGAACTGTTTTTTCTGTTTATAGGAATAATGGTCATGATAGTAGTCAGTCAGATTTTTCATGTTAACGGTGCTATACCTTCCGGCTCGGTCGTATTTTATATTGTAATGCTCAATACTCCCGAAAATCAATACATCTCCTATGCATTGAACCGTATGCTGGATACCGGTATCGGTGTTATTCTTTCTATTTTTGTCAATATTGCGCTGCCCCGAGAGCTTTTTGCGTACTTTTCCACCAAAAAACATCTTTCGGATAGGCTTGAAAGCCTTGAAAGAGAGCGTGAAATGCTGCTGCGAGACTTAGAATCTTTTGAAAGACTTAAAAACCGAAGATATGATATTGACAGTCTTTGATCAACATTTACTAATGCATTTTAAACCATATTGCCACTACTGTAAAGATTTTCATTTTTTATGTAATCTTTTTTGCTCAGTTGACTGTTTCAAAATACGTAAATGCGTTTTCTTTTATGAAACCGTTTTGCATTGATGGTTTTTAGTGTTTCGTTTCCATAAATTTTGGTTTGCAAAAACCGCTAAAAAGTTTTAATCTTTCAGTTCCTGTTTGTTCAAATGAACGAATGTTAAAACTCTGTTCAAAATAGTATGGACTTTTATTTAGATTGCGTTTAAAATTGTTATGGTGCATAATAGGCTTTATTATGCCCTTTTGTATGACTTTATTTCGGAGTTAACGTTGTGATTCGTTGCGGCGTTACTTATAAATCGCGTTTTGTTTTAACACACAAAACGCAAAGCAAATCTTCCAATCCTTATCTGGCCGCAAAGCGCGGCTTTGTGGACGACGTCATCGAACCGGGAGAGACCGGAAAGCACAGCTGATGCTTTTCTAAATCTTCGTACATGTTTGAGCCGCGTCCGAAGAAAATACGGCGATTTCCCGGTGTAAGGAGGTGTTTACGAATGGATGCAACTCATCCTCTGGTGTTAACTGTTCTTGGCATGAGCACTGTTTTGATCGTTCTTTATATGATCAACATCATGATCGTTATCATGAGTAAGGTTCTTGGCAAAAAGGCTGTTCCCGCGGTTCCCGCTATGCCCGCCGCCCCCTCTTACAATCAGGAGGAGGAAGAAACTCTCTCGGTCATTATGGCTGCTGTTACCAGCATCGTTGGTTCCGCCAACATTACCAGCATCAACGTATATCCCAAGGAATAATTTAAGACTTTCCTATCAAACATCATTTTTTAGATTTGGAGTGTAATTCAACGATGAAAAAGTTCAACGTAACCGTAAACGGTAAGGCATATGTTGTAGAAGTAGAAGAAGCAGGTTCCGCTCCTGTAGCTGCTCCCGTTGCTGCTCCTAAGGCTGCTCCCGCTCCCGTAGCTGCTGCTCCCAAGGCTGCTCCCGCTCCTGCTGCTGCTCCCGCTCCCGCTGCTGCTCCCGTTCCCGCTGGCGCAGGCACCATCACTGCTCCCATGAGCGGCAACATCTTCAAGCTCCTCGTTAACGTAGGCGACACCGTTAAGAACGGTCAGGCTGTAGTTATCCTCGAGGCTATGAAGATGGAAAACGAGATCTTCTCCCCCTGCGACGGCACCGTTAAGGAAGTTCGCGTAGCTCAGGGCGCTACCGTACAGCCCGGCGAAGTTCTCCTTGTTATCGGCTAATAATTCGAACGTTACGAAGTTTATAACAGATTTGAGGTAATATTGTGCTTGAAGCTATTTTAAATTTCTTGGGTGACTCCGGCTTCGCCAACCTCGCTTGGCAGCAGGCAGTCATGCTTCTTATCTCGTTTGTTCTGATGTACCTCGGTATCGTCAAGCAGTACGAGCCTCTTCTTATGATACCGATCGCATTCGGTATGTTCCTTGCAAACTTCCCTCTCGGCGGCATTACCGATGTTCCCAGCGAGACCTTGTACTTCCTTGATCCCGCTGTATTCCAGCCTTATGCTGAGTCTATCGGTATTCAGCTTTCCAACAAGCTTAGCTCTGAGGAACTTCTCCAGCTTACCAACTTGTTCTCCAACACCGTTGATGCCAACGGAAGCACCCTTATCGCATCCGGATCTCATCTTCTTCAGCGCGCTACCGCTGACGGCGTTTGGGAACTTTACGCTATGAAGACCAACTACGGCGGCCTTCTTTATTATCTTGGCCGTGGCGTTAAGCTCGGCATCTATCCTCCCCTGATCTTCATGGGCATCGGCGCTATGACCGACTTTGCTCCTCTGATCGCTAACCCCAAGAGCATCC
>JAFQAX010000059.1 GCA_017399785.1 Oscillospiraceae bacterium | reverse complement strand
GAGTTTCTGCAATGTAAACATATCCCTGATCGATAAGCTGAGGGGTAAGGCGGTAAATCATAGTGAGTATAAGGGTTCTTATCTGGAATCCGTCGACGTCGGCATCAGTGCATATTATAATTTTATTCCAGCGCAGCTTTTCGATGTCAAACAGAGAAAGCTCCTTATTAGCTTTGGATTTAACGTCAACGCCGCAGCCGAGAACCTTTATAACGTCAGTTATAATATCGCTTTTGAAAATACGGTCGTATTCAGCCTTAAGGCAGTTGAGGATTTTACCTCTTACCGGCATTATAGCCTGGAATTCGGCATCTCGTCCCATTTTACAGGAACCCAGCGCCGAATCGCCCTCCACGATGAATATCTCACGGCGGGTGACATCTTTTGTGCGGCAATCGACAAACTTCTGTACGCGATTTGCCATATCAATGCTGCCTTCAAGCTTCTTTTTGATGTTGATTCTCGCCTTTTCGGCACTTTCACGGCTTCGCTTGTTTACCATTACCTGCTGGGCGATTTTCTGCGCATCGTCGGGATTTTCGGTAAAATACACCTCAAGTCCGTGGCGGAGAAACTCGTTCATCGCTTCATAAACAAAGCGGTTGGTTATTGCCTTTTTGGTCTGGTTTTCATAGGAAGCCTGTGTTGAAAAGTTGGAGGATATAAATACAAGACAGGGCTCAATATCGGCATAAGTGATCTTGCTCTCGTCTTTGAGATATTTATTATTGGACTTAAGCCAGTTATCTATCTGATTTACAAATGCAGCTTTAACCGCCTTTTCGGGGCTTCCGCCGTATTCCAGCCAGCTGGAGTTGTGATAATGCTCCTTAAAAGCCATCTTATTGGAGAAGCAGAATGCAGCCGACAGCTTGACCTTGTAATCTGCCATATCGGCTCGGTCTCTTCCCTTGCGCTCGGCATTCCAGGTCTGGATGGGAGTGATATACTGGTCCCCTACCAGCTCGGCGAGATAGTCGGAGATGCCGTTTTCATAGTAGAACTGCTCCTCCTCAAAGGAGTTTCCAATCTGATTGCGAAGCACAAATACAACACCGGGATTTACCACCGACTGACGTCTGATGGTATCTCGGTAATATTCTATCGGTATAGCAATTTCGGTGAATACTTCAAGGTCGGGTTTCCACTTGATTCGAGTTCCGGTCTGGCGCTTTTTGGTAGGCTCTTTGGTAAGTCCGCCGACATTTTCACCCTTTTCAAAGTGGAGAACATAGCGAAAACCGTCACGGTATATCTCAGCATCCATATATTCAGAGGAGTACTGAGTGGAGCAAAGACCAAGTCCGTTTAAGCCAAGCGAAAACTCGTAGCTATCGCCGCCGTCATCGTATTTGCCGCCTGCATAAAGCTCGCAGAAAAGCAGTTCCCAGTTATAGCGCTGCTCATTGGAGTTGAAATCAACCGGAAGTCCGCGACCAAAGTCCTCGCACTCCACCGAACCGTCGGCATATCTGGTGATTATGATTTTATTGCCGTATCCGTCTCTTGCTTCATCTATCGAGTTTGAGATAATCTCAAAGATAGAGTGCTGACAGCCCTCCAATCCGTCCGATCCGAAAATAACGGATGGACGTTTTCTGACTCTGTCGGCACCCTTTAACGCAACTATACTTTCGTTAGTGTAACCTGTTGTCTTTTTGGGCATTTTATACCCTCCTAAAAAGTAACAATTTCCGTCTTGTTATCATGAAAAAAGCCGCTTGAAAGCGGCTTTTACATTTTCACTCTCTCAACCTATTTTATACAACATATACGCATTTTGTCAAGCGACCACCACAATCAGTTGGGGCGTTCTCCTATCTGACGTGAGAAGTCTTCTATCGCATTTTTTATAAAACGGTTTTGTTCAAGCAAAAGCATTGGATCGGTTTTAAGTATATCCGCCGCGCACTGCTGCGCCATCTGCAAAAGCTCGGTGTCGGCAGTTAAATCGGCATTTTGCAAAACGGGCAGTCCATGCTGACGTGCACCTAAAATGTCGCCCGGACCTCGCAAACGCAGATCCTCCTCGGCAATTTTAAATCCGTCATTGGTATCACGCATCGCCTTGAGGCGCTGCGCAGTAGTGTCGCTCTTGTTGTCGCTTACAAGTATGCAGTAGGATTGGTGTTTTCCGCGTCCTACACGTCCGCGAAGCTGATGAAGCTGGGAAAGGCCAAATCTTTCAGCGTTTTCTATCATCATAACGGCGGCATTGGGTACGTCTACTCCAACCTCGACAACGGTGGTAGCAACCAACAGCTGAGTTTTGCCCGATGCAAAATCGGCCATAGCGGCTTCCTTTTCGGCAGGGCGAAGCTTACCATGCAGTAAGCCAACCGAATAATCTTTAAACTCTCCCGCAGCCAATTCTTTTGCATACTCCTTTGCGGCATGCATATTGGCAGGCGCATCCTCTTCGTCATCCTTTGAAACAAGCGGACAAACAATATATGCCTGTCGGCCTTCATCCAGCCTGTCCTTTATAAATCCTAACGCACGGCGGCGTTTGGGAGAATCTATCCTGTAGGTCTCAACAGGGCTTCTTCCGGGAGGAAGCTCCTTAATAAGCGAAACGTCAAGATCCCCGTAAATTATAAGTGCAAGCGTTCTTGGAATGGGAGTTGCACTCATTACAAGAGTATGCACCTGTTCACCTTTTGCGGCAAGTGAAGCACGCTGAGCAACGCCAAATCGATGCTGCTCGTCTGTTATCACTAATCCAAGCGATTTGAATGCCGTTGTTTTAGATATCAGCGCATGGGTTCCAACTGCTATATTGCATTCACCCGATTGAAGGCGCTGGTCAGCCTCGCGTCGCTGTTTGGCAGTCATAGATCCGCTTATAAGTTCAACATTTATGCCAAAAGGTGAAAGCATATTTTTAAATGTCCTGCAATGCTGCTCCGCAAGCAGCTCGGTCGGAGCCATAAGCGCTGTCTGCCTGCGGTTTTTGAACATCATATAAGCCGCTGCTGCGGCAACCAGCGTTTTGCCGGAACCTACATCACCTTGCACAAGACGGTTCATGATTCCACCTGAACAAAGGTCGTTTTCAATGTCAGTAATCGCTTTTTGCTGATCATTTGTAGGAGTAAAAGGCAGTGATTTATAAAATTCATTTATGTCGTACTTAAAAAGCGGAGCTGTGTGCATTATGCTTCTTGCCGCTCTGAAGCGCATCATAACAGCCGAGAATACAAGCAGCTCTTCAAAAACTATTCTGCGGCGGGCAGACAGGTACTGTGCTGTACGCTCTGGAAAATGCACAAGCCTTATTGCCTCATCAAGCGGCATTAACCCCGCTTTTTTAAGTATTTCTCCCGGGATGTCATCGTTAATTTCTTCGGTAAGTGCTGCCAATGCGCGCTGTATATCGTTAGCGACCACTTTTGAAGATATTCCGGTAGTTACAGTGTATATCGGCATAAGCTTTCCGACATATTGCTCCGCAATTACAACAGGAGCACGCATTTCCGGTTTTAGGAGACTTCCTTCTACTATTCCGTAAAAGTAATAACTTTGGCCTTCTTTAAGTGCCTGTACAGTAAATTTGGTATTATAGAAAGTAAGCCGCATTACGTCGCCATCACTTACTTCCATTTTAAAAAGGGAAAGACCTTTTCTTATACGCTGTTCGTTCCCCTTACGGATGACTTCTGCTTTGATAAGGCAGCGTTCTCCGATAACTACTTCTGATATATCGGTTACATGCGAAAGATCAAGATAATTTCTCGGAAGGTGCAGTATAAGCTGACGGACAGTATGTATACCCATCTTTCGGTATATCTGCGCTTTCTTTTCGCCTATTCCTTTTATCAAAGAAATATCATCGTTAAGATTCAGCATACCGCTCCCTCCTTTCATTATCTTATAATATAATTTTAACTGTTGATTTTAAAAAGGGCAACATGAAAACAGTCGAACAGACAAGTAATTTTAAACCAAAAGCCTCTCACCGGGATACGGTGAGGTTAGCGAAACCTGTAAAGTTGCTCCGGGGATTCTACCCGCGCACTCAAAAACAGTCCCCCG
>JAFQAX010000058.1 GCA_017399785.1 Oscillospiraceae bacterium | reverse complement strand
GTCTTATGGTTTTTGACAAAATTTATATTGTACCCAGCATATTCACACACTTGGAATATAGAGGAAACCAGTACGATTATAGTGATGAAGATTATCAGAAGGATATGTACCGAATCATTAAGCAATTTCCAAAAACGCTAAAACAACTTATCGGACCTGAAAAAACCACCCTGGCTTTTGAAGAAAGTGGGGAGGACCTTCTGATTTGTCGTTATCCGGATGCAAAAGAACTTTTCTTATATCGTTTGAGATATATCGAAAATGAAAAGAAGGTTTCTGTTATCGGAATCGATGATCCGAAGATAGCTGACTTTATCAGTCGTTCACTGCAGGGCGCCATGAGTAGATACTACAGCATAGACACTATGAAAGAGATCCCAATCGCTCACTATGACGAAGACGGACTAAAAGAAAGTGCAAACGGAGCAAAAGCCGTTTACATCGACAATCTATTTTAATTGTGCCCAGAAGGCGGCCGCTGTGCGGCCGCCTTATTATTACTGCCTTTTATCCATACGATTTCCACTTTTCTATCGATGTAATCGAATTGGACAACAGTTAAAAACCAGTTTCACTTTACTTAAAAACGAATAATTTTGGACTTGCCATAAGACATAAATTTAACATAAGGGAGGTGCGTGCCGTGGCAAAAAGGAATGCTCCAATCAATATGATTGTCCATTTTCCTTCTTCCGAAAAAGGAAAACATGAGCTTGCAAATCGTGTTGCCGATGTTCACGCCCTCTTCGTTAATCAGTCTATCAAAAAGCTAAACTGCCCTGCTCAGCAAAAAATCCAACTATTAGATGCCGTAATTAAAGTATCAACTTATAAGTAAGGCGAACAAATCTTATATGATTTGTTCGCCTTACTTTTTTATATTTTGATTTTCGATTCAAAATGCTTCTCCCATGAATTAACTGTCATACGTTTTTTATCATTCTCCCAATTTCTAAGCATTACCGGATCTATATTAAGCATACGCGCAAACTGATTATTATTTAATCCTACACTTTCTCGATATTCCCTTATCAGTCTTCCCTGCCCTTTGTACAAGAATAGATTGTAACTATCCAGCAAGTCCTCTATAGGGATATCAAACAGTATAGTCAGCTTGTCCACGATATCCTTGGAATAATAATCCACCGCTCCGGATTCCAAAGCCTTATAGTACCAGCGAGATGTTCCGATGCGCTCTGCTACCTCTTTCTGCATAAGCCCCATATTGTGTCGGCACCAGCGCAAACGATCCTGTATATTTTCAATTTCTGAATAGCTGCGGTACTGCTTATTAAACGACTGAGCTTCCATAATCTTACGCGGAGCTATCAGTCTGAAGGTATGAATACACAGCGGTGCATATCTCACTATACCATCCTCAGTTTTGCACATCAGGTAGTTATTCTCCGAAAACTGAGCAAATAGCCTCCAGTGAGGGTGATTTCCTCCTAAAAAGAATTTATTTTCGCCGTCAAACTCACCTGTGATAGGATAGCATTCTCAATACAACGGGAAGCGTAGGTGGTGAACTTATTTCCTTTGTCGTAATCGAAGGTATTTGCCGCCTTGATAAGCCCAATTGTACCGATTGATATAAGGTCATCCTGATCTCGCGCGTTTTGATAGTATTTTTTAATAATATGCACCACCAGCCGCAGATTGTGCTCGATAAGCTCGTTGCGGGCGGTGGGGTCTCCTTCCTTTATGCGTTTAAGGCATTCCCGCTCCTGCTTTGCCGACAGCGGCTTTGGGAAAGAATGACCGCCTGTTACATGCAGCGCAAAAATCATTCTGATAAGCTGCGGCAGCGTTTGGAATATAGCTTGCAATATCATTTGATCTCCGCCTTTCGATAGCTGATTGACTTTATAAAAGGTATGAAAGGCAGCTTGTTTTAAAGCACGGAATAACCAAATAAAAAACGCCTGCAAATGCAGGCGTTTTTTACTTTATGTAATATGTTTATCCCTTGAATGCTGCGGCCTCTTCAAAGAGCGCCTCGACCTCGGCGGAGGGTGCCTTGCTGCACTTGGATACCACTACAGCGGCGAGCAATCCAATAAAGAATCCGGGGATGATCTCGTAGATGCCGGTGGAGGACAAAAATGCCAGCCAGCCTATATCTACAACAGCACCGACAACGATGCCTGCAACAGCGCCTTCAAAGGTAAAGCGCTTCCAGAAGAGAGAAAGCAGGATAGCGGGGCCAAATGCTGCTCCGAAAACGCCCCAGGCATTCTCAACCAGTCCCATGATAGTTCCGCTGTTGGGATTGGAAGCGATCAAAACAGCAATAACCGCAATCGCCAGAACCACGAAACGGCCTGCCCACAGCATCTCCTTATCGGATGCCTTGTTCTGGCGGATAACAGGCTTGTAAACATCGCTTGCAAATGCGCTGGCGCTGGCAAGCAGCTGAGAATCCGCCGTGCTCATAGCGGCAGCCAGAATAGCAGAGAGCAGTACGCCGCTGATAAGTGCCGGGAAGATGGCACGAACCATCTGGATGAATACGGTGGAGCTGTCCGCGATATCACCGAGGAACAGGTGACCGATACAGCCTGCGGCTACCGAGAAGAAGACGATAAGTACGTTCCAGATTATACCTATCTTTGCGCTCTTTCTCAGATCCTTATCGGAGCGAACCGACATAAAACGTACGATGATATGCGGCATTCCAAAATAACCAAGGCCCCAGCCCAAACCAGAAACAACATCCTTCCAGTTGGCGAACAGATTCCAGTAACTCTCGGGCAGCGGCGCACTTGTACCGGCAGCCTGTCCGCCATTGATAAGAGCAAGCGCAAAAAGCGGAGCGATAAGCAGAGCCGCCAGCATCAGCAGACCCTGGAAAAAGTCGGTCCAGCAAACGGCACTGAATCCGCCAAGGAAAGTATAACCTATGATGATTACTGCCGCAAGATACATTGCCGCAGTTGCATCCATGCCGATAACGGTATTGAACAAAGTACCGCAGGCCTTAATGGAGGAGGCTGCATATATGGTGTATGCCACAAGGAAGATTACAGCACAGATGAGCTGCAGCGCCTTGCTTTTGGACAGGAAGCGGTTGGTAAGATACTGCGGAATGGTGATGGAGTCGCCGGCAACGATGGTGAAACGGCGCAGACGGGGTGCCTGCACAGTCCAGCTGACGGCGTAACCGATAGCAAGACCGATGGCTATCCAGGCCTGACCGATGCCCGCCGCGTAAATCGATGCGGGAAGTCCCATCAGAACCCATGCGCTCATATCAGATGCGCCGGCCGAGAGAGCAGATACCCAGGGGCCCATCTGACGTCCGCCAAGGAAGTAGGTCTTTTCTCCGCCATCCTTAGAGCGAAGGAAGAAGAATACGCCGATTCCCAGCATGAATATAAGGTAGATGATAAAAACAATAATTTCGGTATTCATAGTTTCCTCCCAAGAAAGTGCAATGTTTTAATAGTGGTAGTATATCATACTATTAACAAGAATAAAATACAGAACGGAGTATAGAACAAGCTCTACACTCCGTATCCAAAAAATATCGATTTTCCTTTTATTTAAAAGGTTTTTTAACTGAACGATTTTAATAATTATTATAAAAACGAAAAATATTATTATTTTTGTTCTGATGTTTTTGCAGCGTAACTGCTCAAAAACATTGGCGTTACCTGATCGGTGTAGGCGACCAGCGAATAGTCACCCTCCGCCAGACACCAGTCGTACATCAATGCCCGCTCCCACAGCGCATAGGCTTTCAGGATGGCGTTGACACTCAGGTCGTTTCTCAGCTGACCAGATCTCTGTCCCTCTCCGATTATACGGCGCAGCAGTTTAAAATAAGTGCGGTTGCGGTCGAGCAGATGTTTTTCTGTGCTTCGCGCTAAAAGCTGGGTGGAAAGCAGCCGTGCCAGCAGATCCATCGAAACGCCGCTTTCTATCATTACAAACAGCTCGTGATTGAGATAGATCAGCTTTTCCATAGCGTTCAAATTAGGATCCATTGTCATTTCCAGCTGCTCATATTTTTCATCGAACACATTGGCCAGCGTTCCCAGCAACGCATTTTTACCCTCGAAATAATGGTAAAACGAGCCCTTTGAGGTTCCCGATTCAAACACAATATCCTCTACCGTTGTCGCCTCATAACCCTGTTCATAAAAAAGCTTCCAGGCCGCAGAAATGATGCGTCCTTTTGTATTACGGCTGTTTTTTCTCGGCATGATTACTCCTCCTTTTACAGGGTTTGTAAGACTTATCTACTCCACTTCTGTAAGGATACAACGCCCGCCAAAAGCTGTCAAGCGAAAGGAAAATGTATGAACTTGCAATATAATATTGCCGATGCTTGCCCTGCGCTATCCATAAAGCTATCAAGAGAAGCTTATATATCTTTACAAAACAGGCAATAAGAAAATAAACGCCATTCGGTAACATCATTGCACCGAATAGCGTTTTACTTATACATTTATATATATTTAGCGCCCGTTTCCACCATATCTGCGGTTTTGGGCTATCGCCCTGCACATCTCGCTCAATCTGGGCATTGCATATTCAAAAAACGCCTTATAGCTTTGGCAGAAATAGTTTTTGCCTATCACGTTATCTTCGCCCATAATTCGGTCTCGACGGCAGCCGTTGCGGCAAACTCTCACCCACTTGCAATTCATGCATTCGCTTGGCCAGATAGCGGAATCCTCGATAAATCTCAGCTGCTTGCGGCGCTCTTCAAGCTGGTCAAAGCTGTCGGTTACAAGCGAGCCAAGCTTATAGCTGTCCAGCATGTAAAAATCGCAGGGGTAGACGCTGCCGTCCGCTTCGACTACATACTGGCGGGAGCAAACACCGCTTACTCCGCAGCTTTCGGGCGGCATGCCAAGCATCATACCGAGCAGATTTTCGAAATACCTTATATATATAAAGCGGCCGTTGACTACATCGTCATACCAAAGGTCGAACAGCTTTTTCATAAAATTGCCGTACAGCTCCGGGGTAAGCGAATACTTTTCTCCGCCTCGGTCGGCCTCCAGCGGATCAAGGCAGGGTATGTACTGCTGGTAGCGCAGCTTTTTGCGGGCAAAGAATTTATAAATCTCACCTATTCTTTTGGCTGTCTGGGCAGTTACAACGGTGAGGATGTTATATTCGACGCCGTGCTGCTCCAGCAGCGAAACGGTTTTCATAACTCGGTCAAAGGTACCCTTATCATCGGCATCACGGCGGTAAAGGTCGTGCAGGCTTTGGTCACCGTCAAGTGAAACACCTACAAGGAAGTGATTTTCCGCAAAAAACTCTGCCCATTGCTCATCGATCAGCATGCCGTTGGTCTGAAGGGCGTTATTTATTATGAGATTTTTCTTGTTATATTTTTTTTGAAGCTCGACCAGCTTTTTCAGAAAATCCAGTCCCGCAAGAGTTGGCTCTCCGCCCTGAAGTCCAAAGGTGCACTGACCTTCTGCTTCGGCAAGCGCTTTTTGCACAATTACTTCCAGCGTTTCTTCCGACATGAGGCCGTAACTGGAAACCTCGCGGTTTTTCATCTCATCGGCATAAAAGCAATAGCGGCACCGCAGATTGCAAAGTCCGGAGGCCGGTTTTAACATTACATTGATGGGCGGCATATTAATCTCTTCTTTCTAAAATGCTGCGCAGCATATTTTAGTAAATCTATTATTGATTATCATAGCACAGCATTTCACCGGTAGCAAGAATGCTTATTTTGTCAGAAATATACCGCAGGTTTGCTGTCGCTTTTCGGTTTGCGATGTAGTTTTCACTTTCGTTTCGAAACAAAACGAAAGTGTTTTTTATACTAAATCCAAAAAAAAGAGCGAAATTGCTTTTATTCAATTCTAAAACGCAGTCAAAAAACATGCGATTCTGTATTTATAGCACAGTTATTCTTTTATTCACAATACTTATTATATTAATAGTGCTTTAAAAAATGCGATTTATCTGATTTTACATGAAAATCCCTTTTATTTTTTGTAATAAAGTCAAAATATTGCTTGACCAATCTTTTCAGGTCTTGTATAATCGAAATGAAAGCGTTAGGTCGCTTAAATAGCTTTTGAAACAAAATATTTTCAAAGGAGAGTAAAAAATGAAAAAGTTACTGGCACTCGTTCTTGCTCTTACTATGGTAATGGCTATGGCAGCATGCGGCTCCAAGCCCGCAGCTCCCGCAGCTCCTGCTGCACCCGCTGCACCCGCAGCACCCGCTTCCTCCGCAGCTCCCGCAGCACCCGCTGCACCCGCTGCACCCGCTGAAAAGGAACCCGCACTTGATTATCCCAAGGGCACCGTTACCTGGATCGCTCCCGTTCCCGCAGGCGCAGCAGTAGACCTTCCTACCCGCGCACTTGCAGACATGCTTGACTTTGGCACCGTTGTTGTTGAAAACATCGCCGGCGCAAGCCAGACCCTCGGCACCGCTGAGGCTGCTGCACGTCCCGCTGACGGTCACACCATCCTGACCATGGCAAACGCTTGCGGCATCTCCCAGCCCATCCTCAACCCCGACCTTGCTTACAAGCTTGACGACTTCAGATTCCTCACCATGCTTCACCCTGGTGTTGCAGCTACCATCTGCGTTAAGAAGGGCTCTGAGTACAGCAACATCGATAAGCTTCTTGAGTACATCAAGGGCGGCAACAACTTCATCTACGCACTTCCCAATGCAGGCGGCTATGCAGACATCGCTGCAGCTTCCGCTCTTGATCAGCTTGGCGTAACCACCGGCAACAAGATGGTTTATGACGGCACCAACGGCGCTATCGCAGCTGTTCTCAACGGCGAGGCTCTCTTCTCCTGCACCGACTCCACCGACGCTGTTAAGCATCTCGACGAGCTTGAAGTTGTAGCTATTTTCGACTCCAACCCCTGCGCTATCCTTCCCGGCGTTCCCGCTCTTGGCGATTACGGCGTAGAGAACCTGCACGTTATCACCGGCCTCAAGTGGGTTGCAGTTCGCAAGGACACCCCCGCTGAGATCGTTGACTTCCTCAAGGAAAAGATCGACGCAGCTGTTGCATCCGATGCATATCAGCAGTATCTGAAGACCATGGGCTTCCTGCTTGAAGACGGCAAGTTTGAGCCGACCACCGAAGCAGAGACCACCGAGATCATTGAATCTGCAGGCGTTGTATACAAAGAAGTTATGGAAAAGACTGGCATGATCTAATCCGAATTTTAAGGCAGTATGTGGTCTTTGCCCACATACTGCCTTGTTTTTATTATTATACTTCGGAGGTATAAACCGTGAAGAAAGCTAAAAAAGACATGTGTTCCATGCTGGCATTTATGTTGCTCAGCTCGCTGGTTTACTGGGTGTTCATCCCCTCCCAGATAAAGCTGGCCAAAAATGCAGTTTTTTCTAACCGCACCTTCCCTCAGTTCACCATGGCAATAATTTTCATTGCTGCCACTGTCGGTTTTATTGAAGCCGCTTTCCGTTATAAAAAAGCAAAAGCTGTCGAACAGCCTTCCACAGCCGAGTCTAAATTTGATTTTGCCAGCAACACCATGCCCCTTTTGGGCTTTGCCGTAATCCTTGCTTACTCTCTTATTTTCCACTATGCAAGCAGCCTTATCAGAGGATACGGTTTTATAGTTGCAACCGTCATTTTTATTCCCGTATTTTTCCTTGTTATAAAGTGCAAAAACTGGAAATATTATGCCGCTGCCTATACCTTTGCGGCAGGCATGTATATTATCTTCAAATACATTCTTCATGTTGCACTTAGATAAAAAGGAGGGAATCTTTTAATGAGTCTTGAAGTTTTACAGGATATATTTACTGTTCCGAATATTCTGATGATGAATATCGGTCTGGCTGCCGGAACTATTATCGGCGCCATGCCCGGCCTTAACGTCATCTTTGCAATAGCTATTCTTCTTCCCCTTACCTTCGGTATGGATTCCCTTGCCGGCATGTACCTTATGCTGGCTTCCTACTGCGGCGCTACCTACGGCGGCTCTATCACCGCTATCCTCATCAACACCCCCGGCACCCCGAATGCTGCCGCCACCACCTTTGACGGCTATCCTCTTGCACAGCAGGGACGCGCGGGTGACGCGCTTAAGACCGCATTGGTGGGCTCCACCATCGGCGGAATCCTTAGCTGCTTCGCGCTGCTGTTCTTTGCCCCCAAGATCGCAAAAATCGCTTACCACATCGCTTCTCCCGAATATTTCGCTCTTTGCCTTTTCGGCGTTTGCTGCGTTATCGGCATGGCTGAAAAGAACATCTTCAAAGGCGTCATCATGGCATTCCTTGGAATGAGCCTTTCCACCGTTGGTATCTCAATGCTGGACGGAACTTCCCGCTTCACCTTTGGCAGCCAGAATCTTCTCGCCGGCTTCCGTCAGGCAACCGTTATGCTGGGCGTTTTCGCAGTAAGCGAGGTTCTTATCAAGCTGCACAACATCTCCAAAGACGACATCACCACCATCGACACCAAGTTCCAGAAATCCACCCTGCGCATCTTTGATATTATCAAGCACTGGAAGATAATAATCACTTCTTCGGTTATCGGCTGCGTTATCGGTGCAATCCCCGGAACCGGCGGCGCTCTTTCCGCCATGTTCTCTTACGACACTGCAAGACGTATATCCAAGCACCCCGAGGAATTCGGCAAGGGTTCTATCGAAGGTATTCTCGCCCCCGAAACCGGCAACAATGCAGTAACCGGCGCTACCCTTATCCCGCTGCTCACCCTTGGCATCCCCGGTGACGCCGCTGTTGCAGTATTGCTCGGCGCACTGACCATGCAGGGCGTTACTCCCGGTTTCGCGCTGTTCAACGACGGCTCTACCTGGGTTTGGGCAATCATGCTCGGTCTGGT